>CAYVRB010000042.1:0-27856 GCA_964453375.1 uncultured Alcaligenaceae bacterium
TGCCGGTGGCGACGCGGGATCGCGCGCCGCGTCGCCGGCCGCGCGAACGCGAACGGGACCACGCCCCGCGCCGGCCCGCGTGGATGGGGCCGCTGGTGTTCGGCGTCGTCGGTACGGTCGCCATCGTGGCCATCGCCTACGCCGCGGGCGCCTTCACATCGCGTTCGACTGACGGGGCCGCGAACGCCGATGGGGGCCGCGGCGGCGACGCGCGGCCGGCCGGAGCCGTCGGCGAGGGCGCCGGAGCGCCGGCCCCGGCGCCCCGGTTGGCGGAGTGGGCGGATCTGCCGAACCTGGCCGAGGCCGTGCCGCGGTGGCAACCGGTCGAGGCCGCCACCGCGCAGCGTATCCGCGCTGCGCGCGACGCGGGGATCAAGGACCTGCCCACGTTCGAGGCGAAGGCCTTGGGCGACCATATGCTCGGCCACATGATGCGCGGCGCGCAGGCCGGATTGGTGCCCAACGGATTGTTCCCCCCGTTCGCACCGCCCGGCGATCCGAACGCCGCGCCCGCCGATCCGAAAGTCCCCGCGAAATTCCTGCTTGCCGGCGATCTCGTCGGCGTCAGGACGCTCAACGACAAGACGTGGGTCATCCTCACCGGAAGCGTGCCCGGCCCGATGAGCTACGGCCGGTCGGTCGGCTGCCTGGTCGAATTCCCGACCGCCAAGATGGCCGCAGCCATGGTGGACTACCGTGCCGGCGATCGCGTGCGCGTGCTGGCCGTCCGCGCGCCGCGCGAGGAGCTGCGCGCGCTGGTGCCTCCGCAGGCCCCCGCCGAAGTCCGCGAGTTGATTTTGGAAACCCGATACGCGATGACGACGGTCGGCTCCCCCCAGGCGTACTGGGGATTTCGCGGCGAGGGGATCGAGAAGTCCGGCCAGGTCGCCTCGTGGATCGACGCCGCGCTCGGCCGGGCGGAAACCGCCGCGAACGACGCCGATCTCCGCCGCGCGCCGACCTTCCTGATCCGGGACCAGCCGGCCGCCGTCGGGACCCGGGGGCGCATCGCCGGCGCGTTCCGCGCGATGGGGAAATCGAGTTCCGGCGTTTCGTTCACGCTCCAACTCGGCAACACAGGCGAAGGCGCCCCGCTGCTGCATTGCCACATGACGGGAGCCTCGCTCGAGGAGTTCATCGACTACGGCGCCGGCGACGCCCTCGAGGCCGAAGTCGCGATGACCGGCCTCCCCGCGCGGATCGTCATGCCGTCGTTCGGCCCCGGACCCGGCCCGAGCGCGGAAGGCTTCTCGCTCGACAACGCCCTGCACGCCGATTGCCTGCGCGTCCGCAAGGTCGGCAAGCCCGAAACGACGATCGTTCAGCTCGGTGAACGGCGGGCGAACCTGCCCGCTGCCAAGGCGACGCCCGACTCGGTGTACGCGAACCCCGACCGGCACGTCGGCTCGAAGGTGGTCTGGACCGGTCCCCTCAAGAAGCTCCGCGTCATCGGCGACAGCACCCACCTGCTCGTCGGCGTCTCCGGTTCCGTCGCCGGGTTGACCGGCTTCGAGGTCCGCGTCGCGGGCAAGGCGTTCGTCGACGAACTCGCCGATTTCGTCCCCGACGACGAATCCAGCGCGAAGGCCGATACCGTCATCGTCACCGGCGTGGTCGAGTCGCCGGATCCGGGCGCCGACCGCTTCGACAAGGCCGTGCCGCTCGTCCGCCTCGATCGCATCGAGCGCCCCGGCGATCCCGAATCGGCCGCCACGTCGGGCCAGAAGCGAGATCCGAAATCCTTCCGCGTCGCCAACCCGCTCGACGACTACACGAAGCTGCTGCGGAACCCGCCCCCGGTCGGCACGGCGGTCCGGTTGCAGGCCCGATACGGTTCCTTCAGCAGCTACGATCTGACGGTCACGATCAATCCGCCTCAGAAGACGCACTCGGGCAGCCTCCGCGTCAAACTAACCGGTGCGTCCGACGGCGCGCTCAAGGACTACAAGTCCGGCGACCTCGTGGACGTCGACGCCGTCGTCGAGGAAATCGGGAACGCGTCGAGCCGACCCAAGCTGCGCGGGAAATCCATCGTCCGCAAACTCAACGCCCGTTCGCTCGTGACGGAGGCCGGCCGCGCGATCCCGCCGCTCGACTTCTCCACCGTCGAAGACCTCTGGCGAAACGTCCGCTACACGAGCAACCCGAACGCGACCGACCCCCTGCGCGGCGGCGGGGTCTACGATTCCTACACGGCCATCGACGGACGGCTGAAGATCGATCTCAAGAACGGATTCTTCAAATACGGCGACCTGGACCTCTACTGCGCCGACACGCCGGCGAACCGCAAGGCGCTCGACGCCCTCAAGCCCGGCGACGAACTGCTCTTCGAGGCGAAATCGGTGACGCCCCCGAAAGGGAGAACATCGTCGTCCTATCGCCAGCTCGACACCGACTGGATCGCGCCGATCGGCGCGCCCGACAAGAAGATCGAATTCAAACCGAAACCGTGACGGATCACGGCGTGAACGGCTGCGTCCACGCCACTTCCGTGTCGCCCTTCTGGTACGGGTTCGGGTGCGGTTTGCTTGAGGTCACCTTCGCGCGCACGTACAACTCGTTCCCGGTGAACGCGTAGCTCGGATTCGCGTCGTTCGACGCGGCCACGACCTTGCCGATCTCCGCGCTGTAGCGGCGCGTCACGTCCAGTTCCTTGCCGTCCTTGTCCTTCGTCGGCTCGCTGTCGAGCGGGGCGCCCTTCATCGTCGCCACGAACTCGGTCTTGTAGGTCACGCCCGGCTCGGCCTTGATCGCGAGGGCTAGTTTGCCGTCGGCCTTCGAGATCGAATCGAACGTCACGCCGGTGGAGAAGTAGAAGTCGCCGGCCTTCATCGCCCGCACGATCGACTCGGCGGTGAGGTGCTGCGTTCGGACCATGCACCAGCCGCGGCCGGGGTTCGTCTTACCGACGGCGAACTCGTGGTAGGCGTGCGAGTCGTCGGTGGCGACGCCGTAGACGACCGGCAGGCCGAGCTTCGCGAGGCGCACGGCGAGCAGGATATCCCAGATGCGTTCGGTGCCGGCGTGCGTCTCGTCGCCGTAGTTGCGCACGCCGGAGTGGCCGTTGAACACCTCGAAGTAGCGCAGTTCCTCCGCCGCGATCATCTCCTCCGCCTTCACGCCCCACTGGAAGTTCGGGTGGTTCAGGAACGTGATGTTCGGCCACGTCGTCTTCGCCTCCTGCTCCGCCGCGAGCTTCAGGTTCGTGCGGATCGTCTCCGTCACGTTCGCCGCCTCGATCGGCTTGATCGCATCCCGCAGGTTGATGCCGTTCATGTGAACGGGGTACTTCGCGAACTTCGTCGTGATCTCCTCCGCCGGCACGAAGAGGAATTTCCCCGGCTCCTCCAGCAAGCTGCGGAACTCGCGCAGTGGCTTGAGGCGCACCTGCTTCTTGTCCTTCTCCGTCTTCGTGTCCTTCTCCGTACGCCATTCGAGCCAGTCCTTGCCGAATCGGGCCTGATACTTCTCGACCGCCTTCTTCCGCACCGGCGTCGTCTCGGCGTCGACCCATTTCTCCGCGTCGGCGATGACGTTGTGGTCCGTGAGCGCGAGGAAGTCGTAGCCGTGGCGTTTGTACCAGTCGGCGATCATCTCCGGGAAGTCGTCGCCGTCGCTCCAGAGGGAATGCGTGTGCATGTTCCCCTTGCGGTACTCCGGCTTCGCCGCCGCGACGGGCAGCGGCGCCGGCGGCGCCTCGGTCGGGCGCTGCGCCACGACGGCGGCGAACACGGCGAACGTGACGAGCAAGGCGAGCAGGGAGCGGGGCATGGGAGAGGCTCCGATCTTATTCGTCCGCGACGAGTTTGATCTTGGGCTGGAGTGGGAGAGGCTGAAACGTCACGCCGCGGTACACGTCGGCGAGCGGGATCGAGACGGGGATCGAATCGAGCGAGAACGTGTCGTCGATCCCCTCGAACGCGTGCAGCTTCCACGAGCCGTCGTCCTGCCGGACGAACCGTTCGACCACCGGTTCGTCCTGCGAAACGAGGACGTATTCCTTCAGCGCCGGGATCTGCTGGTAGTGGCGGAATTTCGTCGTGCGGTCGTAGAGGTCGGTCGAATCGGACAGCACTTCGACGATGACTTGCGGATTGAGGAGCGTGTCGCCGTCGAACTCGGGCTCGCCGCACAGGACGACGATGTCGGGGTAAACGTACAGGCCGGTCCGGTTCACGCGCACGCGCTGATCGCTCGACAGCGTCCGGCACGGCCCGCCCTTGAAGCGCATGCCGAATTCGAGAATGAGGTTATCCTTGGCGTAATTGTGCCGTCGGCTCGCGCCGGCCATCCCTTGCGGGGCGTCGCGGTAGACCGGGAACATCTCGCCGTCGTAGAACTCGCTCTTGAACTCGGCCTTCTCCTCGATGGCGAGATACTCTTCGACCGTCAGTTTTCTCTTGGGCACGGCGCTCATGATTTTTCCCTCCCGATCCTAACTGTCAAAGTACAGCGCGAACTCGTACGGGTGCGGACGCAGCCGGATCGCGTCCACTTCTTCCTTCCGCTTGAAGGCGATCCAGGTCTCGATCACGTCCTCCGTAAAGACGTCCGAGTGCATCAGGAATTCGTGGTCCTTCTGCAGCGCCGTCAGCGCCTCGTCGAGGCTGCCCGGCGGCTTCGGCACGTCGCGGAGCTGCTCCG
Organism: uncultured Alcaligenaceae bacterium; assembly: GCA_964453375.1. Classification (GTDB taxonomy): domain Bacteria; phylum Planctomycetota; class Planctomycetia; order Gemmatales; family Gemmataceae; genus Limnoglobus. The sequence continues at coordinate 4,645 of CAYVRB010000042.1, forward strand.
GCGCGAGGTCGTAGATGTCCTTGTCCAGCGGCGGGCCGGGGTTCGTGCGCGTGCGGATGCCGTCGAGCATCGCCATGAGGATCGCGGAGAAGGCCAGGTACGGGTTGGCCGCGCCGTCCGGCATGCGGTACTCGATGCGCTTCGAGTCGGGCCGCGAGGAGTAGACGGGGATGCGGATCGCGGCCGAGCGGTTCGGCTGTCTGTACGCGAGCGCCGAGGGCGCCTCGAAGCCGGGCACGAGGCGATTGTAGATGTTCTTCTTCGGGTTCTTTAACGCGGCTAGCGCCGGTGCGTGCTTGAGCAGCCCGCCGATGGCGTGCATCGCCGTCTCGGAGAGGCCGGAGTAGGAGCTGCCGGTGAAGAGGTTCTTGCCCCCCTTCGCCAGCGAGAGGTGGACGTGCATGCCGCAGCCGAACTCGTCGAAGAGCGGCTTGGGCATGAACGTCGCCGTCTTGCCGTGCCGCCGCGCGACGTTCCGCACGATGTACTTGTACTTCAGCACGTTGTCCGCCGTTTGCACCAACTCCCCGTAGCGCACGTCGATCGTGCACTGCCCGCCGCTCGCCTTCTCGTGGTGGTGGCTCTCCACCGTCAGCCCGCTGTCCATCATCACCCGCATCATCTCGCTGCGCAGGTCGTGCGTCTGGTCCGCCGGCGGGCACGGGAAGTAGCCCTGCCGGTACGGGATCTTGCTGCCGAGGTTCGGCTTCTCGTCCCGCCCGCTGTTCCACGCCCCCTCCACGCTGTCCACGTAGTAGAACGCGCTGTGGCTCGTCTGGTCGAACTTCACGTCGTCGAACACGAAGAAGTCCACCGACGGCCCGAAGAACGCCGCGTCCGCGATGCCGGTCTGCTTCATGTAGTTGACGGCCTTCCTCGCCACGTTCCGCGGGTCCCGGCTGTAGTCCTCCTTCGTGAGCGGATCCTGGATGTTGCAGATCATCACCAGCGTCGTCTCGTTCCGGAACGGATCGAGGAACGGCGTCTCCGGCTGCGGGACGACGATCATGTCCGACTCGTTGATCGCCTGCCAGCCGCGGAGGCTCGCGCCGTCGAACCCGATGCCGTCCTCGAAGGAGCGTTCGTCGAGCTGCTCGGCCGGGATGGTGAAATGCTTCCAGAGGCCGGGGAAGTCCATGAATCGCAGGTCGACCGCTTTGACGTCGCGTTCGCGGAGGAAGGCGAGAACTTCGCGTGGGGTCACGGAAAAACCTCTCGGTGCGGAGGGCGGATCGTCGGTCCGCGAGAGAGGAAGTGAGATCGCGGTCCGGTCAGTATAGCGGACGGCGCGGGGAACGCCACGGCGAACGCCGGGGGTCCGTCGTCGAGCCGTTCAGTCGATATTCGCATCCACCCCGTCGTTGCCCGAACGGGTGGAGAGCGCGGGAAGAACGTCCACGGCGGAGTATTTCAGGAACTTCACCGAACCGTCGGCGAAGACCCACTGCGCCCCGCCGGGGTGCACGCTCCAGAAATGGTGCGCGTCGCACGGGTCGATCACCTTCCCCGCCGCGTAGAGGTTCGGCGTCGGGCAGCCGATCGTCAGCAGGCTGCGGTGCTCCGTGACCGCGAGCGCCGAATCGTAGGCGCTCCAGGCCCACCAGCCCCACTCGAAGTCCGGCCCCGGCGACGGCGGCCGTTCGCCCAGCAGCAGCGTGTTGCTCGCGCCGTCGTGGATGTCGACGACGCGCGTGTCGGAGCTGCGGTGGATCACGCCGTCCTTCGGGCCGCCGAACTCGAGGTTCAGGTTCGTGTTCGAGGGGCCGATCCGGTAGGCGCTCCCTTCGACGGCGAGGTACGAGGTGAGGCCGAACTTCGGGCCGATGTACTTGTAGTAACCGCCGGGGGAGATCGAGAGGCTGCGCGGATCGGAGTTGCAGGAGAAGAGGTGGACGAGGTTCTGCTGCGCGGTGAGGACGCCGAGGTCCTGGAGGTTCTTCTGGTCCACGTGGGGGAGGATGAAGGTGGCCCAGCTCATGCGCGGGCGCGGGTCGGGCGAGGTCGACGTTTCCTTCGGCTCGCTGAAGTTCCAGTACTCGTTGTAGGCCTGCGGGAACTTGCCCTGTTCGGCGTGGAAGTGGTGGAGGGCGAGGCCGAGTTGCTTGAGCTTGTTGGCGCAGGCGGCGCGGTTGGCGGATTCGCGCGCGGCCTGGACGGCCGGCAGGATCAGGCCGATCAGGATGCCGATGATCGCGATGACCACGATCAGTTCGAGGAGGGTGAAGGCGGAGCGACGGGGGGCGGCCATGCCGGGAGGTCCTCCGAAATGAAAACGGGGACGACGCCGGTCGGCGCGTCCCCGCGATGCCGCGCCGGGGCGGTTACTTCTTCTTCTCGACGACCTTGCCGGTCTCGGCGTCGAAGCTGACGTCGCCGACGGTGAAGACGAGCTTGTCGTCGACCTTCTCGTACTTCATTTCGTTGAAGGTCTTGTCCTTCATGTGCGCGCCGGCGATTTCGAGCAGGCGGCCGTCGGGCAGCTTGGCCTTGGCGTCGGTCTGCTTGGCGATCAGGTTCGCCATGTCCTTGGCCACGGCGCTCATCGTCTTGCTGGTGTCCTTCACGATCGCGCCGGATTTCATCTCGACTTCGCGCTCGAAGAGCACGCGGTTGTTCCGGTCGTAGAGGTAGAAGCCCATGACGGTGTTGCCGTTCGGCTTGCTCTCGACGCGGGAGCGCATGAGTTGGCCGGTCGGTTCGACGCTCATCGCGATCTTGAGGTTCTTTTCGAAGTCGGACGCAGGCGCCTTCGGCGGATCGGCGGCGAAGCCGGCGGAGGCGACCAGGGCGGTCGCGGCGACCGCGGCGAACAGCTTGAACATGCGAGTCTCCGGAAACGAGGTGGAAACGAAACTGGAATCAATGCTAACGTTCGGGTCAAAGGGGCACAACCCAAATTCCGCTTCCCTGCGACCGCGCCGGGCGGCGCGGCCCGCACGACCGGCGCGACCGGCCGCCTACAGCTTGCCCGCTTCCTTGTACATCACGTGCTTCCGCACGATCGGGTCGAATTTCCGCAACTGGATGCGGTCTTTCGTGTTGTTCTTATTCTTCTCGGTGAAGTAGCAGTGGTTGCTCTCGCTGCTCACCAGCTTGATGATGTGCCGGGCTTCCTTGTTCTTCGCCATGATCGCACTCGCGCGCCGGGGTTCGGGAAAATGGAATCTTATCGCGCCGCCCTGGCGCGGCCAGACGATTTCAGTACAAACCTTGCCCGTGCCCGGCCCGATTCCTATCGTAACAGGCCACGGAATTCCATCACGACCCCGGACCCGATCGGCCATGAAAAAGGGCATCCACCCCAAGTACCGCCCCGTCGTCTTCCAGGACGCCGCCGCCAACTTCTCGTTCCTCTGCGGCTCGACCGTCGAGTGCAGCGAGACGATCAAGTGGGAAGACGGCCAGGAGTATCCCCTGCACAAGGTGGAAATCTCCTCCGCCAGCCACCCGTTCTTCACGGGCAAGATGAAGTTCCTGGACACGACCGGCCGCGTCGAGAAGTTCCAGAACAAGTACAAGAACAGCGCCTACGCGAAGCGCACCGAACCCGGGGCCGCCGCCCACCCGGCCATGTAGATAGGCCTACGGGTTTCTGGGGTGGGTATGGGGGGACCCGCGGCCCTTTTCCCGACCCCTGTTTTCGTTTTTATTATGGCACCGCGCTCGGCTCCGAAGACTCCGCTAAACGTCTCCGCGCTCGAATTTACCGCACCGCGCTCGGCTCCGAAGACTGCGCCTCGCGGCTAAACTGTCTTCGTCTTTCATTCCGAATTCCGAATTCCGAATTCCGAATTGGTGACTTATGTGGCCCGCGATGGAACAGAAACTGGCGCGGTACCGCGAGCTGGAAGCCCAACTCGGCGATCCGGCCATCGCGGGCGATCCGTCCAAGTTCGGCGTCGTCGCCAAGGAGCACGGCGGACTCACCAAAAGCGTGAAGCCCTACCTCGAGTTCCTCGAACTCGATGCCGCCATCCGCGACACCGAGGCCATGCTCGCCGACGCCGATCTGAAGGCGATGGCCGAGGAGGAGCTGGCGAACCTGCGGCCCCGGCACGCGGCGCTCAAGGACAAGATCGAAGAAGAGCTTCTCGTCGAACCCGGCGAGGAGTTCGACCGCGTCTTCGTCGAAATCCGCGGCGGCACCGGCGGCGACGAAGCGGCCCTCTTCGCCGGCGACCTCTACGAGATGTACACGCGCTACGCGCGGACCCAGGGCTGGGCCTGCGAAGACATCTCCCACAGCCCCGGCGAGGCGGGCGGCTTCAAGGAAGTCGTCTTCAGCGTGAAGGGGGACGCCGTGTACCGGAAGCTGCGCTACGAGAGCGGCGGGCACCGGGTGCAGCGCGTGCCGAAGACGGAGACGCAGGGGCGCATCCATACGTCCGCGGCGACGGTGGCGGTGCTGCCGGAGCCGGACGAGGTGCAGGTGGAGATTCGGCCGGAGGACATCGAGTGGGAGCGGATGCGCGCCGGGGGCGCCGGCGGCCAGCACGTCAACAAGACGGAGAGCGCCGTGCGCATCTGGTATCGCAAGGGCACGGCCGACGAGATGGAAGTGAAGTGCCAGGACGAGCGCAGCCAGGGGAAGAACTACGATCGCGCGATGCGCATCCTGCGCAGCCGCCTCTTCGAGCGGCAGCAGGAGCGGCTCCACAAGGAGCGCGCCGACGCGCGGAAGAGTCAGATCGGCAGCGGCGACCGGAACAGCCGGATTCGCACCTACAACTTTTCCGAGAACCGCTGCACCGACCACCGCATCGGTGTGACCGTGTACAAGATGGACGTGATTCTCGGCGGCAGCTTGGATTTGATCCTGCAGCCGATGCTGGACGCCGTGAAGGCGGAACGCCTCGCGGCCGCGCGGTGACTCTCGTCCCCGGTAGTGTCTCGGTTTGGTTCACTTTCCCCCGGCTTTGCGGGGTGAGGGTGAGGACGAAATTGCACAGAAGTCGCGTCGTTCTTGAATCGATTGCTACTCGTAGAACGCCGCGGCGGCGAAGCTGACGCTCTCGTGGCCCTGCGGGTGGACGAACTGCTGGTAGTGCAGCGCCGTGCCCGCGGTCGGCCGCGCGGCCGCGAGCGCCACGTACGTCGGCGGCAGCCCGCAGATCCGCCGCGCGTCCCCTTCCTCCGCGATCGCCTCGAAATACCCGTTCCGATCGGCGGCCTTCAACCGTTCGAGAATCGCCTCGTCGCGCCGGCGGCTCTCGGCGAGGAACGGTTCGCGCACCGGGTCGGCGTCGCCGAACTTCGGGCCGACGTGCGCCAAGTCCCCGCTCACGACGTAGCAAACCGGTTCGCCGGCCGCCGCCTCGGCGGCGCGCAACGCCTCGATCATGCGAGAGATTTCGGGCATCGTCTCCGGCGCCGTCCGCGACGCGACGCAATCCCCGAACGAACCCACCAGTAACGGCACGATGCGGAACGGCCGGTCGCGGAGCAGGTGCTGCATCACCACGATTTCCAACTCGATCGAGTGCTCCGGCAGGTGCGCGAACGGGTCCTCGAAGACCGACGGCCCGCACGCGGCGGCGATGCGGTCGACGGACGCGCGGTCGGTCTCGACCAGGCCGAGCGGCGTGACGAAGTTCATGCGCGTCAGCGAGAAGCGGGCCGGGGAATAGTGCGAGGTGCCGACGACGAAGAAGAGGCGGGCGTCGGTCTGTTCGATCAGCGTCTTGAAGGCGTGGCCGTAGGTGACGTTGCCGCGGTCGTAGTCCATGTGGGGGGCGAGGACGGCGCGGAGCCGCGCGCCGGTTCCGATGTGCGAGCTTGGCAATCCGGGTCCGCCGGGGGCGGTGAAGAGCCGGTCCATCTTGGCTTGGATGGCGGCCGGTTCGAGGGGGTAGCAGCCGACGCAGGCCGGTCGGCGGTGCGGTCCGGCGAGGTAGTCGCGGAAGGCGAGGCCGTCGAGGTAGAGTTCGCGGTCGAGCCGTTCGGCGAAGGCGGCGAGGGATTGGGGCGAGGGCGCGGCGGCGCCGAAGCGCACCGCCAGCGCGGCGTGGACCTCGGCGATCGTGAGCTGGCCGTTGAAAAGGTTGACGGCTTCGAGGTCGAACTCGGAGATGGGGATCGGCGGCCCGGCGATGCGGCGGGGGTCGTAGAGCCAGAGTTGGCCGCGTTCGCGGGCGGCTTCGAGCCAGGGCCAGCGCGCGGGGCGCAACTCGGCCGAGAGGTACGCGGACATGCTGCGATTGTGCGCCGCCGGGCGTCGCGCGTCAAGCGCCGGCTCACCGCGACGAGAACACGAACAACGCCGCCAACGCCGCCCCGCACGCCAACGCGACGGCGAGCGCGATCCCTCGCCCGCCGAGCGCCGGCGTCCCGTCGTCCGCGGGCGCGTTGCGGAACAGGCGATCGGCCTTCAACGCCGTGCTCCGGCCCTTGATCGACTCGGCGACCGGCTTCGGCTTCTCGGGCACCTTCAGCTCCACCACGATCGGCGGCGCCTTGGGCTTGCCGCGCACCTTCGGCGCCGGCGTCGCCGGCACGTCCTGCGGCAGGCCCGGCCGCGCCGGCATCGTCTCCTGCGACGCGTTCGCCTTCGTCTGCTGCTGCGCCTGCGACGCCGGCAGCTTCGGGTTCGTGTCCGAGTGGAAACGGATCGCCGAACCGCTCGCCGACCCCTGCGAGCCGGTCCGGTCGACCATGTTCATGGACACCCAGCCGTTGAGGCTGATGCCCGAACGCGCCAGCGACGCGCTGCCGGGCGAGGGGAAGTCCTCCTCGCTCGGCGGCACCGGCTTCACGAACGGCGCGAGCGCCTCCAGCAGGTCGGTCGCGGTGCGGTAGCGGTCGTCCGGCTTCTTCGCGAGAAGCCGATGCACGACGACGGCGAGGCCCTCCGGCACGGCCGGATTGAGGCCGCGGATCGGCGCCGCCGGCTTCGTCTGGTGCGCGATCAGCTTCTGCGACATCTTGTCCGAGGGGAACGGCGGCCGGCCGGTGAGCAGGTAGTACGCCGTGCAGCCGAGGCTGTAGAGGTCGGCGCGGCCGTCGACCTTCGAGCACTCGATCGCCTGCTCGGGCGCGAGGTAGTCGGCGGTGCCGAGCATCTTCGCCCCTTCGCCGCGGGTCAGGGCGTCGTCGTCCAATTCCGAGCGCACGAGGCCGAGGTCGACGATGCGGGCGACGCCGGCGCGGTCCAGCAGGAGGTTCGCGGGCTTGATGTCGCGGTGGACGAGTTGGAAGCAGTGGATCGCCTCGAGGCCGTTGGCGATCTGCCAGAGGTAGTGCGCGGCGCGGCCGGGATCGAGCGGTCCGCGGCGGGCGACCAATTCGTGCAGCGTCGTGCCGTCGATGTACTCCATCACCAGGTACGACACTTCGCCGTCCATTTCGAGGTCGTAGGCGCGGACGATGTTCGGGTGCTCGACGGCGGCGGCGGCCTTGGCCTCGCGCTGGAACCGCTCGCGCGCGAACTCGTTGCCGCAGCGGTCCGGCGGCAGCACCTTGATCGCCACGCGGCGCTTCATGGTCGCGTGCTCGGCGAGGTAGACCTGGCCCATGCCGCCCATGCCGATCCGGTCCAGCAGGCGGTACTTGCCGAGGACGAACCCCTTGTGCCGGCCCTTCAGGAGTTGCTCGGCCTGGAAGGCGGTGAGCGTGCCGTCGGCCTGCAACTGGCGAATGACGGCGGACGGATCGTCGGCCGTTTCCGTCGTCAACGAAGCCATGCGATCCGAGGCCACGAGCTGGCTCTTGCGGATGATTTCCAAAATGTCGGCGGTCGAGGTGGGTGCGGGCATGGAAGTTCACGATTCGGGGCGACGAAGGATTGACGGGTATCGAAGGTTAGGTCGCGATTGAGGCGCGGGCGAAAGGGAGAGATGAAAAACGGCCGCGTCGTCGTCGCTCTGTCCGGGGTTCGGGCGCGGCGCGGGAAAGTGCGTAATCGGCCGACAACCGGCTCGCGTCGGGAATTGAAATCTCCGGTGGAAATGAAAACGCACCGCCGGGCGGCGGTGCGGTCGAGGCGCCGGAACGCGATTACTTCTTCGGCGGCGCGGCCGCCTTGCTCGCGATGCCGGGCGAGGCGTTGAAGCCCTTCACGAGCGCGCCGTCGGCGACGGTCCAGACGCGGACTTCGCCGTCGTAGGAGCCGGCGGCGACCAGCTTGCCGTCGGGGCTGATCGCGAGGGCGTACACGAAATCGTCGAGGCCCTGGAAGGTCTTCAGGTTCGAGAGCTTATCCATGTCCCACGACCGGACCGACTTGTCGGCGGAGGCGGTGAGCAAGAGCGGCTGGCTCGGGTGGGCGACGACCTTGAAGACCTCGTCGCCGTGGCCGGCGGTGGCCTTGATCTGCTTCCCTTCGCCGGTGGGCTTCCAGGTGCGGAGCTGGCGGTCGGCGCCGACCGAGTAGCCGACGGACAGGTCCGCCTTCACGGCGACCCCGTAGACGATGTTCTGGTGTTCGGGGAAGGTGAGCACCGATTCCTTGGCCTTGAGGTCCCAGACCTTGGCGGTCTTGTCGCGGCCGGCGGTGAGCAGGTACTTGCCGTCGGCGGAAATGGCGAGGCCGAGGACCCAGTCGGCGTGGTTCTCGACGGTCTGGTCGAGCTTGGCCTTATCGAGTCCGGCGGAGAGGTCCCAGACGCGCACGGCGCGGTCGCAGCCGCCGGCGGCGAGGGTCTTACCGTCCTTCGAGAGCGTCAGGCAGAGGACGGAATCGTCGGCGTCGAGGAGTTGCTTGAGCATGACGGCCTTGTCCGCGATGCCGTCGAGGTACGCGACGCCGTCCTTGGTGTCCTTCGGCTTGGCGGCGAGGTCGTAGACGCGGACGTCGCCTTCCTGGCCGGGGCGGCCGCCGGCGACGGCGAGCTTGCCGTCCGGCAGGAACGCCATGCCGTAGGCCCGTTCGGCGCGCGTGGCGATCCGCTTCGTCAGCTTCGCGTCGGCGATGTTCCAGACGAGCAACTCGTGGTGGCCGCCGACGACGAGATTCGCCCCGTCCGGCGCGAACGCCAGCGCGTTCACGATGCTCGCGAACTTGTACTTCTCCGGCGGCGCCGGCGGCGTCCAGCGCACGCGCAGCTCCTTCACGAGGTCCGCCTTCTTGTCCAGCCCCGCGTCGAACTTCGCCCCCTCGGCGATCCAGCGTTTGATGAGGTCGGCCTTGTCCTTCGGCACCGCCTCGCCCTTGTCGCGCGGCGGCATCCGGCGTTCGTCCTTCGTCACGATCAGGCCGTGGAAGTCGCTTTCGTCCGGCTTGCCGGGCACGATCGGCTCGCCGTCGCTGCCGCCCGCCAGCAGCTTCTCGATCGTCGTCATGTCGTACTTGCCCGACCGCTTCTTCGCGTCGTGGCAGGCGAAGCAGTTCTCCTTGAGAATCGGCGCCACGTCGTTGATGAAGCTGACCGGCTTGTCGGCGGCGCGGGCGGACGGCGCCGGCGCGAACAAGAGCAGCAGCAGAGCGGCCGCGACGGCGCAGACGACGCACAACCGGACATTGCGAACCATGAGAGGGACACTCCAAGACGCCTAGGCGCGGCGAGCGGTGGGACTCGTATTCTAACCCGGCAGGGGCCGCGCGGGTAGCGAATGTTCCGAACCGACTAGAATGCTCTTCACCCGTTCGCTCCCGCTGGACCCGCTCCCATGAACCTCCGCGCCTTCCGCGACTTGCTTGCCCGGCATCCGAAGACCGCGATTCACTTCGCCCTGCCCGATGGCGAACTCGTGCCGGCGCACTTCCACGTGACGGAAGTCGGCCGCGTCCGCAAGGACTTCATCGATTGCGGCGGCACGGCGCGCACGGAAACGAGCTGCCGGCTGCAAGTCTGGATCGCGTCCGATACGGACCACCGGCTGGATACGTCGAAGCTGGCCGCGATCCTGAAGCTCGCGGCGCCGCTGTTCGATTCGGACGCGTTGCCGGTGGAAGTGGAGTACGAGGCCGGTGTGGTCTCACAGTATCCGGTGACGGAGGCGGACGCGACGCCGCGCGGCCTCCTATTCCAACTGGGGACGAAGCACACCGATTGCCTGGCGAAGGACCGCTGCGGCGTGCCGCTGGCGAACGCCGAGGGCTGCGCCGCGCCGGGCTGCTGCTAACCGGACGATTGCCGCTCAAATGTAGGTCGGGCCGAGTCTTCGAGGCCCGACAAGATCACCATGGGTCAACGTGTCGGGCCTCCCAAAGCCTCGGCCCGACCTACAAATCTTCGGAATGGTTCTTTTCGAGTAGCCCCATGCGCCTCGCGTTTGTCCTCGTCTTCGTGTCCGCGTCCCTCGCTGCGGCCGACGAACGCCCGAAGCCCGACACGGCCGGCCACGCGGCCACGGTCGCGCCGTTCTTCCGCGCCTACTGCGAATCGTGCCATTCCGGCGCAAAGCCGAAGGGCGGGCTGGATATGTCCGCCAAGGGGCTGGCGAACGATTTCTCCGATCCGGCGGCGGCCGCGAGCTGGAAGGAAATCGTGGACGCGCTGAACGGCCACACGATGCCGCCGAAGAAGGAGAAGCAGCCGGACGCAAAGGCCGTCGCCGCCGTCGTGGATTGGATCGTCGAACAATCGACACGGGCCGAACTCGCCAAGCGCGATCGCGGCGCGATCCTCCGCCGGCTCAACCGCGAGGAATACCGCAACACCATCCGCGATCTCGTCGGCGTCGACTTCGACGTGTCCGGCTTCCCGCAGGATCCGCCCGCCGGCGGCTTCGACAACAACGGCGGCGCGCTCACGCTCTCCCCGCTCCACCTCGAGACCTACCTCACCGCCGCCCGGCAGATCCTCGACCGCGCCCTCGTCGACGGCGAACGCCCCGAAACCATCCGCTGGCGATTCCAACCCAAGGTCGGCGACATCGACCGCACGCGCGTGCGCGTCGGGAACAACAACGCGATCGTGAACGGCGGCCGGAACAAGCAGGACGGGGATTGGATCGTCGTCCACCACGAGAGCTGGGACAAGCACGTCGGCGCGCGGGACTTCGCGGTGCCCGTGGCGGGGAACTACGTCCTCCGCGTGAAGGCGGCCGGCAAGGTTCCGTCGCGCGACGACGTCGTCAAGACCGCCGACGCCATCCTCCGCAAGCGGCGCGACGACCAGAACGCGAAGAACCCGAAGGGGGAGAAGTTCGCCCTGCAGCAGTACGAGCGCGACCTCGAACACTTCAAGACCGACCGCATGTACGGCTACGGCCCGCCGCGGGCGAAGCTGACGCTGCAACTCGGCCCGCAGCCGCGCACCGTCGCCGAGTTCGACGCCGACGGAACGCCGGAGAAGCCGAAGGTCCACGAGTTCCCCGTGCGCTTCACGACGGAGCGCGCCGGCATCGGCCTGGAATACGCCTACGCCATCCCGCGCGTGCTCGAAAACTTCTGGATGCAATCCGCCGATTCGTTCGCGCGGCCCGAACTGATGATCGAATGGATCGAACTCGAAGGGCCGATCTTCGACGCCTGGCCGCCGAGCTCGCATACCGGCCTCCTCGTCCCCGGCAAGCAACGGGAAACGGACGAGGTTTCCTACGCCCGCGACGTTTTGGCGCGCTTCATGAACAAGGCGTTCCGCCGGCCGGCGACGTCCGACGAAATCGACGCGAAGCTCAAGCACTACACCGCCGCGCGCCAGGACGGCGCGAGCTTCGTCGAGGCGATCAAGCGGCCCCTCGTCGCGATCCTCGCGTCGCCGCATTTCCTCTTCCTCGTCGAACGGCCGAAAGCGGATCGATCGCTCGACGACCACGAACTCGCGGCGCGGCTGTCGTACTTCGCGTGGTCCAGCATGCCGGACGCGGAACTGCGCCGCGCCGCCGACGCCGGCGAGCTGAAGGACCGAACGAATCGGCTCCGGCAACTCGACCGGATGCTCGCCGATCCGAAGGCCGACGCGTTCGTGCGCAACTTCGCCGGCCAATGGCTCGGCCTGCGCGAGGTCGGCAACAACCCGCCCGCCGCCGACCTCTACCCGCAGTACGACCGCCACCTGGAGACCTCCATCGTCCGCGAGAGCGAGGCGTTCTTCCGCGAGATCCTCCAGCACGACCTCGACGCCCGCACGCTCGTCAAGTCCGATTTCGTCGTGGTGAACGAACGGCTCGCGCGCTACTACGGCCTCGACGGCGTGAAGGGCGACCAGTTCCGCCGCGTGCCGGCGCCCGCGGCGATCCATCGCGGCGGCATCCCCACGCAGGCCTCCATCCTCACCATCACCTCTAACGGCACGCGCACCTCGCCGGTCAAACGCGGCACCTGGATCCTCAAGACTCTGCTCGGCCTCGATCCCGGCCTGCCCGTCGCCAACGCCGGCGAGATCGCCCCCAAGGTGCCCGGCCTAGACAAGGCCACCGTCCGCCAACGGTTGGAAATCCACCGCACCCTCGACCAGTGCGCCCGCTGCCACGCCAAGATCGACCCTCTCGGCTTCGCCCTCGAGAACTTCAACGCCGCCGGCGAATGGCGCGACCGCGAAGGGTTCGGCTACAAGGGCCGCGTGCAGGCGAACGATCCGCACATCGACGCGAGTTCCGAGATGATCGACGGCACGAAGATCGTCGGCGTCGCCGGCCTGCAGGACGCGATCCTGAAGCGGGAAGACCTCTTCCTCGAATGCCTCGCGGGCAAGGTGTTCACCTACGCCCTCGGCCGCGAGCTGGGCCTCGCCGACCGCGCCACGGTGAAGGCCGCCGTCGCGCACATGAAGGCGAACGGCCGCACGCTGAAGTCGCTCCTCCGCTTCGTCGCCGCCAGCGAGCCGTTCGGTTCGAAGTGACGCCTCGCCTTCGGCGCGCGGATCGGCTATCATGCCTTTCCGCCCGCCGTCCTTTCCGATCGAGGTCCGACGCATGCCCTCCCGCTCGCTGGCCTTCCTCGCCTTCGCCGTCGCCCTCGGCGGATCGACGATTCCTTCCCGCGCCCAGCCAAAGCCGGCGCTGCCCACGCTCCCGCCGCAGTTCCCGACCCTGACCAGCCCCGCGAACCTCGGCGTGCGCCCCGGCGCGGCGACCACCGTCGCGCTCGCGGGGACGAACCTCGGCGACGCCACCGACATCCTCGTGAGCGTGCCCGGCGCGAAGGCGACGATCGCGAAGGACTCCGCGAAGCCGGCGAGCGTCGGCGCGACCGTCGACGTGCCGAAGGACGCGCCCGTCGGGCTGTACGCGGTGCGCGTGGTCACGAAGCACGGCGTCTCGAACGCGCGGCCGATTTGCGTCGACGACCTGCCGGAGATCGAGAAGAAGCCGGGCAACAACAAGAAGTCCGCGCCGATGCCGTTGCCCGGCCCGTGCGTCGTCACCGGTTCGATCGCCGTCGAATCGAGCGATTTCTACCTCGTGAAGGTGGCCGCCGGCCAGCGGATGACGTTCGAGGCGCTCGCGCGGCGGATCGGTTCGCCGCTCGATCCGGTGGTGGTGCTGCACGACGCGAAATCCGGTCGCGAGATGCCGGCGCTCTACGCCGACGACACGCCCGGCCTGCAATCGGACGCCTGCGTGGCGCACACCTTCGCCGCGGCGACGGACGTGCTCGTCGAAATCCGGGACACCACCTACCGCGGCGGCGGGGACTTCGTCTACCGCCTGCGCATCGGCGACGGCCCCGGCGCGACGACGGCCTTCCCGCTCGCGGTGGAGAAGGACAAGACGGCGACCATCGGCTTCGCCGGGCCGGGCCTCGACGGCGTGAAGCCGACGACCGTGAAGGGCGAGGGCCTCGCGCGGCTCGCGACGCCGCGCCGCGACGCCGGCGCCGGGGGCTGGTCCGTGCCCGTGCTCGTCAGCCCGCATCCCGAACTGGCCGAAACCGAACCGAACAACGAGATCGCCAAGGCCAACAAGCTCCCCGTCCCCGGCGGCGTGTCGGGCCGCTTCGAGCAAAAGGGCGATCTCGATTATTTCGCGATCCCCGGCAAGAAAGGGCAACGCATCGAACTGGTCGCCCGCACCTACGAGATCAATTCGCCGGCCGAGGTGCTGCTGAAGGTCGTGGACGCGAAGGGGGCGGAGCTGGCGCGGTCGAACCCGGCGCAGGCGACGGCGCGGGCCGAGTTCACGCCCGCCGCCGACGGCGAGTTCTACGCCGTCGCCGAGCACCTGAACTACGGCTTCGGCCCGTCCGAGGTCTACCACCTCACCGTGCGACCCGCCGTGATGGATTTCGATGTGGCCATTGGCATGGACCGCATCGACCTCTCCGCCAGCGGCGCGGCCCACCTGCCGATCGTCGGCCTGACGCGGCAGAACGGCTTCAATCTTCCACTCGAACTCACCGTCGTGTCGGACGCGCTCACCGGCTCGCTGACGATCCCCCCGGCCGCCAACCCGCAGCCCGCGGCGCCGCTCCTGATGCGCGTGAGCCTCAAGCTCGGCGCGAAGCCCGGCCTCGCCCCCTTCACCGTGAAGGCGACGGCGAAGATCGACGGCAAGGACGTGGCGAAGACCGCGAACATCGCCGAGGTCGTGCGCGCGAACCTGGCGGCCCTGCCGAACATCCCGCGCGAGATGACCGAGCAACTCTACGCGTTCACCGCGCCCGAATCGCTGATCTCGCCTACGGTGTCGGTCGAGAAGGCGAGCTTCGAGAAGGGGACGGCGGTGAAGGGGAAAGTGGTGGTGAAGCGAGCCGCCGGCTTCGCGGAGGAGGTGGCGATCGCGGCGCTCGGGCTGCCGGCGAACGTGACGGCGAAGCTCAAGCCGATCGCGAAGGGGGCGACGGAGGCGGAGTTCGAGATCGCGGCGGCGGCGAACGCCGCGCCGGGCGCCGCGAACGTGGTGCTGCGGTTCACCGCCAAGAGCGCCGGCCGCGACTTCGCCTATGAGATGAACGTGCCCGCCCTGACCGTGACCGAACCGAAGAAGCCGGACCCGCCGAAGAAGGAAGAACCGAAGAAGAAGTGACGTCGAACAACGCCGCGAGGGTGGGGGAACGAACCGTTCCCCCACCCTCGCGGCGTTTCATTTCCCATCGGCCCGCCGATCAATCGTCGATCACGGCGGGGACCTTGATCGGCTTCAGCGGATTCACCGGCGCCTCCGGCTCGATCTCCTCGGCGTCGAAGAGGGCCACGTCCTTCGGCGCGTTCGGGTCGAGCTCCACGCGGATCGCCTGCGTTTGCTCCACGTCGTCCACGACGAGCGCGACGCGGTAGTTGCCGGGCGCCACGGCGCCGGTCTGGCCGGCGAGCGACCAGGCCACGGAGTGCAGGCCGGCGGTCCGCGGCGCCTGCGGGAAGCTCGCCACCGACTTGCCCGTCACGTCGTAGACGCGCAGGCTCATCGACTTCGCGGGGCTGGTGAGCAGGTATTCGATCCGACCGCCGTTCGTCGGGTTGGTGCCAACGAACTTCTTGGCCGTGTCGCTGTAGTCGGAGCGCGCCCCCGAATTGGCCCGCCAGCGGATCGCCGGGGACGGGGCGAAGAGCGTGGCCTTCGCGGCCAGCACCTTCTCGTTCATCTGGCGCAGGCTCTGCACGTCGGCGATCCAGACGGACCGGCCGTGCGTGCCGATGACGACTTCGCTCGCGGTCGTCGGCTGGGCGAACTCGTGGACGGCGACGGTGGGCAGGTTGCCGCCGAGCTTGCCCCAGGTCTTGCCCTTGTCGATGGAGACGTAGGCGCCGAACTCGGTGCCGCAATACAGCACGTTGTTGTTGACGGTGTCTTCGCGGAGGACGCGGGTGCTGCCGAATTGCGGGAGGCCGGCCATCAGCGGCTTCCAGTTCGCGCCGAAATCCTCGGTGACGAAGATGTACGGCTTGTCGTCGTCGGAGCGGTGGGCGTCGAGGCAGACGTAGCACCGGCCGTCGGCGTCGCGCGAGGCTTCGAGCGTCGCGATGTAGCGGTAGCCGGGCACGCCGGCCTTGTGCAGGTTCTCAGTCACGTTCGTCCACTTCGCGCCGCCGTCGCGCGTCACCCACACGACGCCGTCGTCGGTGCCGGCCCAGACCACGTCCTGGTTCCGCGGCGATTCGGCGATCGCCGTGGCGCTGCCGGCCTTCGAGCGGGTGATCTCGGGGGAAATCTTCTTCAGCGTCGTCCCCTTCTTCACGGAGCGCCAGACGAACTGGCTGGCGGTGTAGAAGATGCCGGAGTTGTGGGCGCTGAGGATGAACGGCGTGTTCCAGTTGAAGCGTTGCGGCTCTTCGTTCTGAGTCCGGGGCGGGCTGATGAAGCCGCGCTCGCCGGTGCGGAAGTTCCGCCGGGTGATGTTGCCGCCTTGGCTCTCGGCGTAGACGAGGTCGGGGTCGTTCGGGTCGACGCGGCAGACGAAGCCGTCGCCGCCGTTCACGTAGGCCCAGTCTTCGTTGATCGGGCCGTAGGAACGGATGGTCTGGCTGGGGCCGCCCCAACTGCCGTTGTCCTGGAGTCCGCCGTAGATCTTGTACGGCCGGCGGTTATCCACCGCGATGTGGTAGAACTGGCCGAGCGCGTGGTGGTTCAGGTGCTCCCACTTGGCGCCGGCGTCGAAGGTGACGTAGTAGCCGCCGTCGCAGCCGATGACCATGTGCTTGCCGTTCTTGGGGTTGATCCAGAGGGCGTGGCCGTCGGCGTGGACGCCGGGGGCTTCCAGGCGGGCGAAGCGATCGCCGCCGTTAGTGCTCTTCCAGAGGACGGGCACGTCGCCGATGACGTAGATCGTCTTGTCGTCGGTCGGGTCGACGCGGACGACGCTGAAGTACATCGGCCGCGGATTGAGGCTGTTGACGCGGGTCCAGGTCTCGCCGTTGTCGGTGGACTTGTAGACGCCGCCGGTCTGGTGCGCGTCCTTGCCCTGATTGACCTGGGCGTTGGGCTGCTGGCCGCCGAGTCCGAGGAGGTAGGGCTTGGTGGCCGAGGCGCCGCGTTGCGGTCCGCCGCCGCCGCCGGCTCCGCCGCCGATGCCGGGGAGCTGCATCTCGACGAGCGCGACTTCGACTTCGATCGACTTGTCGCCCTGTTTCACCTTCACCTTGAGCTTGTCGCCGGCCTTGCGCGGGCTGTCTTCGTTCTGGCCCGTGCGCAGGGCGGTCGTGAAGTCGCGGCGGCCAGTAATCGGTTTGCCGTCGATCTCCTCGATGGTGTCGCCGACCTTGATGCCGGCCTTCTCGGCGGCGCTGTCCTTGGCGACGGTGCCGACCTTGAGCGCTTCGCGGTTCGTGAAGTCGGGGGCGAAGCCGGGCATGAGGATGCCGCGCGCCGGGGCCGCCGCCGCGCCGCCGCCGATCGCGGGCGGGGCGGCGAGCGTCACTTCGATGTCCTTCTTCTCGGTGCCGCGGAGGATGGAAAGTTTCACCTTGTCGCCGACCTTGCGGTCGCTGCCGAGGGCGGTGATGTAGTCGTCCGGGGACTTCACGGCCTTGCCGTCGACGGCGACGATTTCGTCGTCGACCTTGACGCCGGCCTTCTCGGCCGGGCCGCCTTCGGTGAGGCGGCCGATCTTGACGCCGGTGGTGCCGGCGGCGAGCTGGAAGCCGGCGATCGGCCGCGCCGTCGGGGCGCCGCCCCCTTGACCGCGACCGCCTCCTCCTCCGCCTCCGCCGCCTTGACGGCCACCGCCGCCTTGAAGCGGCCGGTCCGCGAGCGTCACTTCGATCGTCATGTCCTTCCCGTCGCGCTTGACGACGAGCTTCATCTTGTCGCCGGCCTTCTTCGCTTGCAGCAGTTCCACAAGGTCGTCGTACTTCTCGATCTTCTTGTCGTCGGCCTTCACCACGATGTCGCCGGGTTTCAGCCCGGCCTTCGCCGCCGGGGCGTCCGGCGTGATTTCGCTCAGCTTCGCGCCGCCGTTGTCCGGGGCGTTGTCGCCGACGATCCCCATGTACACCTGCCGCGGCGGGTCGCCGGTGCCGACCTTCTCCGTGTCGATGATGGCGTAGACGAGGCCCTTGGTCTTGCGGGAGTAGTCGAAGCCCATGCGGCCGGTCTTCACGGTCGGCAGGCCGTTGCCGTTGTTCGTCTTCGGGTCGTTGATCTTCTTCCAGGTCTTGCCGCCGTCGGCCGTCTTGTAGAGTCCGCCGCCGGCGCCGTGGGTGACGATCGGCCCGTAGGAATCGGGCACGGGGGCTTCGCCGAAGAAGCCGTCGAACTCGTCCCGCTTGCGTTCCCAGGCGGCGGCGAGGATGACGTTCGGATCGGTCGGGTCCATGACCATGTCGATGATGCCGGTCTTGTCGTCGATGTAGAGGCTCTGCTTCCAGGTCTTGCCGCCGTCCTCGGTCTTAAAGATTCCGCGGTCGCCGCCGGGGCCGTAGAGCCGGCCGAGGGCGCCGACGTAGACGGTGTCGGGCTTCTTCGGGTCGATGAGGACCTTGCCGGTCGAATAGGACCGCTTGAGGCCCATGTTGGTCCAGGACTTCCCGCCGTCGACGCTCTTGTAGACGCCGTCGCCGTAGCTGACGGAATTGCGGGGGTTCCCTTCGCCGGTGCCGACCCAGACGAGGTCGGGGTTGGACTGACAGACGGCGACGTCGCCGATCGAGACGGTGGACTGCTTGTCGAACTGGTGCTCGAAGGTGATGCCGTTGTTGGTGGTCTTGAGGAGGCCGCCGGAGGCGGTGGCGGCGTAGTAGATGTTCGGGTCGGCGTCGTAGACGGCGAGCGCGGTGATCCGGCCGCCCATGTTGGCGGGGCCGACGTTGCGCCACTTGATCGCCTGCAGGACCGGTTCCGGCACGCCGCCGCCGGGGCTGACGAGCGTCGGCGCCGGCTTCTTCTTGGCGTCGTCGAGCTTCTTCTTCAGCTCGACGATCTGCTTCTCGATGTCCTCGATGTCGCTCTTCTGGTCGGAGCGGGCCGGCGCGGCGACGACGGCGAACATCAGGGCGGCCAGGATGCCGATGGGCCAGTGCCGGCGGATGCGATGGGTCACGGGGGGCCTCGGAAGAACGGGTAGGCGACGAAGTTCGGGCAGGCGGGGGAAAGGTTGCCCGTGATGCCGATTTTAAGGAGGGCGATTTCCGACTGCCAGAGTGAAGATTATGAAAGTGGTGAACAATCTGGGCAAAGCATGCCGGATGTGCGGGCCGTCAATCGTACTCCGGCGGTTCCGGGCTTTGTTGACGGGCGCGCTTGCGTCGCCAGGAATCCACCTCGGAGTCGGATTCCCGTTCGAGTTTCGATTGGCGGACCAGGACCAGTAGGCCGTGGGCGATCGACCCGAGGGCGGCGATCGAAAACGCGAGGCCGATCCAATTCGGATATCCCGATAGCCGGGACGTGCGCAAGGGGCCGTTCGAGTAACGGATGGCGATGGCGCTGCCGGGACCGGCGACGGGCGTGCGCCGGGCGACGGTCCAGTCTTCGCGGCGCGTGCGGCCGTCGCCATCGGTGAACAGGTATTCGACGGTCAACCGCGTGGTGCGTCGGGAGCGGGATTCGTAGGTTCGGACGACGACGGCGCGTCCCTCGTGGCCGAAGAGGAGCAAGCAGGTTTCGGTGTAGCTGGAGCAGCCAGTGACGAGCAGCCCGACGGTGCCGAGGATGAACCATTTGCCGGCGTCGGATTCGCGGAGCATGCGGCCACGGTACCGCGCCCGCGAGCGCGGGGCAAGCCGGCGGCCGGCGCCGGTCGCGAACGGTTCATAATGGTTCCGGTCCTATCGAATGGGTCCGCCGAGGGGTGGCGCAGCCGCGGTGGACGAATCGAGGCCGGGACTGGGTCACGCCGGGAGGTCGAACGTCAGCGGCGGTTCGGGCTTGAGTTCCGACGCGACGGTGACGGTGAAGGTGCTGCCGCGGCCGAGTTCGCTCTTGAGGGCGACGTCGCCGCCGAGGAGTTTCGCGAGTTCGCGGACGATCGAGAGGCCGAGGCCGGTGCCCCCCTGCTCGCGCGTCAGCGGGTTGGCGCTCTGGCGGAACTTGTCGAAGACGGTGTCCTGTTCGTCCAGCGCGATGCCGACGCCCGTGTCCTCGACGCCGAGCTTGAGCGCGCCGTCCATGACGGAGGCGGAAAGGGTGACGCGGCCGCCCTCGGGCGTGAACTTGATCGCGTTCGAGATCAGGTTCGCCAGGATCTGCCGCAGCTTCCCGGCGTCCTGCTTCACCGGCGGCAGGTCCGGCGCCGCCGCCAGGCGCAGCTCCACGTTCTTCTTCTCCGCCGCCTGCTTGTGCGTCGCCAGGATCGCCTCGCACAGCTCCGCCGTCTGGATCGGTTCCGGGTGCAGCCGCATCTTGCCCGACTCCGCCTTCGCCAGGTCGAGCACGTCGTTGATGAGCGCGAGGAGTTGCTGGCCGCTGGTCATGATGTTCGCCGCGTAGCGGTGCTGCTTCTCCGTCAGGTTCTCCGCGTTCAGCAGCACCTCGCTGAACCCGATGATGCTGTTCAGCGGCGTGCGCAGCTCGTGGCTCATCGTCGACAGGAAGTCCCCCTTCAGCCGGTTCGATTCGTAGAGCGCCATGTTCACGCGCGCCAGTTCGTCCACCTTGCGGTCGAGGTCGGCGATCAGGCCGCGGTTGCGGTCCTGCATGCTCGTCAGGTTCCGCAGCATCCGGTTGAAGGCGATGGAGAGGTCCTCGAATTCGTCGCCGGTCTGGATCTCGGAGCGCACGTTCAGTTCGCCGGCGGCGATCGCCTCGCTCACGTCCTTGAGGTGCTTCACCGGCTTGACGATGACGTAGCGGATGATGAGGTAGCTGCCCGCGAGGATGAGGACGGTGGTGCCGATGGCGAAGGCGATCAGCAGGGCGCGGTTCTGGTGGAAGCCCGATTCGATCATCTCGGTGGACATGCGGACGGAGACCATGCCGAGCAGGTCGCCCTCCTTCAGGTCGGGCAGCGGGTTGGCGACTTCGGCGCCCTTGCGATGGCAATCGACGCACGAGCGGCCGGCGCGCACCGGCGCGTAATACTGATAGAGCTTCTCCGCCGGCATCGGGAACGCGTGTTCGGTCTTCGTCGCGTCCTGTTGGAAGGTCTGGAGAATCGTCTGCTCTTCGCCGGACGGTTGCAGGTCGGGGTGGCCGCCGGGGATGGCGGAGAGGAGTTTGGACTTGTAGCTGCGCAGCTGCGCCGGGAGGTCGTCCTCGGCGAGCTTCTGGAAGCGGTCGAGCGATTCGCGGAGTTCGGGCTTGGCGTGGACGCGCGCGATCACCGTCGGCACGAGCGTCTGGCCGGTGTTCTGGAGCTGGTCGTAGGCGAGCGCCTCGGTCTGCCGGGCGTAGACGACGAAGCTGACGGACATGAGCAGCACGACGCCGGCGCCGAGCAGGTAGCGGCACTTGCGCTCGAGGCCCGATTCGCCGATCAACCGTTTGAAGCCGCGATACGACATGCAAGCTCACTTTTGGCAGCGCGGGCAATGGTGCGACGACCGGCCGGCGTGGCGGGCGACGGCGATCGGGGCGCCGCACGTCGGGCACGGCTCGCCCGTGCGGCCGTAGACGGCGAACTCGTCCTGGTAGCCGCCCTTCAGTCCGGAGCCGCCGATGTAGTCGCGGATCGTCGAACCGCGGCCGGCGATGGCGTTCGTCAGGACGGTTTCGACGGCGCGGCGCAGCGCCTCCGAGCGCGTGCGGGTCATCGTATTCGCCCGCCGGCCCGGGTGAACGCCCGCCCGGAAGAGCGATTCGTCCGCGTAGATGTTCCCGACCCCGGCGACGACGGATTGATCGAGCAGCACCGCCTTCACGCAGCGCGTCGTCCCCTTCAGCGCGGCGAACCAGTAGTCGGCATCGACGCCGAACGGTTCCGGGCCGAGCCGGGCGTCCAGGTGGTCCGCGAGCGCGGCGAGCGTGGGGAAGAGCGTCGCGGAGCCGAACCGGCGCACGTCGCGGAAGCGCAGCTCGCGGCCGTCGTCGAGCGCGAAGCGCAGGTGCGTATGATCGGCCGTCGGTTCGGGTTCGGGGTGGACGGTGAGCTGGCCGGTCATGCCGAGGTGCAGGAGGAGCGTCGCGTCGCCGGCGAGCCGGACGAGGATCCACTTCCCGCGGCGGTCGACCGCGTCGATGCGCCGGCCGGCGACGCGCGGCGTCCACGCCGGCTTCCATGGGACGCGGAGCTGGCGCCGCCCCGCGCGGACCGTGCCGATCGTGCGGCCGACGACGAGCGGGCGCAGGTCGCGCACGACGGTTTCGACTTCCGGCAGTTCGGGCATGCGTACAATGGCCCCACGAACGACTCTGGAGTGATGATATGCCGACGGCGACCGAAGCCCGCCCCTCCGCCGCGCCCGACGCCCGCGGGCGCTACGGCCGCTACGGCGGGAAGTTCGTGCCCGAAACGCTGATGTTCGCCCTCGAACAGTTGGAAGCGGCGTACCTCGAAGCGAAGCACGATCCGGCGTTCCAGGACCAGTTCCATCGCATCCTGAACGACTACGTCGGCCGGCCGAGCCGCCTGTACTTCGCGGAGCGCCTCACGCGCGAGGCCGGCGGTGCCCGCATCTACCTCAAGCGCGAAGACCTGAACCACACCGGCGCGCACAAGATCAACAACGCCCTCGGCCAGGCCCTGCTGGCGAAGCGCATGGGCAAGGCCCGCATCATCGCCGAGACCGGCGCGGGCATGCACGGCGTCGCCAGCGCCACCGCCGGCGCGCTCTTCGGCCTGCCCTGCCGCGTGTACATGGGCGAGGAGGACATCCGCCGGCAGGAGCTAAACGTCTTCCGCATGCGCGCGATGGGGACGGAAGTCTTCCCGGTGACGACCGGCAGCCGCACGCTGCGCGACGCCGTGAACGAGGCGATGCGCGAGTGGATGAGCACGGTGGAGGGGACGCACTACATCATCGGCAGCGTCATCGGGCCGCATCCGTTCCCGATGATCGTGCGGGATTTCCAGAGCGTGATCGGCCGGGAGATCAAGCAACAATCGATCGAGCAGATCGGCGGGCTGCCGGACGTCGTGGTCGCGTGCGTCGGCGGCGGGTCGAACGCGGCCGGCGCGTTCCATCCGTTCGTGGACGACGCCACGGTGGAACTGGTCGGGGTCGAAGCCGGCGGCCACGGCCCCAAGCTCGGCGGCCACGCCGCCACCCTCTCGCACGGGCACCCCGGCGTCCTCCACGGCACCTTCACCTACGTCCTGCAGGACGACGACGGCCAGACCGCCGACGTCCACAGCGTCTCCGCCGGCCTCGATTATCCCGGCGTCGGCCCGGAGCATGCCGGCTGGAAGGACTCCGGCCGCGTCCGCTATTGCAGCGTGACCGACGACGAGGCGCTCGCCGCCTTCCACCGGTGCAGCCGGCTGGAGGGCATCCTGCCCGCGCTCGAGACGGCGCACGCGGTGGTCGAGACGATGCGCATCGCCGCGCAGCGGCCGAAGGACGACATCGTGGTGTTGTGC
>CAYVRB010000043.1:0-27774 GCA_964453375.1 uncultured Alcaligenaceae bacterium
CCGCGCTCGGCTCCGAAGACTCCGCCTCGCCGCTAAACGATTAGGATTTCGAAACCAACCACTCTACGACCTTTTCGTCGTTACACTTGTCGGCGGAGCGCGTCAACTTGCCCGGCGCCGTCGAATACAGCGCGGCGACGAATTCGTCCTGCGCCGACTCGTTGTGCGCCAGCAGCGCCCCGGGCGCGCATAGGGCCTGGAACGAACCGATGTCGCCGTACTTCAACGCCCCCGGCAGCAGCATTGGATCGCTCGTGGATTGGATGGCGGCGAAGGTGAACTTGTTCAGGTCCGCGGCGGTCCGGCTCACCGCGTCGCCGGCGAGCGCCTTCGCCAGCACCGCCCACGGGCCGGCCTCGCCCCAGCCCACCAGGTGGATCGTCTGCGCCTTCGTCACGGTCCGTCCGAACGCGACGACCGTGAGCAGATCGTGGACGCGGTTCGCCAGCAGCGTGCGGTTGTAGCCGAAGGTGTAACCCGCGAAGCCGGCGTCCACCTTGTAGGGGATCTTGTTCGTGGTGTTCTCGCCGACGCGGAGGACGTCCGGCGCGACGACGGCGTAGCCGGCGTCCGTCAGCGCCTTCACCGCCGGGGCGAGCTGGCCATCGGCGAGCAGCGACGCCTTCCCTTTCGGATGCGCCCACACCACCAGGCGCTGGCCGACGGTCTTCGGGTTGAAGATGCCGGCGCACGGCACGGCGTCCGCTTCGTCCGTCCGGCCGAGGATCGCCCGATGCATCACGAAGCCGTCGTGCTTCGATTCGACCGGCCCTTTGCGGATCGCGACCTTCGCCGGCAGTTCGCCGTTCACCATCGCGCGCAGCGCCGTGCCAACGATCGAACGGAACAGTTCCTTCGACTTCTCGTCCTGGCCGGTGCGGAGCAGGTTCAACCACTCGGCGTCGGCGTCCCGCATCGACGT
Organism: uncultured Alcaligenaceae bacterium; assembly: GCA_964453375.1. Lineage (GTDB taxonomy): Bacteria > Planctomycetota > Planctomycetia > Gemmatales > Gemmataceae > Limnoglobus. The sequence goes on from CAYVRB010000043.1 coordinate 923, forward strand.
CCGCAATTCGACGATCGTCTTCTCGCCCTTCAGCTTCGGGTGCGAATCGTCGTAGACGCTCAATTCCTTCACCGGCAGCGGCGAGAAGTTCGGCTCCTCGACCGGCCCGTCCTTGCCGAGCAGATGCTTGGAGAACCAGGAATACATGAACTCGCGGGCGTGCTGGTTGTAGTTGTGGCCGTACTGGAGCCACGCTTTCGCGGCGACGTTGTCCGGCTTGCCGTAGAGGGCGTAGAGCTTCTTCAACTCCGGCAGTCCGAAGCCGTCTTCGAGGAACTTCTCGGTCCAATCTTTGGCGCACGACATCGCTTGCGGCTTCGGGGCGAACAGCGCGGCGATCTCGACGTTGCCGGTGTTCACGCGCAGGAGCGAGCAGTTCTCGCAGACGCAGCCACCCTGCATCGTCGTGGACACCATGACGGCGGGGAACGCGGCCGCGATCCGGTCGTCGATGCCGGCGAGGAGGAACGTCTGCGTGCCGCCGCCGGACGCGCCGGTCATGCCGATGCGCTTCTTGTCCACGCCGGCGAGGCTTTCGACGAAATCGAGGGCACGGACGGAATTCCACGTTTGGAGGCCCATGATGCTCTGACAGCGCAGCTCGGCGTCGGCGTCCTTCAGCCCCTCGCGGTGGTCGAGCGCCTTGCTGTCGGCATAGCCGATCATGTCGTACTGGAAGACGACGAAGCCGAGCTTCGCGAGCGTGATCGGGATCGCCTGCATGAAGAACTTGGCGCGTTCGGCCGTCGCCTCGGCTTTCGATTTCACGTCGTTCTCGACGGCCTTGTCGTTGGCGACCTCGAACCGCCCGCCGGCCCAATGGCCGTGCGCGAACAGCACCGCCGGCCGCAAGCCGTCCGTCGGCGCGGTCGGACGGTACAAGTTCCCGCAGACGGAATGCCCGGGCCGGCTCTCGAAGTGAACCTTCTCGACCGTGTAGCCGTCCCGCTCGACGGGACTGTGGACGACGGCGTTCAGCGGCGTCTTCTCCGGCATCGGCCAGAGGCCGTTCGCGACCAGGAGCTGTTCGCGGAGGACCTTCTTGCGCGCCTCCCACTCCGCGAGCGTCGCGGGCACCTTGAACGGCACGTAGTCGTTGAGCGTGCGCGCCGGGTTCAGCCGGGCGTCCTTCGGCGCTTCGCCATCGCCGAAGAGGTCCGTCGGATCGGCGGCGGTCGCGCGGGAGCCGAGGGCGAACGGGAGGGCGGCGGACGCGGCGAGGAATTGGCGGCGATTGGACATGGGAGGGAACCTCGACGGCGGGAGAGTGTCTGGAGGGGAAGGTACGCGGATCGGCGGCGAGGGGCAACGATACGATCCCTTGCCGTCGCGCGGCGGTTCGCGGAAGATGGCGTGAGCCGATCGGGGCGAGTGGCGGAATGGCAGACGCCGGGGACTTAAAATCCCCTACCAGCAATGGTGTGCGGGTTCGAGTCCCGCCTCGCCCACATGACGAACCATCTCGAAGCGGAACCTCCGACCCGTGCCCGCTTCGCCGTCGCCGCGTGGCTGTGCGGCCTGTCCGCGGTGCTGTATCTGGACCGCCTCTGCATGTCGCAGGCGGTGGTGCCGATCCAAAAAGAATTCGGGCTGAACAACCGCGAGATGAGCTACGTGCTCATGGCGTTCACGCTCGCCTACGGCCTCTTCGAGATTCCCACCGGCCGGCTCGGCGACAAGCACGGCTCGCGAAACGTGCTGACCCGCATCGTGATCTGGTGGTCGATCTTTACGGGCCTCACCGGCGCCTGCTCGGGATTGCTGACGCTCATCGCCGTGCGGTTCCTGTTCGGGGCGGGCGAAGCCGGGGCGTACCCGAACGCGGCCCGCGTGATCGCCCGCTGGTTCCCGATTGTGGAGCGCGGCCGCATGCAGGGGTTGATGATCGCGGCGTCGCAGTTCGGCGCCGTCGCCGCGCCGGCGGCCACCGGGCAGCTCATCCAACACGTCGGCTGGCGCTGGGCGTTCGTCGCGTTCGGCGCCGTCGGCATCGTCTGGGCCGTCGGCTTCTGGCTCTGGTTCCGCGACGACCCGGCCACGCATCCGAGCGTGAACGCGCAGGAGTTGGCGACCATCCGCGCCGGCGGGACGCTGTCCGCCAACGAACACGCGCCGATCCCGTGGAAGGCGGCGCTGACCAATCGCGGCATCCTCGCGCTCTGCGCCATCATGATCTGCGGCGCGTTCTACACCTACTTCTTCTACTCCTGGTTCGTGAAATACCTCGAGACCGCGCGAGGCCTGGACAATCCCACCGCCGGCTGGTTCTCCTCGTTCGTCCTCGCCGGGTCCGCCCTCGGCGTCCTCATCGGCGGATGGATCGCCGACTGGATTCCGAAGCGCTTCGCCGACGCCGTGACCGCGCGGCGTTCCCTCGGCGTCGGCTGCTACGTCGCGGCCGCCGCGTTCCTGTTCCTCGGCATGCGATGCGACGACGCCTACGGGCTCGCCGCGTGCTGGGGCGCGTCCTTCTGCGCCATGCACGTCACGCTGCCGAATTGGTGGTCGGTCGCGATCCCCCAATGCGGCACGCACGTCGGGGCGCTCTTCGGCCTGATGAACGGCATGGGCGTGCTCGGCGCGATGGCGTCGCAGGGCTTCGTCGGCGCCTTCGCCGACTGGCGGGAAAAGCTCGGCTATCAGGGCCGCGCCGCGTGGGATCCGATCTTCGACGTGTACGTCGTCGTGCTCTTGCTCGGTGGGCTGGCGTGGTGGTGCTATCGATTCCGGCCGCTGACGAACGTTGAAATCAAAACCAACCACCCCGTTTAGCGGCGAGGCGGGGTGTTGGGGGCCGCGTGCGGGGGGGGGGCTGGGGGGCGGGCGGGGGGGGGGGGGGGCCCCCGCCGCCCCCCCCCCCCCCCCCCCCCCCTCGCCGCTAAACGACACCGTACTTTTTCAATGCGTCGCGGTTCAAGTCGATGCCCAATCCCGGCCCGTCCGGCAGCGTCAACATCCCGTCGGCGTCGGGCCGGAACGGAGTCACGATCAAATCGTCCACGTACGGCGACGGCGTCAGGAACTCGACGTACTTCGCCACCGGCATCGCGCAGGCCATCTGGATGTCCGCCGCCAAGCCCACGGCCGTATTCCAGCCGTGCGGCACCCAGAGCACGTTGTGCTCGTACGCCGTCCAGGCGATCCGCCACGCTTCCGTCAGGCCGCCGCACTTCGTGCAGTCCGGCTGAACGATGTCCACGCACTTCTGCTCGAAGAGCGGCCGGAACCCCTGCCGGCGCGTCAGGCATTCCCCCGTCGCGATCGGCACCGGCGACAACCGGCGCAGCTCCGCGAACCCGGCGAAGTCGTCCGGCGGCAGGGCTTCCTCGAACCAGGCGATGTCGTAGTTCGCGAGCATCTGCGAGGTCCGCAAGGCCCACTTGAAACCGTGCGGCCAGAACGCCTCGCTGCCGCCGGCGTCGACCATGATCTCGACGTCCGGCCCAACCGTCTCGCGAGCCGTGCGAACGAGGAGTTCGTCGGTCTTCGCATCGCGACGGCCGAACGGCTTCCAGCCGAGTTTGAGGGCGCGAAAGCCGCGACCGACGGCTTGCGTCAGCTTCTCGCGAAGCGGGTCGACTTCGTCGAAGAGGAGCGAGCCGTAGGGCTTGATCGTGTTCCGATAGACGCCGCCGAGCAGCCGGGCGACGGGCTGATTGACGCTCTTGCCGAAGAGGTCCCAGAGAGCGATGTCGATGCCGCTGATGGCGTGTTCGACGGAGCCGCCGCGGCCTTGCCAGAACATGCTCTGCCGCAGCTTCTCGCTGACGCGCGCCGGCTCGTCGGCCCGTTCGCCGATGAGGAACGGCTTGAGCAGCTTCACCGCGCCCGCGACGAGATCGCGGCTGGTGAAGACGCTGCCGACGCCGACGCGGCCATCGCTCGCGACGACCTCGACGATGGTGTGGACGTTGTCTTCGGGCGCGAGTTCCTTTGCCCAGCCCCCTTCGACGGTGCCGCCGGCGAGGCCGGTCAGGCGAATCTCGGCGATGGTCATGGCTTTCATTCCGCTCCGCGCTGACGATAGAATGAGTGCGAACAATCTACGAACGGAGCCGACGATGGCGCGCAAGAAGCAGTTCACCGTGACGGACGGCAAACTCGTGCTGAAACTCGAACCGGCCGACGAAGGCGGTTACTTCGTGACGGCTCCGTTCGATCCGAACGTGCTCACCCAGGCGGAGACGGTCGAGGAAGCTTTCGAGAACGCGTACGACGTGATCGCGCTGTTTGAAGCGGAACGAAAAGGATCGCCGAATCGTCGTACGAAGGCGGTCGCCCGATGAACCGTCGCGAATTCCTTCGCCACCTCCGCGAGAACGGTTGCGAGTTGCTCCGGCACGGATCGAAGCACGACCTGTGGTTCAACCCCGCGAACGGTCGACAGTCGGCCGTGCCCCGCCATCGTTTCCTCAAGCGGCCGCTAGTTCGAGCGATTTGCCTTCAGCTCGGTATCCCGCTTCCGCCCGGTTTCTAGCGGCCGTTGCCCCCACGGGATCGGCATCGTCGGCGGCGTGCGGTGGAAGTCTCGGCGCACGTCCTTCGGCCGCGGCTGCCACCAACTCACGTAGCGCACCAACTGCTTCACCGCTTCCTCGTAAGCCCGTTTCCCCTTCTCGGCGGTCGCCTTCTCCGCGTCGCCGAGCGTGCCGGTGGCCGAGTAGCTGCTCGTCCACGACACGGTCGTCGCGGGGCCGGCGCCGAACAGATCCACCCAATGGAACGGGCTGTCCTCGTCGTTGAAGCTGATCGTGCCGCTTTGGATCTTGTCCTTGCGAACGTTGTCGCCATCGAGGTACAGGTACAGGCTCGTCTCCAGTTCGCAGGCGTGAGAGCAGCCGCCGGGGAACTTGCTCTCGCGCCAGCTCGGCAGGAAGTTTTTGTCCACGGTGAGGAGGTTCCACCACGCGACGACGCAGCACTCGGCATCCGTCTCGAGGTTCGTGCGCCGGGCCACGAGGTCGAGGTTCGGCATGTTCGAGCCGTGGCCATTGAGCAGGATGATCTTCTTGAAGCCGTGGTAGGCGAGCGATTTGGCGATGTCAAGCACGCCGTGCATGAAGTGCTCGAAGTCGGTGTTGATGGTGCCGGGGAAGTCCATGACATGCCCGGTGTAGCCGTAGGCCACGACGGGGAGCACGAGGAGCTTGTCGGGAATCTCGCGGCCGGCGCCGTTCGCGATGCCGACGGGGCAGACGAGATCGACATCGAGCGGTAGGTGGTGGCCGTGCTGCTCGACGGCGCCGCACGGGACGACGCAGACTTTTTTCAAATCGACGGCGTCGTTGATCTCCGGCCAGGTGAGCTTTTCGTAGCGGTGTTCGGTGGCGGCGCGGCTCATCGAAATCCCTCGGCGGTCGCGTCCATCCTACGGATTGCCCGGCGGCGTCGGGGCGAATTGGTCGAGCAATTGCAGCGCTTCGCGGGCGACTTCGATGGCGGGGGCGTTCAGTTGCCCGGCCGCGCCGCGGCGCGGGGCGAGGGCGACGACGGCGGCGAACTCGGCGCGGGCGTCGGCGATCGACCCGCACTCGAACGCCAAGAGGCCGTTGAGCACGGCCATCTCGCATTCGAGGGAGAGCGTGGAATCGAGTTCGAGCATGTGGCCGGTGAAGTCCGAATGTCGCAGGGTGTGCAGCAGCCATTGCGGGAGTTGGACGCGCAAAGGTTGCTCGTCGAGCAGGGCGGCGCCAAGCAGTTCGCCGATGCGGCGGCGGACCCGTTCGGGCGCGGGGACGCGGCCGCCGTCCTGGAGGATCGCGGCGAGTTCCTCGCGGGCGGCGGCGTAGTGCCCGAGCGCGGCTCGCGCCTGCGCGCGGGTCCAGTGGAAGGCGAAGGCGCCGAGGGTGCCTTGCACGTCCGGTTCGAGCCATTCGATCGCGTCGCGCGCCCGGCCGGTGCGCAGGAGGAAATCGAATTCGATCTCGGCGCCGAGCCGGCCGAAGGCGGAGACGTCCGATTTGAGGAGGAGGTCGCGGGCGGTGCCGCCGAGGCCGCGGCGCACGGCGTCGGCGGCGCGGTCGCCGACGGAGATGCGGCCCGATTCCTTCTCGAACTCCGCCGTCTGCCGCGCCACTTCCTTTTCCATCCGTTCGAGGATCGGCTCGAGTTGGTCGAGGCGGGCGCGGTCGCCGCCGAGGCGCAGGCGGATCCGTTCGAGGTCGCGCCACGCCTTCAGGTGCGAAACCGCGAGATCGAAGCAGCCCGCGCCTTGATAGAGTTGGCCGAGTTCGAAGTGGGCTTCGCCGAGATCGGGGTTCAAAGCGAGGGCGCGATTGTAGGCCGTGCTCGCTTGGACGTTTCGCAAGCGGGCGATGCGCGGCAATCGGGCCGCCCAGCGCTGCTCCACCGTGTGCTGGGGCAGCGACTGGTACGCGCGCGCCAGTGCGAGCTGCGCTCCCGCGTCGGTCGGCGATTCGGCGGCGGCGCGGCGCGCACCGCGCACCGCCGCGTAGACGCGCCCCGGCGTCGCCTGCCCCCGCTCCATCGCGTACTGCCGTTGCAATGCGAAGATCAACCGTTCGAACGGCATTGGGCCGACCTTCGCGAACGGATCGTTGTCCGGCAGCGCGGGTCGAAACAAGTTCCCGCGCGCCGCCGCATCCGCCGCCCACGGCCCCGCCGCCGGATTCGCGGCGCCGACCAGCCCCGCCAACTGCGTCGCTTCCCACGTTCGCAGGTGGCGCAGCGGCGCCGAAGCACCCTGCGATTCGACGAGTTTCAGGAGCAGACGAGCGTCGTCCCGCGCCGCCGACGCGACCGTCGGAACGGTCCAGAGGTGGCGCCGCCACGGCGATTCGTCCGCCGGAAGGGGCGGGTTTGTCGGTGCCGTTTCGCGTTCGGTTGGCCGATACGCGGGCCGATCGAGATCCCATTCGACCGCGTCGGGCGGTAGGGAATCGCGGCGGGCGAAGACCGCGACGCCGCCGCCGGCGCTCCGGAGGAGCCAGCGGTCCGAACGGGACAGGAGTCGCGCGAGGTGGAGATCGCCGAGCGGTTCGCCGCCGCGGACGGCGACGCGGTCGATGCGGAGTTCGGCGAGCAACGCGTCGGCGTCGTCGAGGCGGTCCGACGGCGCCAGCAGCGCGTCGATGGCGCGATCGTCGACGACACCGGCGTCGTTCGGGCAGTGCCAGCGGAAGGCCGCGAACGTCTCGCGCGTCAGGTGCAGCGTCTTCGCGCCCGCCGAACGCGGAGCGTCGATCGCGCGGAACGCGTCTGCGCCGGCCGCGAGATCGGGCGGTGGCAGGAATCGCCAGCTGCGCGGCTCGTAAGGTTTGGGTTGAAGCCATCCCGGCCACGCGGCCAAGAGGAAGGCGCTGCCGACGAGAACTCCCATCGCATCGGTCAACAACGAACCGCGCCGGGGAGTTTCTTGGGATCGAGTCGCAAGCGTTCCGAAGATCGCCACGGGCGCGAACGTCGCGAAGAGCGGGATCAATCGGGCTTCCAGCGAGCTCAACCCGGCGAGGATCGCGAACGGCAGAACGCGAGCCCAAGACCAGCTGCGAACGAACAACGCGACGCCCACGCCAAGAAGCAAGTAGAAGGCGAGGGCCGAAGGCGTTTCCAGAAACAGCGCCCGATAGGCGACGGAGAACGGCGAATGAATGCGTGCGGCGACCGATTCGAGGCCGAGGTCGCTCCCGCCGCCGACCAGCCAGCGCAGAACGGCCGGAGGCTTGGCGCCTTCCAGGAGAAACGGCGACGCGCATCCCGCGAGTGGCAGGGCCAACATGCCGAGGCCGCCGATCGCGGTGCCCGATCGGCCGCGATCGAACCGGCGACCAAGATTGAGGGCGAGCAGCGCCGCGACGCCGAACATCCACCAATCGTGGACGTTCGCCCAAAGCGCGACGAGGCCCAGCCCGAGCCAGTCGATGCGGCGCGGCCGCTCGCTCGCGGCGGCGTTTGCGTCCCGGCGGAGCAAGATTGCGAAAAAGAACACGGACGCGACCGGTGGACCGAGGGGAATCCGATGATTCATCGCAAGCGACGCCAATCCAACCACGATGGCGGTCGCGGGCGCGCCGTTCGCTCCGCGGAATCGGGCCAAGAGGACAGCGACGAAACCCATCGCCAACGCTTTGAGAGGCACGAGCGACGCATCGCCGATCGTGCGCGCAAGGCCGAATGCGGCGAGTTCGAACGGCCATCCGGTCGCGGGGCGCACGGCGCCGGCGAGCAAGTCGCGACCATTGGCGAAGGCCTGGAGCAGCTCGGGATGTCGCGCCGGCACGGATGCCAACACGAGGGCGAAGATCGCAAGGAAGTAGGTGGTGAATCGCAATGGGGTCGGCGTCGGAGCGGCGGGCATCGGGAGCGGGATCCTGAGATCGTGGGTGAACCGAGGCCGGCGAACGGAACGCGAGACGTATCGTCAGGCTGGTGGGAAGTACGGACGGCGAGGGGCCTCGGTTCGCGGCGACAGGGAGTGAAAATCGTGTAAATATTGGATTCCAAAGAATGGATGAATTCCGCAGAGTTCCCAAAAACTTCTTGGATTCGGCATTTTCTCATTGACGCGCTGGCCGGCGCGCGGTTAATCAAGAGAGTTGGGATATTTCATTCGCCTGAGACGCCGTTGAGTCGGCGCCTTCACTCTTTCCCAGGCAGGCACTATGGTTCATCTCACTCGTCGATTGACGAAGGGATTCACGCTCATCGAATTGCTGGTCGTGATCGCGATCATCGCGATCCTGATCGGGCTGCTATTGCCCGCCGTTCAAAAGGTTCGCGAGGCGGCCGCCCGCACGACGAGCCAGAACAACATGAAGCAGATCGGGATCGCCCTGCACGCGTGCCACGACACGCACGGCAAGTTCCCGACCACGACCGGTTGCTTCCCCAGCACGGGCGAAGGCACCAACTGGGGCCTCGACAGCGTTCCGTCCCGCTTCGGCACGATGCACTACTTCCTGCTCCCCTTCCTGGAACAGGACAACATCTTCAAAGCGTCGTGGATTTCCCCCGGCGACGGCACCGGCGGCTCCGGCAGCCAGTCGTGGCGGACCAAGAACACCGCGGTGCCCGGCGGCGTGATCCGTGGCTTCATCGCCCCGCACGACCCCAGCGTGCCCGCCAACGGCATCTCGTGGGACCGCGGCGGCGCCGCCAGCTACCATTCCAACTGGCACGCCTTCGGCGGCGGGTGGGGCGAAGACTGGCAGGTCGGCGGCAAGGCGCGCATGCAGGCCTCCTTCCAAGACGGCACCTCCAACACCATCGCCTTCTTCGAACGCTACGCCATCTGCGGCCCTGGCCCGCAATGGGACAACAGCACCGTCTACGCCGAACGCAGCTGGCAGGAAGACGGATCGTTGCCTGGCCCCGTCACGCAATACCATGCGTCGCAAAGCTGTTTCACGTCGCCGAGCTATTGGGTGAACGCGGTCCCCGGCGCCGGCGGTAACGGCGGATGGGACAACCTCGGTGCGATCCCCAAGTCGGGTACGGCCGGTTACCCGATGGACAACAACACCGGGATTTCGATCTACATGACCGCACCCCAAAATGCCCCCAAGGTCGACCAGTGCGACCCGCGCCGTCTGCAATCGCTCTCGGCCTCCGGCATCCAGGTTCTTCTCGTCGATGGCAGCGTTCGCAACATGCGTACGACCACCGACCTTTCGACGTGGGTCCGCGCCATGGTGCCCAACGACGGCCTCCCCATGGGCGCCGACTGGAACTGATCGACCGACGTTCGCTCCTTCGTTCGGGTCGGTTCACTCGGCTTTGGTCCGATGAACCGGCCCGTTTCTTTTCCATCGAACTCCGGATTCCCCATGACCCTCTCCCGCAAACTGTTCCTGACTTTGGGACTGACCGTCCTCGTCGCCGGCGGTTGTTCGTCGGGCAATCCGATGGCGCCCGCGAAAGTCTCCGGCCGAATCAGCTACGCCGGTACGCCGATCAAGGCCGGGTCGCTCCGGTTCCACATGACCGGCGGATCCCCCTACGACGCCCAGATCAGTCCCGACGGAACCTATTCCGCCGTCGACCTCCCGATTGGCGAAGCGGTCATCACCGTCGAGACCGAATCGGTCAACCCGAATCGCGATCGGATGGCCGGGGTGCGAAAAACCGCCGACGTCGACCGGCGCATGAAAAGCATGACAACGAATCAGCAGCGCGCTCCGGGTGGCGATACGGCCGGCGGCGCCCCGGCGGCGTCCGACGCGACTGCGAACTATTTGAAGATCCCCAGCAAGTACAACAACCCGAAGACCTCCCCTTTGACGATCACGCTCGAGAAGGGCCGTCAAGTGCACAACATCGATCTCACGGATTGACGTCCGCCCATTACGGGGCGCGGCTGCCGCGCCCCGGTTTCATTTTGGCCGCGCCATGCCCAGCCTCGTTCGCGCGTTGTTCGGTTGGCCCGCTCGCTTCGGCCGTCGCCTCGCCCGCCATCCGTGGAAAGTCCTCGCCACCGCACTGGCGCTCGCGGCGCTGGCCGCGCTCGGCCTGCGCTTCGCCGCACAGTGGGCCTGCGCCGCCGCCGAGCGCGATCTCGCCGCCGACCGCCCCGCCGACGCCGTCCGGCGACTCGACTTCGCGCGATCCGTCCTTTGGCGCAGCCCCGACGCGCTGTTGCTCTCGGCCCGCGCCGCGCGCCTCGTCGGCGATTTCCCCGGCGCCGAACGCCACCTGAACCGCACCATCGAACTCGTCGGCCGCACCGAGCGCATCCAACTCGAGTTCCTCCTGCTCCGCGTGCAGACCGGCGAAGTCGACCAACTCTCCGGCGTGCTCATCGACCTCGCGCAGAAGGACCACCCGGAGACCTCGCTCATCCTCGAATCGCTCGCGCGGGCGTATCTCGTCAAGCTGCGCTACAAACCGGCGTATTCGTGCCTGAGCTTCTGGATCGAGAAGCGGCCGGACCAGGTCAAGCCGTACCAGTGGCGCGGCCTCGTGCTGGAGCGGTTGGACAACCCCCCGGCGGCCCGCAAGGATTACGACCGGGCGCTCGAACTCGATCCCGATCTCGTCCCGGTGCGGCTGCGCGTCGCCGAGATGCACCTGGAGGACAAGCAAGGCCCGAAGGCGCTGCCCCACATCGAACGAGCCTTGCGAATCGCGCCGGACGACGCCCGCGCGCGGGCGCGGCTGGGGGAATGCCTGTTCCTGCTCGGCCAACCCGAACCGGCGCGGCGGCACATGGAGGCGGCGCTCGAGCGCCTGCCGTTCGATCCGGCATTGCTCGTCGCGCTCGCGGAGTTGGAGTTGCAGGAGGGCCGCCACGCCGAGGCCGAATCGTACCTCCGCCGCGTGCTCGCGGCCGACCCGTCCGACACGGAGGCGCTGTACAAGCTCGCGAGCCTGCTCGGCCTCGTCGGCCGCGCGAGCGAGGCCGCCGCCGCGATGGCGGAGTACGACCGCAAGAAGGCGCTCGTCGATCGCACCAACGACCTGCTGCAGGCGATCGCCAAGAGCAAGGCGCCGCCGCCGGACGATTGCGCCGAAGTCGGCCGCGCCCTGCTCGAGATCGGCCGCGAACGGCTCGGAATCTATTGGTGCGAGCAGGCGCTGGACGCCAACCCCGGCCACGTCGGCGCGCACCGCGCGCTCGCCCACCATTACGAGAAGTCCGGCGACCCGGCCCGCGCCGAAGAGCACCGGCGCATGCTCGGCGAGAAGCGCTGACGCCCGGTCAGCCGTGCGCGCCCTTCGGGTCGATCGAACGCAATCCCTTCGCCGCCAGCGCCCGGTGGCAATCCGGCAGGTCGAACGTCGCCAGGGCGTTCGGCACGAGCGCCGAGAGCGGCCAATCGTACTCCTCCGATTCCGCGATCGCGGCGTACGACGTCAACGCGTGCTTCAGCGTCACCTTCGTCACGCGCTCCGAGAGCGTGGCCGCGAACGTCGCCGGGAACGTGCCCCAGCCCTTCGCCACGAGGTGCACTTCCGCGTGGCCGAAGCTCGCGAGCCAATCCAGCACGCGCAGCACATCGAAGGTCTTCCGCCCGACGTAGGGGCGATCGAGCATGATCGAGTGGATCGCGTAGAAGTAGTCGCTGCCGTACGGCGAGAGGAACTGGTTCGCCCCGCAGGTGTCGGGCCGCGATTCGCCGATCCCGCGGACATCCATCGCGTAGAGGACCGATTTCGGCTCCGCCTTCGCGACTTCGGCGACGAGCGGTTCGTCCCGCAGCTCCGCGTCTGCGGAATGGTGCGACACGTACAGGATCGCCGGCTCCTTCGACCGGCCCGGCCGCGAGTCGAGCCGCTTGTCCGCCAGCCGGTACACGAGGCCGAAGACGTTCGGCTCCGTCTCGACGGCGTACACGGACGCCGCCGGCTTCGGATATTTCCGCCCCGCGACGCTCCGCAGGATGCGGAAGTCCGGCACCCCCTTCGCCTCCGGCATTTTCAGGGCGTCTCGAAGCGCCTTCGACAGCGTCGCCGCGTCGTGCTTCGGTCGGCGTTTCGCCAGCTCGCGCGAACGCTCGACCGTGAACGAATGCACGGTCCGCGACTTCAACTCCGCGACTTGCCCCTTCGGAGCGCAGTGGAGCGTTTCGTCCTTCTCGATCGTCAGCTTCGGCTCCGCGGTCGCGTCGGATTGCTTCGTGACCGCGTTGAACCAGCGGTACATCGCCTCGCGGTTTTCGATCGAGTACCCGTGGTCGGTCGGCCCGGTGAAGAGCTTCACGTTCTCCTCGGCGTCGAGCAACTTGTAGAGCGCCTTCAGCCGGGCGAAGGCCTCCTCGGAGCCGCGCACGTCGAAGAAATCCTGCTCCTTCGCGAGGATGACGACGGGCTTGGGCGCCATCGCGGCGAGGAAGTCGGCGTGATCGAGGCCGTGCGCGAGGACGCGCGGCGGGCATTGCTCCGTGTCGGCGGGGAGTTCGTTCTCGAGGTTGCGGCGGAAGGTGGTGACGAAGCAACTGGGCGCGGCCATGGTCCAGCGTCCCTCGACGCCGCAGAGCCAGGTGGACATCGTGCCGCCGCCGGAGTTGCCGGTGATGCCGACGCGCTTCGGGTCGACTTCCTTGCGAGTGAGGAGGTAGTCGAGGGCGCGGATGCCGTCCCAGGCGCGCCAGCTTCCGAAGAACTCGCCGACGAGGAACTGCTGGTTGCCGGCGTGGAGGTGTTCGCCGACGCCGACGCGCGGGCGCGTCTTGGCGTCGAGCTGGGAGTATTGCAGGCGTTCGCCCTGGCCGATCGGATCGAAGATGAGTGTCACGTAGCCCTGCCGCGCGAGGCCCTGCGCGAAGGCCTGGTACGCCTCGGCCGCCTTGCCGTTGGCGGAGTGGCCGCAGGAGCCGACGACGCCGGGCCGCGGCGACGTGATCCCCTTGGGGACGTACAGGTTCGCCGACACGAGGAACCCAGGCCGGCTCTCGAAGAGGACGTTCTCGATGGTGTAGGCGTCCCGCTCGACCACGCCGGCGACGCGGGCGTTCAACGGCGTCTTCGCGGGGAACGGGCCGAAGCAATCGGCGATCCGCGCCCGCGCGTCCGTCACGTAGGCTTCGGCGTCGGCCCTCGTCTTCAGGGCGGCGCGCCGCTTCGCGCCGATCGCTTCGGCCTCGCGCAATTGCGTGACGAAATGCTCCTGCACCATGCGCGGGAAGCGGTTGAGCGGCGCGAGCGCCGGCGCCTGGGCGAACGCACGGGCCGGTGCGGCGAGCGCCGCGGCGCCGAGCAGGGCGAGGCAATCCCGGCGGGAGAATTCACGGTGATCGAACATGGCGGGCCGTTCCGGTGGAAAGGGAAGCGCCCGCCATCATGGTCGATGGAAAGGAGTCGGCCAATCGAAAAATCAGATCAGTCCGTGGTGGCCGAGGAAGCGTTCGGCGTCGAGGGCCGCCATGCAGCCGGTGCCGGCGGCGGAGATCGCCTGGCGGTAGTAGTCGTCGGCCACGTCGCCTGCGGCGAAGACACCCTCGACGCTCGTGTAGGTGCGCGCCACCGCCGTCCACTGGATGTAGCCCGATTCGTTGAGCTTCACTTGGCCGTCGAGGAACGACACGTTCGGCGTGTGTCCGATGGCGCAGAACATCCCGGACACGTCGAGTTGCTCCTGCGCGCCGCTCTTCACGTTCTTGATCTTCAACCCCGTCACGCCCGCCTTCGGTTCGCCGAGTACTTCTTCCACCACGGTGTTCCAGCGGATGTCGATCTTCGGATGCGCGAGCGTGCGGTCGGCCATGATCTTGCTGGCGCGGAACACGTCGCGGCGGACCAGCAGGTGCACCTTGCTGCCGAACTTCGTCAGGTACATCGCCTCCTCGCAGGCGGAGTCGCCGGCGCCGACGACGGCGATCGGCTTGTTGCGGAAGCGCGGCAGGAAGCCGTCGCAGACGGCGCACGCCGAGACGCCGTTGTTCTTGAACTTGTCCTCGCTCGGCAGGCCGAGGTAGTTCGCCCGCGCGCCGGTGGCGAGGATGAGCGTGTGCGCCGTCGTCGATTCGCCGTCGTGCGTGGTGATCGTGAAGGGGCGTTTCTTGAGATCGACCTTCACGACATCCTTCGATTCGATGCGGGTGCCGAAGTTGACGGCCTGCTGGCGCATGAGCGCCATCAGTTCGGGGCCGTTGATGCCGTGGTTCGGCTGCGGCTTGCCGTCGGCGACCCACTGCGGGAAATCGACGTCGTCGGGCTTCAGGGCCGTCTTCAGGAATTCCCGCGTCTCGCCGGCGGGCCAGCCGGGAAAGTTCTCGACTTCGGTGGTGAGGGCGAGCTGGCCGAGCGGGAGCGTGCCGTTCTGCCGGTTCCGGTCGTCGTAGGGGTTCCCCTGGAAGACGAGCGGCTTGAGCTGCGCGCGGGCCGCGTAGATGGCGGCTGTCCACGCGGCGGGGCCGGAACCGACGATCACGACATTCTCGGGCATCTCTCGCGCTCCAGTGCGTTTCGGCGCTTCGGCCTACTATGGTTCGGGAAGGTCGTTATATTCTAGTCATCCCCCGCGAGCGAACGAGGGCCTGCACGCGCCATGTTCCGGCTGACCAACCTCCGCGAAATCCTGCGCTACGTGCCGCGGTTCCGCGACCGGACGTTCGTGATCGCCATCGACGGCGCCGTCGTCGAGGACGAGAACTTTCCGAACCTCCTACTGGACATCGCGCTCTTGCGCAGCCTGAGCATCCGCGTGGCGCTCGTCCACGGGGCGGCACACCAGATCCGCCGCTACGCGGAGCAGGTGAAGATCGAGCCGTCGAACATCGACGGCACCGGCGTGACCGACGCGCCGACGCTCAACGTGGCCATCTCGGCCGCCAACCGCGTGACGCACGAGATCCTCGAAGGCCTGTCGGCGAACGACCTGCGCGGCGCCTGCCCGAACGCCGTCGTCGCCCACCCCGCCGGCATCCTCGGCGGCGTGGATCGCAAGTTCACCGGCCGCGTCGAACGCGTCGACGTCGAACTGCTCGCCGCGCTGATGGAGCGGGACATCATCCCGGTGATTCCGCCGATCGGCTGCGACGGCGTTGGGCACTCCTATCGGTTGAACTCCGACGCCGTCGCCGTCGAGATCGCGCGGAGCCTGCGCGCCGTCAAGCTGATTTACCTCACCGGCGACCGCGGCATCCGCGGCCCCGACGGCGTCATCCGCCAGATGACCATCGAGGAGGCCGACGCCTTCCTCAAGAAGCACCGCGCCGATCTCCAGGGCGAGGCCGTCACGAAGCTCACGCACGCGATCCGCGCCGGCAAGGAGGGGATCGAGCGCGTCCACATCATCGACGGCGGCGAGGAGGAAGGGCTGCTCAGCGAGGTCTTCTCGAACGAGGGGATCGGCACGCTGATCTACACGAACGAATACCAGTCGATCCGCCCGGCGCAGAAGAAGGACATCCGCGCGATCTACAACCTGATCCGCCGCGGCATCCAGGCCGAGGAACTCATGAAGCGCTCCCGCGCCGACATCGAGCGGAACATCGCCGACTATTTCGTCTTCGAGGTGGACAAGAACCCGGTGGCGTGCGCGGCGCTGCACACCTACCCGGACCTCGGCAAGGCGGAGTTCGCGTCGCTGTACGTCGACGCCGGCTACGAGAACAAGGGGATCGGCGGGCGGCTGATCGCCTTTGCCGAGAATGCGGCCCGGGCGCGGGGCTTCGCCGAATTCTTCTGTCTTTCCACTCAAGCCATCAACTACTTCATCCAAAAGGGCGGGTTTTCGCTCGGCACGCCGGACGATCTCCCGCCTGCGCGGCGCGAATCGTACGATCGCAGCAATCGCCGATCGCAGGTGCTCATCAAAAAACTTCAGGCGTGAGACCGGGATTTTCCGCGCCGGCGCGCGGTCGTGCCGGGGGCGCGACGGGGAACGCGGCGGCGCGGAAATCCCGGCGCGTTCCGCGCCGACTTGGGGCATGCGCCGGCCGGCGGCGCGCCGATACCTCCACCGTTGCCGAACGTGGGAGGATCGATCGTGGCCACCTTTCTCGTCTTGCCGCCGCGCGAACTGCTCGAACACGCCGTGACGGAATTCGCCAATCGCCTGCTGCCCGGCCTGCCGAAGCCGCTCGGCCTCTCGGACGTGCTGCTCGCGCACGTCGTGGCGAGCCTGCCGGGCGCGGAGCGCGCCTACGTGATCTACCGCGAGGAATTGCCCGACGCCGGCGACACCGTGGACGTGCTGGTGGACGCCTTCGGCGCCGAACCGGGCGATCGCGTGCTCGAGATCGGCCCGCCGCGCAACCTCGCGGCGGCGAACGTGCGCGAATCGTTCGTGCCCGGCGTCGTGTCCGCCCTGCCGCTGGCGCGATAAGCTAATTCCATGAACACTTCCGAAATCGCGGCCGACGATTCGTGGTCGTCCTTGGCGCAGGAACTAGGCCTCGGCGACGAACCCTCCGCGCCCGCGCCCCTCGCGGCGATCGAGCCGCACCTCTCCGATCTCCCGGACGCCGACGACGTCGAGGACACGGCCCTGGAGCCGGGGCTGTCGAACGAGCCGTCGGCCGAGTCGGACGAAGCGGGCGAGGACGGCAAGCGTCGCCGTCGTCGTCGCCGCCGCCGCCGCAAGGGCGGCCCCGCCGAGCCGGGCGACGCGACTGGGGACGCGACCGACGGCGACGGCTTCGAGGACGCGGGCGACGAGGCGCCGGCCGAGGGCGAGACGCCCGCGGACATCGCCATGCGCGACGTCGTCGCCAATTGGAACGTGCCGTCGTGGGACGAACTGATCGGCGGGCTGTACCGGCCGGGCCATTGATTCGCCGCGGGGGTCGGGCATGTCGGATGTCGCCATCGAGATCGCGGGGCCTGAGGCGTTGCCGCGCATCGTCGAGATGTTCAACAAGATCTTCCGGCCGGTGCGGACGCTCGAGTCGTTCGAGCGGCGCTTCCTCGGCCGGCAGAATCCCCTCCGATTGCTCGCGAAGCAGGGTGAGGAACCGGTTGGATTCTTCCTCGGCTTCGAACTGAAGCCCGACACGTACTTCGCCTGGTTCTACGGAGTCGAGTCGCAGGTTCGCCGCATGGGCGTCGGTGCGCAGTTGATCGAGGCGGCGCAGAAGTGGGCCGCCGAGAAGGGCTACGCGACCATTCGGCTGGAATGCTATAACCAGCAGCGGCCGATGCTGCATCTCGCCATCGAATTGGGCTACGACATCGTCGGTATCCGCTGGGACGCGGCCCGCAGCGCCAACCTCGTCATCTTCGAGAAGACTCTCAAATCCTAACCGCGCCGCACCGGCGCCAAGTCCAGGAAGTTCCTCAGCAGCTTCGGCCCCTCGACCGTGAGGAAACTCTCGGGGTGGAACTGCACGCCGTGGAGCGGCCACCGCTTGTGGCGGACGCCCATGATCTCGCCTTCGGCGGTCCAGGCGGACACTTCGAAATCGGGGTTCGTCCAGGTCTTGCGCTTGATGACGAGCGAATGGTAGCGGGTGGCGTCGAACGGATTCGAGAGGCCGGCGAAGACGCCGCGGCCGTCGTGGTGGATCGGGGACACCTTGCCGTGCATGATGCGGGAGTTGCGGATCACGTCGCCGCCGTAGTTGTGGCCGATGCACTGGTGGCCGAGGCAGACGCCGAAGACGGGGATGCGCGGGGCGAACGCCATCATCGCGTCGTTCGAGATGCCGGCTTCCTTGGGGGTGCAAGGGCCGGGAGAAATGATCAGGTGCGTCGGGCGGATCGCTTCGAGTTCGGCGAGCGTCACGCGATCGTTGCGGAAGACGCGCATCGGCAGCGACGGGTCCAATTCGCCGAAGCGCTGCACGAGGTTGTACGTGAACGAGTCGTAGTTGTCGATGAGGACGATCATGGCGTCGTTATACGATCTCAGTCCTTCGGATGCAGGATGAGCGCGATCTGCTCGACGGCCTTCACGATGCGCGGCCCCGGCCGCGAAATCGGATCGGCGTCGATCGGGAAAACGCGATTCCTCTTCACGGCGTCGAGCGCCGCCAGCACCTTCGGCGACGTCGCCTTCCCGCTGTGGCCGTATTGCGGCACGAGCACCGTCGCGGGGTTCCGCCGCAGCACCTCCTCGTCGGAAATCCGCACGTAGTCGCCGTCGAGGTCGCCGAAGACGTTCTCGCCGCCGGCGAGCGTGATCGCCTCGGAGATCATCGACTTCGACGCCGCCGTCATCAGCGGGTCGTCGGACACGAGGTAGAAGACCTTCGGTTTCGTCTTGCCGTCCACGCGCTTCGCCACGGCGGCGAGGGCGGCCTTCATTCCCTTGACCACCGCGTCGGCCGCCTCGACGCGTCCCGTCAGTCGGCCGATCGCCTCGATATTGCGGCCGATCTCGTCGATCGATTCGCCCTGGAAGCCGGCAACCGCGATGCCGAGCCGTTCCAAGGCCTCGATCGTCGGGCGCTGGAACTCGCCGGCCGCGAGTACCAGGTCCGGCTTCATCGCCGCGATCGCCTCGACGTTGAACGTCTGCGGGGCGAACCCGCCGACCTTCGGCTTGGCTTTCGCCGCCTCGGGGTAATCGCAGAATTCGGTGGTGCCGATGACCGTGTCGCCGAGGCCGAGGGCGAAGAGGATTTCGGTGTTCGAGGCGGCGAGCGAAACGATCCGAGTCGCGGCGGCGGGGATCGGCACGTTTCGCTGAAGCGAATCGCGAACGGACGGGGCCGGAACGTCGGGCTTGGATTTCTGTCCGACGCACCCGGCGAGGCACACGATCAGCGGGATCCACGCGCGCATCAGATCGGCCCTTTCACCTGGATTCGGAGCGAACCGTCGGGATCGGCCCGCACGGCCACGGGGATATCGTAGACGCTCGACAGGCGCTCGGCCGTGAACGCCTCGCGCGGTGCGCCGTCGCCGACGACGCGCCCGCCGGCGAGGATCGCGACGCGGTCGCACCAGCGGGCCGCCTGCTCGAGGTCGTGCAGCACGATCCCGACCGCGAGGTTTCGATTCCGCGCGAGCGACCGCGCGAGGTCCAGCACGGCGTACTGGTACTTCGGGTCCAGGTGCGAAGTTGGCTCGTCGAGCATCAGCACGTCCGGCTCCTGCGCCAAGGCCCGCGCGATGAGGACGCGTTGGACTTCGCCCGCGGAGAGTTCGGTGACGCGGCGCGCGGCGAAGTCCGCGAGGCCGGTCTCGGCGAGGCAGCGCTCGACGGCGCGCCGATCGTCGGCGTCGAAGGGGCGGATCCAGCCGCGCCGGGCCGCGCGGCCGAGCAGCACCGCGTCGAAGACTTCGCCCGGCCAGTCGGACGCTTCCACCTGCGGCGTGCGGGCGATCCGCCGCGCGATCCAGCCGGCGGACCGGCGCGCGAGGTCGTGGCCCTCGCAGAGGACGCGCCCGGCGGACGGGCGCAGGTGGCCGGCGAGGACGCGGACGAGCGTGCTCTTGCCGGCGCCGTTCGGGCCGAGGATGCCGACGAGTTCGCCCGCGCCGAGCGCGAGCGACACGCCGTCGAGCACCGGCCGGCCGCGATAGCCGGCGCTCACGTTCTCGGCTCGCAGGACGGCGGTCACGGCTTCGGGTGGTTCCAGAGGATCGCGAGGAAGATCGGCGCGCCGACGATGGCGGTGACGACGCCGACGGGCAGTTCGGTCGGGGCGACGAGCGTTCGGGCGGCGAGGTCGGCGACGACGAGCAGCAGGGCGCCGACGAGCGCGGCGGCGGGCGTGAGCGCGCGGTGCGCCGGGCCGACGAGCCGCCGGGCGACGTGCGGGGCGATCATGCCGACGAAGCCGATGATCCCGCCGGCGGCGACGGCGCCGGCGGTGGCGAGGCTGGCGCCGCCGACGATGGCGACGGCGGCGAGGGTGACGGGCAGGCCGAGGGCGCGCGCCGTCTCGCCGCCGTGCGCGAGCGCGTCGAGCGGGCGGGCGGCGAGCTGGAGGATCGCGAGGCCGAGCAGGCTGTAGGGGAGCGCGCCGGCGACGCCGTCCCAGCCCTTGCCGGCGAGGTTGCCCATCAGCCAGGCGATCACCTGCATCGCGTTCTGGTCCTTCGTGGAGAGGATGAGCCAGACGAGCGCGGAGAGGAAGCTGCTGGCGGCCGCGCCGGCGAGGAGCAGGTGGACGAGCGAGCCGGGCTTGCCGAGGGAGGCGAAGAGGAAGACGCCGCCGGTGGCGAGCAGCGCGCCGGCGAAGGCGCCGAGGGGCACGCCGACGGTGCCGGCCGCGCCGAGGGCGATCACGAGCGTGGCGCCGAGCGCCGCGCCGGACGCGGAACCGATGACGAACGGATCGGCGAGCGGGTTGCGGAAGAGGCTCTGGTACGCGGCCCCGCTGGCGGCGAGCGACGCGCCGACGATCGCCGCCAGGATCGCGCGCGGCAGGCGAAGTTCACGTACGATCGTCGTCGCCGATTCGCTTCCGTCGCCGACGATCGCGGCCCAGACTTCGCCCGGCGGCAAATGCACCGAACCGAGCGCCGCCGACGCCGCGAGGGCGGCGATCAGCGCGAGCAGGAGCAGGCCGAAGCGGAGCGTCATGGTTGCCGTGAAAAAACCCACGGAGGTCTTCCGTGGGTCGGTGCGGGGCCGGGATGGTCGGCCGGTCACGGGGTGGTCGGCGGCGTCGGCGGCGCGAACGGCACCGTCGCCGGCGGCGGCACCATCGGCAGCGACGTCTGGCCCGGCGGAGGCGGCGGCGTCGGCGTCGGCGCGGGCACCGTCACCGGCGGCGGCAGATCGTCGCCGTCGTCCTCCAGGTAGATCTCGTCGAGGTCCACTTCGTCCACGTGCCGGCGCATCAGCAGGTACACCACCGTCATCGCGGACCAGAAGAAGCTGTAGCTGAAGCCGAGCGTGAACATGAACAACACGGTCAGCCAGAACGTCGTGAAGTACGCGCCGGCGTGGTTGTACCAGGCGAGCGTCTTGCGGTAGCGCTCGGCCTCGGCCGGGTTCTTATCGACGATCTTGTAGGCGTGGCCGTCCTTCTCCACCTTCTGTTCGAGGTCGGTGCCGTGGAGCAGGAGCTGCTTCCAGCCGAGCGATTCCGGGGCGTGCGCGAAGAGGTAGTCGGGGCGCTGGTGGAAGTATTCGTTGAACGGCGTCTGCGAGATCGCCCACTTGCCGAGGTAGACGGAGAGCGAAGCGAGGAAGACGACGACGAGCGTGACGGCGGCGCCGTAGATCGTGGCGATGAAGCAGTACCAGAGGTAGTGCCACGGCGCCTGCATGACGTAGTTGTACGCGCGGCTAAGGGCGTCGAACGTGTCGCTGCCTTCGACGCTGAGCGTGGTGTACATGAGCGGGTAGCCGATGAGGCCGACGAGCAGGGCGGCCATGAAGAACCCGCCGAGCAGGCCGAGCGGCACGAGGACGATGTACACGACGTCGCCGATGAACGGCAGGAGCGTCGGCAGGCCGAGCAGGGCCAACACGACGGCGGCGAAGCCCATCATGCCGAGCGGGACGATCGGCGAGAGCAGGTACGAGAGATAGCGCTGCGAGACGAAAGCGACGGCTTGGCCGAGGCCGATCCGGTCCTTGCCGGAGAGTTGCACGGCGGCGATCCGCGTGATGATGCCGGCGAAGTACGCCCAGCATGCGAGGCTCCAGAGGACGCAGAGCAGGAGGTACACCCGCGTCAGCGGGCTGATGTCCTTGCCGAAGATCTTCACGACGGGGACGAGCAGTTTGACCAGCGGTTCCAACAGCGTCGGCACGGAGGATGTCCAGAACTTGCCGAGTTCGTCCTGGCGTTCGAGGGCGGTGCCGCCGAGGAGGGTGGTCGCGATGAGGTGCGGGTTCGTCCCGCGATATTCGTACCAGGGCAAGGTGCTGAGGCTCCCGCCGGGGCCGGCGAGCGAGTTCAGCTGGCGCCATTGCGCGGTGTCGCGATCGAACTTCTTCTTGCCCTCGGCGAGGTAGTCGTCGTCGCCGTAGTCCTTGCCGTCCGGGAGCTTGTAGCCCTTGAATTCGGCTTTGAGGTAGGTGAGGTCGGTGTAGATCGCGGCTTTTTCTTCCGGCGGCTTGCGTTCAAAGATCGCGGAGAGGACGTACCAGCCGCAGGAGACGGTGAGGATTCCGAGGGCGGCGACGAGGAGTTTGCGCGGATCGAGCGCGACGAGGAAGCAGCGGAAGATTTCGGTCCAGAGATAGCGTTGCCGGGTCGTGGAAGGGGACCCGTCGCGTCCGTCGGCCATGCTCGCTCCCTCGCATCGTGCATTCGCGCCGCGCGGCCGGTGCCGACGGTGGAATGGTGGAGGGTATGGTACGTGGCCGGTCGGCGGAGGCAATCGGCGGGCGGGTTCGGAACAGGATCGCCCCGCCAGCGACCCGAAGGTCTCCGGCGAGGTCGATCCGTGGGGAACCCACGTGGCTTGGTTCCGACTCCTTCTCTTAGAAGAAGAAGCCGACGCCGAAGTTGAACATGGAGACGTAGCGGAAGGCCTTGATGTTGTACGCCGGGTCCAGGGCGCCGAAGTTGAAGGCGATCGGCTCCTTCATGTAGCGGGTGCCCCAGTAGGTTTGGAACGAGTAGCCGGCGCTGAGTTGGACGCCCTCGATCGGGTACCACATCAGGTTGAAGTCGGCGTTCACGTTCGGGACGAGTTCGTACTCGAGGCGCTTGCGCTTGGCCTGCGTGGTCTCGTCGCCGAGCTTGTACTTGACCCGTTCCTTGGCGAGGTTCATGAGGGCGGCCCCGGAAAGGTCCAGTCCGACGGCGAAGCGCTTGCCGACGTAGACCTCGTGGCCGAAGCCGACCATCGGGCCGTACATCCGCTGCGAGAGCGTGTTGGTGTAGATGGCCACGTCTTGAGGGTTCGAGATGCCGAGGATGTCGGTGCCGACGGTGCGCCAGTAGAAGCGTTCGAAGAACCAGCTGTAGCGGAGGCCGGCGAAGCCGTAGACGCGGCTGTATTCGGTCTCGAACAGCGGCACGCGGGCGGCGAGTTCGCCGTAGGTGAAGCCTTGCTCGAACTGGATGTCCATGACGGCGGCGCCGTTCCAGATGCCGTAGAAGTTCCCGGTCGGGAAGTTCGGGTTCAGGTCTTCGGTGGTCTCGATGTCCGGGCCGGCGAAGTCGGCCGGGAAGTTGAAGACCGCGGCGGTGAGGTACGAGTCGGCCAGGTCGTTCCGGTTGCGGAAGAACGGCGTGGCGGGGCCGGTGGCGCCGGCGGAGTACTTGTGGCGTTCGAGCTGTCCGAAGCGGCCGTAGACCGAAATGCCGCTGTCGAACTTGTAGCCGACGTTGATCTGGTAGCCGGGCGAGTGGCTGCGGCGACCGAACTGGTCGGTGGTGAGGGCCGGGAACCCGCTGCCGATGAGCGTGCCGGGCTGCCCGGTGAGGAAGCCGGCGACGTCGATCAGGCCGCGGACGGCGACGGTCTGGTCGCCGAGGCCGAACGACTGCGTGCCAACGAGCACCGAGAAGCTTCCGTAAAATCCATTCCCGCTCGGGTTGCCCGTCGGGAGGGGCGCGATCACCTCGGGGCGACCCGGGATCGCATACGGCTCGGCAAACTGTGCTTGGGATACGGTCGGCGTGGCGACGAGCGCCGCCGCGACCCAGAGTCCCCCGAACAAACTGTGGCGCATATGCCCCATCCCCCTATCAGCCCGACGGTGGCGGGTCTCGGCGGCCGGCTCCCCAACCGGATTTCGAAACCGTCCCGTGCGGGCGCGAATTCCGTTCCCCAACGGTGCTTCGCGCTGTGAGGTCGCAAAGTTCGGGGGACCATAACGTGGCGAATGGGCCGGTCAAGAGCATTCCCCGGTTGAAAATGGTCTTTCGCCGGGATTTTTCCGGTTTTCGCCAACGTTCGACCTGCCGGATTCGTTGACTGGGTAACGTGGAACCGTTCGGCGGAACGGCGAATCGGGGTTGTGCGGATTGAGTCGGCCCATCCGGGGCGTCCGGGCAACCGATTTGGCAGTCTGGCGAATTTCGATTGACGAAACGCCCGTTTCGCGAAATGATGTACATTCAGGGCGACGTGCGTTCTCGGTCATCACGGACGGTGCGATCCCACGACACCCCGGCCCCTGGCTCCCGTGAGGCTCACGCGATGTTTCGATACATGCTCCGCGGCCTGTTCCTGTCGGCCGGCCTCCTCGTGGTTTCCACGGCGGCCGTCTCCGTGTTCTCCCCGGACATCACGGCCCAAACGCCGCGCCAGTTCCCGGGATCGTTCCGCAACCGCAATCCGAACTTCCCGACGTTCCCGATTCTCTCCGCGAACCCGATGATCTACGGCTCGCTCAATCGCGCGCCGTTGCGGCCGGGCGGCAACATGCCCGTCACGTTCACCGGAGGCGGTCAAAATCAGGGCAACCAAGGCAATCAGGGCGGCAACCAAGGCAATCAAGGCGGTAACCAAGGCAATCAAGGCGGCGGCGGATTCCAAGGCGGCGGCGGTGGCTTCCAAGGCGGCGGCGGCGGGGGCTTCCAAGGCGGCGGTGGCGGGGGTGGTATCGGTGGCCAATCGTTTTCGGGTGGTGGTGGCACGCTCCAAACCGGCCAACAGAATGGCTTCGGTGTACTCGGTGTTTACCAACAACGTACGTTCACGACCGGCCCGAGCGTCATGAGTGGCGGCGGTGGCGGCTTCGGTGGTGGCGGCGGCTTCCAGGGCGGCGGCTTCGGCGGTGGCGGCGGCTTCCAAGGCGGCGGCTTCGGTGGTGGCGGCGGCTTCCAGGGCGGCGGCTTCGGAGGCGGCGGCGGCTTCCAGGGCGGCGGCTTCGGCGGCGGCGGCTTTGGCGGTGGCGGCTTCGGTGGCGGCGGGTTCGGCGGTGGTGGCTTCGGCGGCGGCGGCAAGATCGGCTTCGGCGCCACGACCGGCATCTGATCCCCCAATGCGACTTTCCTCAGCCCGCGCCCTTCGGCGCGGGCTGTTCCATTTCCGGGGCGAACCGATGCGCCGGTTGTTCTCCCTCGTGATCCTCTTAGCCGCGACACCGGCGTTCGCGGCGGATCTCGACGCCAAATTTCTCGAAACCACCGTTCAATCGTCCCTCGCCCAATGGCGCATCCCCGGAACCGTCGTCGCCGTCGTCCAAGGCGACAATTCGTTCGTGGAAGGCTACGGCGTTCTTTCAAAAGCCCGGCCGGTCCGACCGACGGCCGACACGATCGTCCCGCTCGCATCCTGTACCAAGGCCGTCACCGTCGCGCTTCTCGCGTCGCTCGTCGACGAGGGCAAACTGGACTGGAACGATCCGGTCCGCAAGCACCTGCCCGAGTTCCACGTCGCCGATCCGCGCGTCGACGAACTCCTCACCGTGCGCGATCTGCTCTCGCACCGCAGCGGCCTGCGCGGGCACGATCTGCTTTGGTACAAGGCGCCGTGGGATAACGAGGAAGTCCTGAAGCGGATCGCCAAGCTGCCAGTCGATCGGCCCTTCCGCGATAGCTACGAGTACTCGACGATCCTCGTGATGGCGGCCGGGAAGGTGGCGGAACGCGCCGGCGGGAAGCCCTGGGGCGAGTTGGTCCGCGAGCGGATCGCCAAACCGCTCGGCATGGACACGCTCGCCGTCTCGACCGCCGATCCCCGGTTCCGCCGCGCCGACCTGCTCGCCGGCCATCGGTCCGACAAGGACGGCGCGCCGAAGCCGGTGCCCCCTTACGAGACGCGGGAACCGAACGCGGCCGGTTCGCTCCACCTCGCCGCCCGCGATCTCGTGCCTTGGCTTCGGTTCCTCCTCGACGGCGGCGTCGCCGGCGGGAAGCGGATCGTCTCCGAGGCGAACTTCGCCGAGATGATCCGCCCCCTGAACCCGATGCCGATGGACGCGTTCCAACGCGCCCTGAACCCCGACACCGTTCAAATGACCTACGCGATGGGCTGGATCGTGCACGACTACCGCGGCCGGCCCATCGTCGCGCACGGCGGCATGATCGACGGCTACCGCGTCCTCGTCGCCGTCTATCCGAAGGATCGCTTCGCCATCGCCATCGTGAACAATCATCAAGAGGCGCGCGGCAATCAGGCGATCGAGAACGCGCTGGCCGACCGCGCGCTCGGCCTCGCGCCGAAGGACTGGAACGCGATCCTCCTGGACGCGACGCGCCGCGACGGCGAGGCGAAGCGCGCGGAATGGGCGGCGACCGTAAAGGCGCGCCGTGCCGACGTGCCGCCGTCGCTCGCGCTCGCAGACTACGCCGGCCGCTACGACGAACCGGCCTACGGCACCGCCACCGTCGAACTCGCGAAGGGGAAGCTCGTCTGGAAATGGAGTTCCTTCGAGGTGGAACTCGAACACTGGGAAGGCGACCTGTTCCGCCTCTCGAGCGGACTCTTGGAGGATCGCTTCCTGGCTTTTCGCGTCGGCAAGGCCGGTGTCGAAGGGGTCCGCTTCGAAGGACAGTTCTTCAAGAAGTAAAAACGATCTACCCCACCAGAACCTAAATAACGACTGTCGGGCCTCGAAGACTCGGCCCGACCTACGAGGCCGCGTTAACCCGCATATTTCACGTCGTCTGAGCGAGACCGAATGGCGCGACGGCCCAAGTGTT
>CAYVRB010000044.1:0-27671 GCA_964453375.1 uncultured Alcaligenaceae bacterium
CCACCCTAACCCTCCCCCTCAAGGGGGGAGGGGACAAAACAGCAATGATGATTGATCTCGATTTTTCGTCCTCTTCGTCACGGCGAAGACCGTCTTCCGTTGGTTGGAACCAATCATCTGTCACCCTCGGACTCTTCCTGATGCACCGCGCCCGCCGCGGGGAACACGCCGTCGAGCAAACGATCCAGTTCGGCTTCGCCCGCGATCATGCGGAAGCCGATCCGCAGCGCCCGGAACTTGCGGCCGCCGAGATCGTCCAGCCGCAGCTTCACCCAATCCTTCTGCGTCGCCACCACGATCGCGTCCGCCGGCAGCGATGCCGCCCAGCGGTTCAGGTCCGCCACGTCCTCGCGCGTGTAGGCGTGGTGGTCCGGGAAGACGCGGAAATCCAACACGGTCGCGCCGAGCTTCGCGAGCGTGGCGTGGAACGCGTCCGGGTTGCCGAGGCCGCAGAAGGCCGCCACCGGTGCGCCGGCTAAACCGTCGAGCGGCTCGCCGATCCCGCCGGCGCCGACCAGTTCCGTTGGCGCGTGGATCGCCCGCATCACGGGCTTGTCCGGGAATCGCTTCGCGAGCCACGCTGCCTGTTCCTCGACATCCGGCGCCAAGTCGCAGCGCGTCAGGATCAAGGCATGCGCCCGCTTCAAGCCTCCGATCGGCTCGCGCAGCGTGCCGCGCGGGAAGATCGCCTCGCGCGCGAGCGGAGCCGTGGCGTCCAGCAGCACGAGGTCCAGGTCGCGCGCCAAGCGCCGGTGCTGGAAGCCGTCGTCGAGTACGAGCGCGTCGGCGTCCAACTCCTCGACCGCCGCGAGCGCGAGCGCCGCGCGGTCGGCCCCTTGCAAGTGCGGCACGTCCGGCAGGTTCTCCTCGAGCACCATCGCCTCGTCGTTGCGGTGGTGTTCGGCGCCGTAGCCGCGGCTGAGGATCGCCGGCCGCAGGCCGCGGTCCCGCAGGCGCGCCGCCACGGATTCCACGCAGGGCGTCTTGCCCGTGCCGCCGAGCGTCAGGTTCCCGACGCTCACGACCGGCACCGGGGCGCGGACGATCCGTTTCCACCCCCGGTCGAAGAGCGCATTGCGGGCGCGCATCGCCAGCCCGTAGGGCCAGCTCGCGAGCCGGAATCCCGCCCGCGCCGCGCGCGCGCCGAGGCCCCGGCGCTGGCCGCGAACGATGGCGAGGTAGGTCTCCGGCCGCATGGTGGGCGCAGGCTACCGCGCCGTCGAACGGACCGTCAATCGCGATCCGCGTCCTCGCGCCGCGCCCGACCGCAATTTCCCGGCCCGGCGCGAAGGAACCGCGGGGGAACCGGGAAAAACCAACCGCGAACATCGGAAAAGTGAACTAGTTTTTCCTGCCGCTTCGCCCCGGCGCACGTCGTTTCGTCCGCTAGTGTTCGAACGGGATGTTCGTTATGGGAACGGCCACGCGCCTCCGCCTGCCTCGCTCGCCCTTCTTCGACGCCGTCCGCAAGAGCGGACTCCTCCCGCCCGACGTTCTGGTCGCGTTCATCACCCAGAACGACGTGGACGATGCCACGTTCCACGATCCGATCAAGCTCGCCGCGATGCTCGTCCGCAAGAAGTTCCTCACGAAATTCCAGGCGATGCACCTGCTGAAGGGGAAGACCCAGGGCTTCATCCTCGACCGCTACAAGATCCTCAACGGCATCCGGCAGGACCGCGTCGGCATGGTGTTCCTCGCGCTCGACCGCGATTCCGGCAAGCAGGTCTCGCTCAAGGTGCTCCCGACCGACCGCACCTCCGACCACACCATCCTTTCCGCGTTCATCAAGGAAGTGCGCACCGCCGCGCAGGTGGACCACCGCAACGTCGCGCGCGTGCTGGACCTCGGCTATTCCAGCGGCACGCACTTCGTCGTCAGCGAAGCCGTCGCCGCGCCCACGCTCGACAAAACGCTCGCCGAACAAGGCCCGCTCGCGCCGGACCGCGCCGCGCAGATCGTCGCGCAGGTCGCCCTCGCCCTGCGCCACGCGCACGACCGCCAGTTGTTCCACCGCGACATCAAGCCCGCCAACATCGCCGTCGCGCCCGACGGCCGCGTCAAGCTGCTCGACCTCGGCCTCACGCACATGCTCGAGAACCCCTGGAAGCACGTCACGAAGCGCATCAAGACCACCGAATACGCGGAGGAGATCGACCACGTCGCCCCGGAGCAGGCCTGGGGCAACGAACCCGACGGCCGCAGCGATCTCTACAGCCTCGGCTCGACGCTCTACGCCCTGATGACCGGTCGATCGCCCTTCCCCGGACTCGCGACCGAAAAGATGGCCGAACGGCAGGTGAAGGACATCCCGAACCCGTGCGAAGTGAATCCAAAGGTGCCGCGGAACCTCGGCGAACTGGTGGTGAAGTTGGGCGCGCGGGAACCGGCGCGCCGCCATCAATCGGCGTCCGAACTACTGGTCGCGCTCCAGCCGTGGCTGCCGATCGCCGACTGGGTGACGTTCGCCGCGAGCCTCCCGGCCGAGAAGCCCGCCGCCCCGCCGCTACGGCTGACGGATGCTCAACCCGCCCGCCCGCGCTCCTTCTGGAGCCGGTTGTTCGGCCGCGGATGATCAGCCCCACGCCACCGCGTCGGCGGCGTGGTGGATCATCGGGTCGATGCGGCCCGACAGGGATTTGCGGTCGGGCGTGTCGTTGGCGTTGAAGAGCGCGCACCAGCTCAGGCCGTCGTGCCGGCGGACGAGGATCGCCTCGGAGCCGGGGATGTAGCCGGTGTGCCAGTGGTTCCGGCCGGCGCCGGCCGGTCGCACGAGCCAGCCGAGCGCGTAGTACGCCTCGGCGGTATTCCCCGCCGGGCGCGCCGCCATCGCCGCGATCGAGGTCTCGTTCAAGAGCGGCGACTTCTTCGGATCGTGGAAGGCGTCCGCGAATTTCGCCATCGTCTCCGCCGACGCGATCCAGCCGCCGTGCGCCTCGTAGGCTTCGAGGTTCATCGCGCCGTACACCGTCGGCACCGTCTCGCCGAGCCGCGGCGGATAGAGGCACTTCCCGGTCCCGTTCCGCGAGTCGTAGTAGCGCACCTCGTCCTTCGCGCGGTGCTCCCGCAGCGCCCGGCCGAGCTTCGCCGTCGTCGCGCCGATCGGCGCGAAGACGCGCTCCCTAACGTAGCTCTCGTACGACTGGCCCGTACTCGCCTCGAGGATACGGCCGAGGATCAGGTAGCCGAGGTTCGAGTAGGCGTAACGCGCGCCGGGGTCGAAATCCAGCGGCCGGCCCATCATGTAGCGCACGACGTGATCGGGACCGACGGGCGGCGGGATGTCGAACGCCTTCGCGATCTCCCACGCCTTCACGATCGGGTCGTAGGACTTTGCGCGGTCCCAGCCGCCGGTGTGCTGGAGGCACTGCCGCACCGTGATCCGCTTCCACCGATCGTCCACCGTCGCGCCGGCGGCGAGCAGCGGCTTCAACTTCATCCGGTCCAGGACCGTGTCGTCGAGCGCGAGCTTGCCCTGTTCGACGAGCTGCAGGATCGCGACCGCCGTCACCGGCTTCGACAGGCTCGCGATGCGAAACAGCGACTGAGGCCGTGCGACCTCGCAGGCGTCGCGGTCGGCGTAGCCGAACGCGCGCGAGTAGACGACGCGCCCCCGCCGCGCCACCGCGAGCGCCGCGCCGGGGACCCGGTTCTCGACGAGGAAGCGTGCCATCAGTCGATCGAACGGCGCGAATGGATCGTCGGCGTTCGCGCGCGACGCGACGATCGCGGAGATCGAGGACGCGAGGAACGCGCGGCGGGACGAATTCATTTCGCGCGTCCCGTCGGGTCGATCTGATTGGCGGTCACGGATTTCTTTCGCAAAAGCGCCCGGTCGGGGCGGCTGCTGATGGTCGCCACCGTCAACTGGGCGATGACGTCGCCGGCCCTCAAGGAGAACACGAACGGACCCAGGTACGCGATCTCGAGGGTGATCTTGCCTTTCCAGCCGGAATTGATCGTCGGAGCCGTGAAATGAACCAGCACGCCGGTGCGCGCCTTGGTGCTCTTGGCGTTCACGAACGCGATGAATTCCGGATTGTCCTCCGGCGTCCCCACGACTTCCCGGGTCGTCCACAAGAGGAATCCGCCGTGGGGCACGATGATCTCGTCGCCCTTGCGGTAGACGGTCGCTCCGGCGAACGGCGCCGATTCGGCCTTCGGCGGTCCCGGCGGAACGGGGATGAGGTAGTTGCCGGCGAACGCCGTCCAGTCGAAGCCGCCGAGATGCAGGATCGGCGGACCCTGCGAGGCGCCGGAGGTCCGTTGTTCCTCCGCGAGCTTGGCGTGGTCCCAGACTTTCGCGAATTCAATCTCGTCGAGGTGAAGGTCGATCGACACTTCGTCGTATCCCAAACCGAACGCGGTGGGCGGCGGATCGACGATCAATTTGCCGGATTGGATGGCCCACGCGATGTCCCGGTTAGACAGGTACATTCCGTTGGCTCGCGCGGGTGAGGATGGACGGATCGATCGTGCAGACGCCGCCATCCGGAACGGCGACGAGGATACGGCCCGCGCCGTCCCGCTCGACGACGATCCGGGCCGAGATCGTCCCCGGCACGGTTTCGCCCGGCGGCGGTTCGTCGACGGGAAGCGGTTCCCCCGATTCCGCGAAGCAGTACGCGATGTACGCGGTGCCGGTGTAGTACCCTTCGCCGTCCGGCGCCGCGATCCAGAACGCCCGCTCGTGGGCGAACCCGCCGCGGGCGAAGAAGCAACGAACGCGACAATCGGAACCGGCCATGTCGTCTCTCCCTGCCGACGCGAGAACAGTGTATCACAAGCGACTTCGACGGACGAAAGGGAATTCTTTACCGAAATCGCTCGAACCTGGAAACCGCAACGCCTTGGGAGTCGCCGCCATCGACGATCCCGTCGCATGGTACTAATGTACACGTTCGTCCGCAAGGCCATTCCCGGCCTCGATAGAATGCCGTGATCGGTTCCCTCGGTCTCGGAGCGTTCCATGTCCGACGTTCGCCCCGACCCCGCCCGCCTCGCGTCGCTCGACCAGTTCCGCGGCTACACCGTGCTCGGCATGTTCGTCGTCAACTTCGTCGGCTCCTTCGCCGTCGTGAAGGCGTCGCTGCCGCTGCTCGCGCACCACCACACGTACTGCAGCTACGCCGACACCATCATGCCGCAGTTCCTGTTCGCGGTCGGCTTCGCATTCCGCCTCACGTTCCTGCGCCGCGCCGCCGGCCACGGGACTCCGTCCGCGTACGTCCACGCCCTGCGGCGCAACGGCGCGCTGCTGCTCGTCGCCTTCGCCGTGCACAACGTCGAATCGAACTGGAAAGCCTGGGACGACGCGAAGTCGTTCGACGAAACGTTCCTGCGATGGTGGAAGCAGGATTTCTTCCAGACGCTCGGGCACATCGCCGTCACGTCGCTGGTCGCGACGCCGATCATCGCCGCGCGGCCCGGGGTTCGCATCGCCGCCGCCGCGTTCTTCGGCCTCGCCCACCTCGCGCTCTCGTACCACGGGTACTACCGCTGGGTGAACACGCCCCCCAACGGCGTCGACGGCGGGCCGCTCGGCTTCCTGACGTGGAGCCTTCCGCTGCTCGTCGGTTCGCTGGCGTTCGATGTATTTCAAGCCGTCGGGGATCGACGCGTGCTGATGCGGATCCTCGTCTTGGTCGGCGTCCTCGTCATGATCCTCGCCTACGGACTGTCGTGCCTGCATCTCGCGCCGGACGATCTCGATCGGGGGAAGTTCGCGGTCCGCTTCGAGCCGGTTCCGCCGCCGCTCGTGCCGGTGGACCTGAAGCCGCCGACGAACAATCTGTTCACGATGAGCCAGCGATCGGGCAGCGCGACGTACCCGCTCTTCGGCGCCGGGTTCTCGCTCGCGGTGCTCGCGCTGTTCGTGGGGATTTCGGATTTGAAGGGAATGCAGCTCGGCGTCTTCCGCACGTTCGGCTCGAACGCGCTGGCGGGCTACATCATTCACGGCCTCGTGAACGCCGCCGTGAAACCGTTCGTCCCGCGCGATGCCCCGCTGTGGTTCGTGATGATCGGCTTGGCGGTCTCGCTCGGCCTCTGCTACGCGTTCGTCCGGCACCTGGAGAAGCACAAGCTCTATTTGAAGTTGTAAAGGTGCTTAGCCGACGAAAACGCCGTCGGCGAGCGGGGTGAAGCCGAACGGTTCGGAGTAGGTGCCGACGCCGGGGGCGCCGCCGGTCCAGGCGCTGGCGGCGCCGGTGTAGACGCGGAGCGCGGCGGGGACGCGTTCGCCGCTGGCGACGAGCAGGTCGAGCTTCCCATCCTTGTCCACGTCCTTGATGGCGGGGCGGACGCCGCCGCGTTCGTGTTCCCCGAAGGCGAAGAAGTTGGCGACGGGCGACGCGACGCCGCGGGCGAGCTGGGCGCCGTCGAGGGCGAGGACCCGCGGGCCGCCGCCGGGGCCACCGCCGAAGACGACTTCGGCCTTGCCGTCGCCGTTGAGGTCGCCGGCGGCGACGTAGATGCCGTTGCGGAGGCCGTCGAGATCGACGCCGTCGAAGGCGTAGAAGTCGTTGACGAGTTTGCGGGGCGTGCCGGCGAGCGTGCGCCCGTCGAAGACGGCGACGCGGGGTCCGCCGCCGAACCCGGCGGCGACGATGATCTCGGGCTTGCCGTCGCCGTTCACGTCGGCGGCGGCGACGCGGGCGCCGCCGCGGAAGCTCGCGTCTTCGATGCCGAAGAAGTTGGCGAGGACGCGCGGCGTGCCGTTCGCGTAGCTGAAGGCGGTGACGCGACCGCCGCCGCCGCGATCGGGGGAGACGATCACGTCCTGCTGGCCGTCGCCGTCGAGGTCGGCGGTGGCGACGAAGAGTCCGCCGGTGTAGCCGGCTTCGAAGGCCGAGAACAGGCCGCCGAGGTCGGCGCCGGTCTTGCCGTCGATGGCGCGGATCTGCGATCCGGCGCCGGCGCCGGCGACGAACACGAGGTCGGGCGTCTGGTCGCCGTTGAGGTCGGCGGTGGTGGTGCGGACGGAGCCGCCGAACCCGCCGAAGGGATAGTAGGCCGCGCCGACCGGCACCGTCTGGCCGGCGGAATTCAAGCGGTACATTTGCACGGAGCCGTCGGGCTTGCTGACGGCCATCAGGTCGGACGTGATCGCGGCCTGCCCGGCCGGGATCGTCGGCGGCACCGCCGGCACCGTGGGCACGGTCGGGACCGTCGGCGGCACGATGGGCGGCGCGATCGGCGTGCCGCCGACCGGCGGCGACGACACGATCGGCGCCGTGCCGACGTTCGGCCCCGTCGCGGTGGAGAGCACGGTCCAGCCGATGTCCTTCAGCACGGCGTAGTCGAGATCGCTGAAACCGTAGCGCTGGCCGTTCACGATCATCGGTTGAAGAGAAGTTTGCGCGCCGTCGTCCTGCGTGCCCTGCGTCCAGTGGGCGCGGTCGGCGGAGACGCGCGGCGGCGTGCCGCCGTTGGCGGCGGTCGCGTTCGCCCCGACGAAGTAGCCGTTGGAAACCAAGCGATAGTATTGGTCGGCGGTGCCGAAGCCGAGGAGGTGGCCGAGTTCGTGCGTGGCGACGGTGAAGAAGTCGACCTGGCCGGCGGCCGGCGCGTTCGTGGTGAAGTTCCAGTTGCGATCGATGTCGAAGGCGAGCGACCCGCCCCAGAGTGAGAAGCCGGAGGCGCCGCGGGTCTGGATGGTGTTGAGCCAGTTCGAGTCGCCGCCGGCGCGGTAGCCGCCGAAGCCGCCTTCGCCGGCCTCGGCCGCGCCGAGGTCGTACGCGCCGGCGTAGATGACGATCGTATTCGCGGGGATGGTCGGGTTCGGGACTTCCACCTGCTGGCCCGAGGACGGACTGTTGAGCAGGAGGCTCCAGGTGTTGCCGAGGTGGGGCGCGAGGGCGTCGAAGTCGGCGTCGAGCCGGGCGACGAGTTGCGCGGTCGCGGCTTCGAGCGCCGCGCGGCGGGCGGGATCGTTGAAGAAGCCGAAGCTGTCGAGCGAATAGTCGAGCTGGACGTGGAGCGCCGGCGTGAGGCGGGCGTCGAGCGGTTCCAGCGTCAGGATCGAACGGCGAGGGCGGCTCATGGTGGTGCGCGGCTCGGCGGTGGTAGGGTGCGGTCGCGCGGCGCGCACGGCGGACGGGACCGCGCGCGGGGCGCGATCGGCGGTCCGGCGTGGAACGGCCGGGCGGCTCGCGCGACGGCGCGCGAGTGCGGGGGTTGCGGGAACGGGGGATCGAACGATCGCGGCGAGGTGGGGGACCGCGGTCGGGGCCGCCGCTTCGGCCGGGGGGATTGTGCGGGTGGGACGCACTAGATGGCTTGCGGCGACTCGTCCGATTGTGCCTGCACTACCACCTAGGACGGGTTTTCGCGGGACGCCAACGGAACCGTCTCGAAGGATGACGAAAGCGCGCCCGATTCACGGACGGGGAAATGCCGGGAAACACTTTCGTGGCGGAGCATGAGTTCGCCGATTTCAGAGAGGATTGCTTCCCGGAGTTTACGGGGGCGTGTAGAGTCGTCGGAAGCGGAGGAGATTCCGCCGCCGACAAACTTTCGGTCCGGCCCAAACGTCGGATCGATAGTGGCCGCGCGTCCGATTCCGCGAAGCTCCCGGCCGCCCCAGACCGCTCAGCCGAGGTCGTTATGCCGTTCGTGTCGATCGCCAGCCTGTTCCGCCCCGGCAAACCGCGCAAGGCGGCCCCCTCCAAATTGGCCGGCCTCACCTTGCAACACTTGGAAGACCGCAGCGTGCCGGCGGCCGGCCTCGTCGACCGCAACTCCACGCTGCTGGGGTCCGGCAATGCGCCGGCCACCGTGCTGGACATGAGCGACGACGGCCGCTTCGCCATCTTCTCGTCCGCCGCCACCGACCTCATTCAGGGCCAAGTCGACATCCCGGGCACGAACGACCTCTTCTGGACCGACTTGCTCACGAACGAAGTCCGGCTCGTGACGAATCTGCCCACGGTGCTCATCGACGCCCAGACGAACCAGACCCGCTACGACTTCGACCGCAAGACGACGTACAGCAAGGCGATCCCCGGCGTCGATTCGTTCGGCGAGGCGCGCATCAGCGCCGACGGCAAGTTCGTCGCCTTCAACTCGAAGCTCGACGCGGCGCTCATCGACGGCCTCTACATCACCAAGGCGATCTCGCCCAACTCGACCGACATCACGCGCACCACCGCGCCCGACCGCGGCAACTCGACCTTCGACGTCTTCCGCTGGTCCGCCCAGACCGGCGACACCAAGCTCGCCAGCCGCACCTTCTTCAACGGCGGGAACGCGGGCAATCCGAACGAGGCGTTCGGCCGCCGCGTCGATTCGGTCAACCCCTCGATCTCGTCGGACGGCAGCCGCGTCGGGTTCGTCTCGAACTACAACGCGCAGAACGCCCTGCCCCAGCGCATCTTCCCGGCGCCCGCCGCCGGCATCATCCGCAACACGCAAGGCGCGGAATTCCTCGCCTTCGACAACGGCGACACCACCGCCGACATCTTCATGACCGACCTCACGGACATCGGCCAACCGACGTTCGTTCCCACCACCGAGAACACCGGCAACTTCTTCACCACCGTCATGTCGAAAGTCTTCAGCGGCGACGTCGCCGTGCTGGACTTCGATACCGCCACCGGCAAGACGGTCGTCTTCACCCGCATCCCCGGCTTCACCACCTTCGGCGCCCTCAGCACCACGCAGGTGCGCTACGATCCCGCCGGCCGCTACCTCGGCGGCGACGGCCTCACCGCCACCTTCGTCAGCAACGCCGACGCCGCGGTCCTGAACCTCCGCAGCGTGACCGGCGGCACCCAGACCAAACGCACCTACGCCGCCAGCACCAACGAAAACGTCTGGTGGACCCAGTTCGGCTCCACCACCGACCCGGCGAACCTCACGCGCCTCGTCACCATCGGCTCCGACACGACGACGACCGGCACGGTGAATTCCTCCGGCGCCGGCGGCGGCCGCGCCCAGAACGCCGTCCTCGCCGGCAGCGACACCTCCGCCGTCCTCTTCACCACCAGCGTCGGCAACACCGCCGGCAGCCAGATCGTCACCGGATTCGGCGGCGACCCCAGCCTCCAGGAACTCTACTTCCGCCGCGTCAACGGCGAAATCTCCGACACCGCCGTCCTCGTCACCGCCATCAACGGCTCGCTCACGACGCCCGGCAACGGCATCCTGCCGATCGGCGACATCGTCAACAACCGCGTCGATCCGCTCTCGTACCAGATCAGCGCCGGCGCGGGCGCCGTCGTCTTCACCTCGTCGTCGTCGAACACCTTCCCCGCCGCGACGGTGAAGGACACGAACAACGCGAACGACATCTTCCTCAAGGACCTGACGACCAACGCGATCTCGGTCGTCAGCGTGATCCCGACCGGCAAGCAGACCGGCGCCCAGGCCGCCGCTCGCCCGTTCATCGGCCCCGACGGCCGCTACATCACGTTCCAGAGCGTCGGCACCGACTACGTCGCCGCCGCCACCACCGCCGACGCCAACGGCGCCCTCGACGTGTTCCTCCGCGACCGCGCCACGAACACCACCGCCTACATCAGCACCATCGCCAACGGCGCCTCCACCGGCAACGGCGCGTCCTTCGGCGCCTTCGTCGGCAACATCGGCCAGAACGGCCGCGTCGTCTTCACCAGCTCCGCCACCAACCTCGACACGCTCTTCCCGATCACCCCCGGCAACACCGACGTCTACGTGACGATCCTGCCCCTCGCCGGCGGCGGCAGCGGCGATCCGCCCCTCAAGGCCCCGCGCGTCGGCGCCGTCTCCGGCGGCTCCCAGGCGTCCGCCTCCTACGTCACCTTCGGCAGCTCGAACGAGATCGTCCTCGGCTCGCGCTTCACGCCGTTCCCCGGATTCGCCGGCGAACTC
The DNA here is from genome assembly GCA_964453375.1 of uncultured Alcaligenaceae bacterium. GTDB lineage: Bacteria > Planctomycetota > Planctomycetia > Gemmatales > Gemmataceae > Limnoglobus. The sequence goes on from CAYVRB010000044.1 coordinate 10,852, forward strand.
CGCATCGCCACCGCCGACGTCAACAACGACGGCAACGCCACGCCCGACATGCTCATCGCCCCCGGGCCGGGCCTGTCGCCCCGCGTCGTCGTCATCGACGGCTCCAACGGCAAGATCATCCGCGACATCGTCGTCTTCGAAGCGAGCTTCACCGGCGGCCTCAACGTCGCCGCCGCCGACATCAACGCCGACGGCTTCGCCGACCTCATCGTCGCCGCCGACGTCGGCGGCGGACCCCGCGTCAAGATCATTAGCGGCCAGAACGGCGCCACCCTCGCCGACTTCTTCATCTTCGAGCCGGCCTTCCGAGGCGGCGTCCGACTCGCCACCGGCAACATCGGCTCCATCACCGGCACCGGCGCCGGCTCCTCCTTCGACGACGGCGTCCCCGACATCATCGCCGGCGCCGGCATCGGCGGCGGACCCCGCATCTCCGTCCTCGACGGCGTCGCCGCCTCCAAGAACCAGATCTCCCGCATCACCGACTTCTTCGCCTTCGAACTCACCCTCCGCAACGGCGTCTACGTCGGCGGCGGCGACTTCAACCGCGACGCCCTCGACGACATCGTCGCCGGCGGCGGCCCCGGCGGCGGACCCCGCGTCCAGGTCTTCGAGACCAAGTCCGTCGTCCGCACCCCCACCTCCCCCACCACGCTCGTCAACTTCTTCGCCTTCGACGCCGGTTCGCGCAACGGCGTCCGCGTCGGCGTCAAGAACGTCGACGGCGACTCCACCGCCGACCTCCTCGTCGGCGAGGGCGCCGGCAACATCTCCCGCGTCCGCACCTTCTCGGGCGGGAAGCTGAACTCGGCCAACGTGCCGAACTTGATCGACGACGAAGTGCTCTACGCCGACTTCGCCAGCACCAACGGCGCCTGGGTCGGCTAATCGCGACGGGACTTCCCGATGCGGCCCCGGCGAACGCCGGGGCCGCTCTCATTTCACCGGCTTCAGCACCACCTGCCGCACGTCCATCACGGCCGCCTTCGCCTTCTTCACGGGGCGAATCTCCAGCGAGTGCCGACCCGCCTTCTCCACCGTCACCTGGCCGATCACGCGCGGCTTGAACGCCTGGAAGCCGCCCGTGTCCTCGACCGTGAAGTTCACTTTTTGCTCGCCGACGATCACGTCCACGCTGCTGCCGCCCTGCCCCGTGCCGCAGCCCTGCAGCACCTCCACGTCGAACTTGCCCGGCTTCGCGACGGTGAACTCCCATGAGGCCCAGTCCTTCTCGTTCACCCAGTAGCCGAGCGTGTTCTTGTGGGGCAGCGGCTCGAAGCGGAGCATGACGCCGTGGACGTCGGCCGTGCGCGCCGGAAGGGTGATCGTGCCGTTCGCCGCCTGCGGGTTCGGAACGTAGTTCGGGTTCGGCGTCGGCATCTTCGCCTTCACCGTGTTCCGCCAGAATTCGAGCTTCTCCGACAGCATCTTCGCGATCTCCGGCTTCGATTCGATCAGGTTCTGGCCTTCGCCCTTCGTCACGTCGAACAGTTCCTTCCGGCCGTTCTCGTAGAACTCAATCAGCTTGTAGTTCCCCTCGCGGATGGCGCCGCCGGGCTTGCTCCCCTGGTTCGCGTAGTGCGGGTAGTGCCAGTAGAGCGCGTCCCGCTCCGGCGGACCGCCGCCGGCGAGCGCGTTCGCGAAACTCTCGCCGTCGAGCGTCGGCTCGCACGGCACGCCACAGAGAGCGCACACCGTCGGGACGAAATCCTGACTGCTCACGACCGCGTGCTCCACGCGCCCGCCCTTCACCCCCGGCCCGCGCACGATCAACGGCACGCGGATGCCCCCTTCGTAGAGATAGCCCTTTCCCTCCCGGTGCGGTCCGTTGAACGTCGGCGGCTGCGGCATCCCTTCCAGCGTCGCGAGGCCGCCGTTGTCCGACGTGAAGATCACGATCGTGTTCTCCGCCAGCTTCTCGTCGTCGAGCACCTTGAGGATGCGGCCGACCGATTCGTCCAGGCTCTCGAGCATCGCCGCGTAGACCGGATGCGATTGCTTTCCGAACGTCGGCTTGTTCTCGTACTTCTTGATCAGCTCCTCCTTCGCCCGCATCGGCGTGTGGACCGCGTAGTGCGGCATGTACAGGAAGAACGGTTTCGCCTTGTTTCCCTTGATGAATTTCACGGCTTCGTCGGTGAGGCGGTCGGTGAGGTACTCGCCGTCGGGCGCGGTCTCCAGGCCCGGCATGAAGCGGTCCTTGCCCATGACCGTGCGCTTGTAGGGGGCGAAGTAGCTGAGGGTGGTGCCGATGTCGTCGCCGCCGATGTTGACGTCGAAGCCTTGCTTGGTTGGTTCAAATCCGGCGCCGCCGAGGTGCCATTTGCCGACGATCGCGGTGGCGTAGTCGTGGTGCTTGAGGCGCTCGGCGAGGGTGACTTCCTCGAGCGGGAGTTGGAGCGGCAGGGGGGGGCGCTTGAGCTTCTGGCCGGGCTGGTCGGCGCGGCCGGGGAGCCAGTCGGTGATGCCGAGGCGCGCGGGGTACTGGCCCGTGAGCAGCGCCGCCCGCGTCGGCGAGCAGACCGGGCACGCGGCGTAGCCCTGCGAGAACTTCACGCCTTGCTTGGCGAGCGCGTCCAGGTGCGGCGTCTTGTGGAAGGTGCTGCCGTAGCAGCCGAGGTCCGCGGCGCCGAGATCGTCGGCGAGGATGAGGATCACGTTCGGCTTCGCCGCGGCGGGGATCGCGAACGCGAGGAAGGCGACGACGGCAAGACGGAGCGGCATGACGAACTCCGGGGAGGGGGATCGAATGTGTTATACGGTGCGCGGAATCTCCGCCGTCCGCATTCGGGGGCGTGGAATGGGATGTCGCCCGCGCCGTGCGGAAATGGAGCGCGGGCAACGGTTCGCGCCGGACGATGAGCGAAGGCGCGAGCCTCGTCGACCTTCGCCGGTTCATTTCCGTTCCGAAGCCTGAAATCACCATCCGCATGGGAATAGGTACCGCAGGCGTATCGATTTCTGCTACCATGACATAACACTTCGTCCTTGCAATTCCCAACTCACGTCTCGATCTACCTTCCGGGGATGGTCCATGAAAGCTCGACAATACGGTGGCGGCTGGATCCTGACGACGGATTCCGTCTGGAACGATACGCGGCCCGCGTCGGAATCGCGAAGCCGGAGCATGTCCTCCATGCGCGAGACCTACCACTCGTGGACCGGGGACCACTGGGAGGCCGACGTAGCCAAAGCCAAGCGGTTCTTGAACGAAAAGGCGGCCGAAGAGTACTTGAAGCTCAACCAGGCTCAGATGAACGCGCGTTGACACTGCGATTCGCCAAGGCAACGGGTTCGCCGATTCGCGGTGGTGGCGGGATCGCGCATTCGACCACGGCGCCTGGTCAATGGCGCGGGCCGAAAAAGGGGACTGTCACCTTTTTTATCGAGGGATTATTCAATAAATCGCCCGATATAAAAGGTGACAGTCCCCTTTTTAATCGCGATTCTTATGAAAGGCTGCCGTTAATATGGCTCGGTTTCCCGTCTATAGTAATTGCAGCCTTTCATAAGGGCCAGGATCGCCACGAGTAGCAATGGGACGGTGTATTTTAGCATCCGATATTGCCGCCGGTCGATCGAGCGAATCGGCCGGATCGTCGATGGGCCGAATATCGGGGTGCCGCACGTTCTTCAGTTCCAATAACCTTCGAGATTATCCGTGAACGATCGAATCTTAACCCGTCGGCGAGCCGGAATTGTTGCGGCCGGGATGTACGGCGCCGCCGCGTTCGGCTGTCGAGATAAAGGTCCGCTGAACTCGGACAGCGGGGAGAATTCCCTGGAGGAGATGCCGATGAATGCCAGTGGCCCTCCGACGCTCGGTTGGGAAACGATTTCGCAAGGGAAGTATGGGCCGGGCGCGAGAAGCCGGCACGGACTTGCCTACGACCGGAATACAAAGGCGTCCGTCTTGTTCGGTGGCGTTGTCTGGACACCGGATTGGAATGTCAAATCCGATACTTGGGAATTGTCCGGTCGGAGATGGAGTCAGATCCGAACTGCGGTCTCACCGCCGGCACGACATCGCCTCGCTTTGACTTACCTTGACAACCGCCGTCAAACGCTCTTGTTCGGAGGTCAAGCCGATACCAACGAAATCCTTGGGGACACTTGGTTGTACGCCGAACGGACTTGGCGAACGATCCCGTTGGGCGTCGGTCCTCCACCACGTTGCGGTCATTGCATGGCATTCGACGAGCAAGCGGGATTCGCCGTTTTGTTTGGCGGAATCGACAGGACGGGTATGAACTCCTTGGGCGATACTTGGGTCTTCGACGGCCACGCCTGGAAGGAAATTCGGGGAACCGCCCCACCGGCACGCCGCTATGCGGCCATGGCCTACGTTCCGGAATTGAACGGGTGCCTGCTGCACGGTGGATCTGAGGACGAATCCGGAATGCGCTCGTTCGGGGACGCTTGGCTTTTCCAGAACAAGGCCTGGATACGACTACCAAACCATTTTGAAACCGAGACACGTGACGATCATGGGCTCGGTTACCATCGAGGGGCCAAACGGATCGTAATGCTCGAGGGCGTGGCTGGACGGCGTGGATTGCTCGTTGGGGACGCAAACGGTTGGCAAAGCGTCGAGGCAAACCCCATGCATCCTCGGCACCAATGTTCTCCGCTGACCTGGAATTCCGATCTCGGCGGGTTACTCATGCATGGCGGCGAAGCCCATCATCAAGGGCCGCAATTCGATTCGACGATCCTGCTCCGAATGCCTGCCACGGCATAAGGACTCGATCGTGGTGTCGGATGTACGGAATTGCACTCTTGATTCGGACCGGGTTGGATGATCCGGAAACTTGAGCGTGAAATTCGATGTTCCACGCCGTCCAGCCCGTTCTCCCCGTGCGCGATGTGCCGGCGGCGGTCCGCTTCTACGAACGGCTCGGATTCCGGTGTTCGTTCGCGGACGATCCCGCCGCGCCCCGCTATGCGGCCGTGAACCGCGACGGCGTCGAACTGCACCTGCAATGGCACGACGCGGCCGACTTCCGCGGCCTTGAATCGGACACGCTCATGCTGCGGTTCGTGGTCGATGACCCGGACGCGCTGTTCGCGGAGTATCGGGTGCAAGGCGTCGTGCCGGCCGGGAAGACCGTGCGCGACACGCCGTGGGGCACGCGCGAGTTCGCGTTCTTCGACCCCGACGGCAACGGACTGACGTTCTACCGCAGCCGCTAGCGCAAGCTCCAACTTGCCCCGCGATGCGATTTCGGGTACAAGCGAAGGATCGACCGCTCCGCCTCCTCACCGGATCCCGCCATGCTCCGCCGATGCTTCGCCCTCGCGATCGCGCTGGCCGTCGCGCCCGCCGCGTTCGCGCAGGCGCCCACGTTCCCCGACGCTTCCCACAAGGCCGGCAAGCTCGTCCACATCGGCGACATCCCCGTGCTCACCGTCCAGGGCACGCCCGAGGAGATCGGCGAACAATACGGCGTCCTCGCCATCAAGAACGCCCCCGGCATCGACGGCCTCCTCGCGGAGTTCCTGAAGGACACCAAGCAAACGGATGCCTTCGAGGGGATCAAGGTGCTCTCGAAGAGCCTCAAGAAAAACCTGCCGAAGGATCACCTCGTCGAAATGGACGCGGCGGCAAAGGCGGCCGGGCGCGAGCCGGAACTGCTCTACTTCTCGAACACCGTGTACGACCTCTCGAGCGGGATGGGCTGCTCGACGGTGATCGTGGAGCCGGGCCGCAGTGTCACCGGGAATACGATCTTCGCGCGGAACTTCGACTGGATGAACTCGAAGGGGATCGACCGGCACACGCTGGTCGTGGTCTGGAAACCGACGGGGAAGAAGGCGTTCGCGACGATCACGATCAGCCCGCTGTCGGGGTGCATCAGCGGCATGAACGAGGACGGCCTCGCCGTGACGATCAACGAAATCCACTTGAAGCAATCGAAGGACAAGCCGACGTTCAACTGGAAGGGGACGCCGACGCTCGCGCTCTACCGGCGCGTGCTGGAGGAGTGTTCGACCGTGGCGGAGGCGGAGGCGCTGCTGCGGAAGTCGGAGCGGACGTCGACCTCGTGCATGACGGCGTGCGACGAGAAGGGCGGCGCGGTCTTCGAGATCACGCCGAAGGCGATCGTTGTGCGGAAGGCGAAGAACGACGTCTGCTGCTGCACGAACCACTTCTGCTCGGACGAGCTGGGGATCGGTCAGAAGTGCGACCGGCTGCCGAAGCTGGAGGCGCTGCAAGGCGCCGATGGCAAGCTCGGCGTCGAGGACGCGTTCAAGAGCCTGCACGACGTGAACAATGGGAAGTTCACGCTCCAGGCGATGGTGTTCGAGCCGAAGGCGCGGACGCTGCACCTGAAGCTCGGCGACACGGTGAAGAGCGCGACGACGATGAAGGCCGCGACGCTGGACTTGGGCAAGCTGTTCAAGGGCGAGCGATCGACGAAGGCTCAATAGCGCCGCACGGTCGGATCGATGAGCAGGCTCCACGCCTCGATGCCGCCGGACATCGAGGCGACGTTCTTGATGCCGGCCTGCATGAGGATCGCGGCGCCGCTGAGGCTGCGGACGCCGTGGTGGCAGTAGACCACGACGAGCGCGCCGGCCGGCACGTCCAGTTCCTCCCATCGCGACGGCAATTCGTGCAAGGGAATGTGCTCGCTCGGTTCCAGATGGCAATACTCGTACTCGTTGGGCTGGCGCACGTCGAGGAGGACGACCGGCTCGCCGGCGTCGAGCTTCGCCTTCACGTCGGACGGGTGGATCTGCGGGATCATGCGATGTTCAGCGGATGGCGCCGCCGTTGACGGCGAGGGTTTGGCCGGTGACGAACGCGGCCCCCGGCGAGGCGAGCCAGACGGCGGCGGCGGCGACGTCGTCGGGCAGACCCCAGACTTTTTGCGGCGTCTCGCGGCGGACGCGATCCTGCCAGTTCGTCGCGGCGGTTTCGCCCCAGGCGGTGCGGATCCAGCCGGGGGCGATGCAGTTGACGCGGACGTGGGGGGCGAGGCTGACGGCGAGGCTGCGCGAGAACGCCATGATGGCGCCCTTCACGGCGGCGAAGAGCTGGCCGCTGTCGCCTTCCATGCCGGTCTCGGCCTGGTCCCAGCCCATGGTGAGGATGCAGCCGCGGCCCATGAGCTTCATCTTGTCGCCGACGTCGCGGGCGAGGCGCATGGTGGCTTTCAGGTCCACTTGCAACAGAGCGTCGAGCTTCCCGTCGAAGGACATCGCGGCGCCGGATCCGGTGAGGGTGTCGGCGCCGGCGTTGCAGACGAGGACGCCGAGACCGTCGCCGAGCACGTCCCACGATTCCTTGGCGAGTCGGTCGACTTCGGACGGCTGGCGGAGGTCGGCGAGGACGGCGCGGCAGTCGCCGCCGTGGATGCGGAGCTGCTGGGCGACCATGTCGGCGGTCTCGCGCGAGCGGTAGCCGTGGACGATCACGTCGGCGCCGCGTTCGGCGAAGGCGGTGGCGATGGCGCGGCCGATGCCGCTGGTGGACCCGGTGACGAGGACGCGCACGCGTTCGAATTGCCGGCGCTCGGCCCCGGCGGGCTGCGCGGGGACGTGGACGGCGTCGCGTTCCTCGGCCGGCCGATCCGCGAGCAGGTTCGCCACCGTGCGGCGGAGTACCGGGTGGACCATGTCCGGCGCGATGTCGGCGAGCGGCTTCAATACGAACGACCGCTCGTGCATGCGCGGGTGGGGCAGGATCAACTCCGGGGAATCCCAGATTTGCTCGCCGTAGAGAAGGAGGTCGAGGTCGAGGGTGCGGGGGTCGTAGAGTCCGGAGCGCCGCGCGGCCGCGGAACGTTGGCGGCCGAACTGGAGTTCGATCTCGAGCAGCGTGCGGAGGACGGTCTGGGGCGGGAGTTCGGTTTCGAGGAGGGCGGCGGCGTTGAGGTAGTTCTCGGATTCGAGGGTGCCGTCGACCGGCGGCGTGTCGTAGTAGGGGGAGACGGCGACGACGCGGAGGCCCGGTTCGGCGCGAAGGCGTCGGATGGCGGCGTCGAGGAAGCCGCGGCGGTCGCCGAGGTTGCTGCCGAGCGCGATGGGGATGAAGGGCATGGCGTCGGCCGGAGGGTGAAAACGAACAGACCGCGACGGATCCGTCGCGGTCTGTTGTACGGATCGGCCGGCGAATTACTTCTTGGCGGCGTCGGCGGCGGGCGTCGCGGCGGCGGCGTCGCCTTCGGCGGCTTCCTTCTTGGGCTTCTTTTTGATGGCGACCTTGACGACGCGGGTCTTCGGCAGGCCGAACGGGCTGGTGCCGTCGATCCACTTGCCGTCGGACATCATCTTGAGGATGCGTTCGGACCGCTTCATGACGCAGCGGGTGCGGGTCATGCCGCCCTTGCGCTTCAGGCTCTTGTCGATGGACATGGCTTCAACCGAGGGATTCGGGTGGAATAGTGGAACTGGCAGGATACGGCGCGGCGACCCGGCCGGCAAGGCGACGTCGCGCGGGGCGGACGCCGAAGAAAGGGGACTGTCACCTTTTCTATCGTGGGTATTTTCCATAAATCGGCCGATCAAAAAGGTGACAGTCCCCTTTCTTCGGCTTTCGCCCGCCGCGCCGCCGGGGTATACGTCCCGCACGGGATTCCCCGTTCGGAGCGGGTCCATGCGCAGGCGCTTCTTTCTCGGCTTCGCGTCCGTCGTCCTCGGCCTCGCGGCGTTCGCCCCCGCGCAGCCGCCCGACGCCCCGCGCGGCCACGTCCACCGCGACGGCTTCGCCGGCCGCGAACCGGCCTGGGTCCTCGCCGACAGCAATCAGAAGGTCGAGGAGAAGGACCATCGGATCGTCGCGAATTCGTACTTCAACGCGCCGTCGTCGGAGTACCTGAAGATCGATTGCCAGCCGAACGCCGGGAAGGCGGATTCGGAATTCGTGCACTACGCCTACGACACGCCGCCGTGCCCGATCAAGCCGGTGAACGGCGAGGAACCGACGGCGAGCGTGTGGGTGAAGAGTTTCCGCGCCGGCGTGCAGCTGCGCGCCCGCGTCGTGCTGCCGAAGGAGCGCGACCCGAAGACGCCGGAGGCGATGCTCACGACGCTGATCGTCGGCGACGCGTACCCGGAGGAGCGCGTGCGCTCGTGGCACCGGCTGACGCTCGGCAAGCCGGCCGACGCTCTCAAGAAGGTGCTGCCCGTGTTGCGGGCGCAGCTCGGCCGCGAGATCGACCCGACCGACGCGTACATCGATCGGCTCGTGCTGAACGTCTACTCGGGGCCGGGGTCGAGCGAACTGTGGATCGACGACCTGGATATCGGCCCGTGCACGCCGGACCCGAAGAAGCCGTTGAAGGGGATCGTGCGGCCGGTGAGCCGGTCGAAGACCGCCGCGACGCCGGAGGGGGTGGCGCATCCCTACGCGGTCGAGTTCGTCGCGGGGCGGATCCTCATCGACAAGCGGCCGTTCTTCCTGCGCGCCGTCCGCCACGCGGGGCAATCGCTCAAGGGGCTGCGCGATTTCAACTTCAACACGATCGCGTTTCCGGCGAACGTGGACGCGGCGCTCGTGGACGACGCGGTGGTGAACCATTCGTTCATGGTGATCGCGGAGGTGCCGGTGCTGGGCGCCGGCGACGCCGACACGGCCGTGAACGTCGGCCGCGACGCCGACCGCATGGTGGAACACTTCCGCCGCTTCCGCTCCGGCGACGGCATCCTCATGTGGGACCTCGGCGCCGGCCGCACCACCGAACAGCTCCGCCAAGTGGCGCGCACCGCCGACACCCTGCGCGAATACGATCCGCGCCGCCCCCGCGGCGTCGACCTCTGGGACGGCTATTCCGCCTACTCCGAATACCTCGACGCCATCGGCTCCCACCGCTGGCCGCTCTTTACCAGCCTCGAACTCGACAAATACCGCGAATGGCTCCTCCAGCGCCGCGCCCTCACCTCGCCCGGCAAACTCATGTGGACCTGGGTACAGACGCACATGCCCGATTGGTACCTCGCGATCGCCACCGGCCGGCCGAACCCTGAGAAGCTCGATGCGCCGCTCGGCCCGCAACCGGAGCAAATCCGCCTGCTCACCTACCTCGGCCTCGCGTCGGGCTACCGCGGCCTCGGCTTCTGGACCGACCAGTTCCTCTCGCCCGAGTACGGCGCCATCGGCCGCGATCGGATGATCGAACTGTACCTGCTGAACACCGAAATTGAACTGCTCGAACCGGTCCTGTTCGGCGCGGACGACGAGAAGACGATGTGGGTGAACACGTCGCACCCGTCGGTGAAGGCGGCCGTCATCCGCGGCAAGAAGGGGATTGTCGCGCTGCCGGTCTGGATCGGCGGCGGGTCGCAGCACTGCCCCGACCAGGGCGCCGTCGACGGCCTCAAGATCACCGTGCCCCTCGTGCCCGACGGCGCGGACCCCTGGCTGCTCACCCCCGCGACCTTCGAGAACCTGCGCTCCACCGGCGGCGTCCGCGCCGTCCCCGGCGGCGTCGAAATCACGATTCCCAAGTTCGACCTCACCGCCGCCGTCGTCTTCACGAACGACCTCGCGCCGGACGGCCTCGTCGTCCGCTGGCAGGACAACATCCGCAACGGCTCCGCGAAGCGCGCCGCCCAGCTCGCCCTCGAACAGGCGCGCGAGATCCACGAGAAGGTCCGCGGCGTGCACGATCAACTCGCCGGCGTCGCCCCGCCCGTCCGCGGCGCCGACGACCTCTTCGCGCAAGCACGGCAATCGCTCGAACGCTCCGCGAAGGCGATGGCGAACAACCAGCCGGACGTGTCGTACCGCGACGCCCGCGCGGCGCTGCGGCCGCTACGCATCATCATGCGCGAACACTGGCGGAACGCGACCGCCGGCCTGAGCGCGCCGACCGCCAGCCCCTACGCCATCGGCTTCTACACCCTGCCGCGGCACTGGGAACTCGCCGCCAAGATGCGGACGGCGCGGCCCGGCGGGAACGTGCTGCGCCACGGCACCTTCGAGCTGAGCCAGGACCCGCCCGCCGGCGGCGCGGCCGTCGGTTCGCTGCCCGGCTGGACGGCGCGCGAGACGCACCTCGACCCCGCGACGCCCGTCGCCGCCATCGTGGCCGTCGACGACAAGGCGCGCGCCGGCGCGGCCCCCGGCCAATCGCTCGGCAAGCATTGCCTCAAGCTCGAAGTCACGCCGAAGAAGCCGGCGAACGCGACCAAGGACTATCGTCCGCCGGTGGCCCTGGAGCGCGTGTCGTTGGCGGTGGACACGCCGGCCGTCGACCTGCCCCCGGGCACGTGGGCGCGCATCGGCTTCTGGGCGAAGGCGAACGTGGGCGCGACCGCGGACGGCGCGCTCGTCTTCGACACCGCCGGCAGCGAACCGCTCTCCGTGCGGCTCTACGGCGGCGGCTGGCGGCAATACCACCTCTATCGCCAAGTGCCCGCGAACGGAAAGCTCGCCGTCACGTTCGCGCTGACCGGCTTCGGCGAGGCCTACTTCGACGACGTGCGGATCGAAGCGATGAACTGATCCGCGCGAACCGCTCCCCTTGCCGCGCGGACCGTTCGCCGCTACATTTCCCGTTCGGCCTTCAAATTGGTTCGCCGGTTCTCGCGCGTTCGGCCGACGCGCGGCAAGGCCCGGCGAGGGAGTGATGGACGTGACGGAAACCCTCATCGATCTGCGCGCGCTCCTCGTCGAACGCGAGGAATTCGAAGGCAGCATGGTCTCGCGACTGCGCGAAGGCCTCGCCCAAGCCCCCGCCCAGATCCGCAACCTGCGCGAGATCCACGACCTGCTCCAGAAGCGCCTCGCCACCAGCGCCGGCGCCCAGCAGAAGAAGATCCACCTCAAGATCGGGGTGACGCAGTTCTACCTCGGCCACATGGACAAGGCCATCGAGCACCTGAAGCAGTCCGAAGGACCGCTCGCGGCGTTCTTCCTCGGCCGCGCGCACGCCGCCAAGCACGAGTTCGACGAGGCTCTCAAGGCGTTCGACAAGGCCGAGAAGAGCGGCTACGCGGCGCAGCAGGTGCAACTCCAGCGCGCCGGCGTCCTCCGCCAGCAGGGCCACGCCGCCGAGGCCCGCGCCATCCTGACGAAGGTCAAGGACATGGCGACTCACAACGCCGAGTTCCACTACCAGGAAGGCGCGCTCGCCGAGGGCGAAGGCGACGTCGTCCGCGCCACCAAGAGCTACGAGCGCGCCGCCGACCTCGATCCGGCGCATTCCGCGGCCCTCTTCCGCCTCGGCTTCCTCAACGACCTCGCCGGCAACGACCACGACGCCATCGGCTACTACGAGCGCTGCCTCAAGCATCCGCCCGTCAGCAAGGGGACGCTTTACAACCTCGGCGTGCTCTACGAAGACGCCGGCATCTACGACAAGGCCGCCGACTGCTATCGCCGCCTCAAGAAGGCCGACCCGCACGACGAACGCGCCCGCCTGTTCACCAAGGACGCCGAGGCCTCGCTCTCGCAGTTCTACAGCCCGGAAGACGAAAAGGTGAGCATGCAGTGGAAGCAGGTGATGGAAGTGCCCATCACCGACTTCGAACTGTCCGTGCGCAGCCGGAACTGCCTGAAGCGGATGAACATCAAGACGCTCGGCGACCTGACGCGCATCAGCGAACCGCAGCTGCTCGCCAGCAAGAACTTCGGCGAAACGTCGCTCGAGGAAATCAGGGCGATCATGATCCAGAAGGGCCTGCGGATCGGGCAATCGCTCGACCAGGGCCAGCAGCACGAGTTCAAGCTCCGCCCGCAGTCGAACCTGTCGGCCGAGGAGCAGGCGATGATGGCGAAGCCCGTCAGCGAGCTGAACCTCTCGGTGCGGGCGCGGAAGTGCATGAACCGGTTGCAGATCACGACCGTCGGCGAGCTGTGCCAGCGGACTTCGGACGAACTGATGGAAGCGAAGAACTTCGGCGTGACGTCGCTGACGGAAGTGAAGGAGAAGCTCACCGCGATGGGGCTGAAGCTCCGCGGGGACTGATCAGTTCGTCGAAGGAAGGTCGGCTGCGGGCGGGGAAAACCCCGCCCGTTTTCGTTGCAATTCCGTCAGACCGCGAGAACCTGCGCGCCTTGCTTGTAGGCGCGCGTGGCCTCGTCCACGCCCCGATGAATCAGCGTATCGATCAGCGATCGATACCAGAGGATTTGATCGTAGCCCGGGAATTCCGGCGGCGAGAGCGCGAGGAGCCGATCGAGGGCCGGCCGGTAGAACCCGAAAAGCGTGGGGCTGTATTCGCCGGATTTCCGCGCGTGTTCGTAGATGTCGTCCCACGCCGCCGCCGCGACGGCGTAGGGATAGAGCAACTGGCCCGTGGAGCCGTCCTCTTTGAGGAACGCCACCGCATCGACGAAATTGGCGTAGGAATCCCGCTTCATAGCCCCTCCATCGGCATACGGCGTGCCGACCGTGATGAATTCATCCGAGATCGTCGGCCGTACGAGGGGCGGTCAACGGAGATCGCGTCTAGGACGGGATTTACACCTATTCCGACGATTCCCACCGTGCCGGGGATTGGTCCCGCGGCCGGACCCACGACGAATCGGAGGCTGCCAAACCGTCGCGGGTTCGGACACGGCGTAGCCATTTCCGTCACGATGTGGCCATCGGTTCGGGGGATTCCCACGCGGCCGGCGGCGTGATCTGTCCCACGCGCGCGGGGAACGACTCGTTGCGCTTGCCGCCCAACTCGCGAGACTCGTATCGGCTCTCGCAATCCTTCGCGAACGCGGCGTCTTCCAGGATTAGTTGGTTCCACGCCTTCTCGTGGATCGCGACGCTGCCGGTCGGGATGGCGTTCGCGAGCCGAACGCTTTCGACGAACGGCAAGCCGACCGACTCGATCCGCCGGGGGCCGGTGCCGGTTTCCACCCACTTCAGCGAGATCGATCCGAAACTGATACCAATCCGGTAGCGGTAGTCGCCACCCTTGTCCCTTTCGGCTTGTACATGCAACGCTTCCGCGAATCGCAAGGCGAGCAAGAGGTTGGGAAATTGCAGCACGGCCCCGTCGCCCGTGAACGAGAGGACCGGATCGATTTCTCCGACCGGGTACTTGATCTTTACCAGCGCGAACAAGCGGTGATTCGAGATTTTGCCGTGAATGATCCATAGGCCGTCGATGACGATCGGCTCGAGGTCCGGCATACCGACGATCGGATAGAAGCGTTTGACGATCTCGGTATATCGCGCCAGATCGATGCAAACGATCGCCCGATTCCGAGTGAACGGCAACACCGAATCGACCGGCGGCAATGGGAACGAATATTCCGAAAGATCGGGCGGCTCTTCGTTCAGGCATTCCGCGAACAACTTTTGCGAGGCTTCGGCGATTTCCCGCGTGCTGTTCCCGAAATCCGACAGGGATCGACGGACTTCCGATTCTTCGTGAATCGTCTTGGCGATCTGGTCGGTTAAGTTCTGTAAGGGTGTGGCGACGGTCTTCCGAAACCGATCGCGCAACTCCACGAACTCGACATGGCGGGGATCCGCGCGGTCGGATTCGATCAACTCTTCGTCAACGATGGATTGGGCGAACTTCGCGTGTTGCGGGATGCCTTTGATAATGCCCGGGTCCGCGGGGTTCGTCTCGGTTTCGCCCCCGAGGGAACCGGAGAGTTCCGTCAACGCCTTGATGAATTTTTCGACCTTACGTTTCAAAGTGGGCAAGGGAAAGGCTCCGAATTCGATCGCTCGACGCGGGGACGATTCCAGGGGCGAGTCATTTCGGCCCGCAATCGACGAGGGCGCCGATCGGCTGGACGTGCTCCAACTCTTTCGCCATCCGATTCAGGAGTTGTTCGTTGTCGCGCTTCATGGCGTTCAGGGTGCGGACGACGCCGAACTCGCGCAGGAGGCCCGCATATTTCCAGCGTCGCGACGTGTGCTCGAAATAGTCGTTGCGCTTGGCGCTTTCTTCCACCGTGGCGACGGGCACGTAGGGCAGGTGCGAGAGCGCCATCTTCGAGAGCGCCGCGAATTGATCCAGTTGCCGAAACTGCTCGGGCGGGACGGGTTTCCCGTGTGCCCGATAGTCCTGCTCGATCTCCCGATCCCAGTCGACGAGAATCGCTCGCCAGAGGCGCTGGTGGAGGCTGCAACACTCCCGCGCGAGGGCGATGGACCTTTGGCGTTCGTCGGCGAGCCGTTCGGCGATCGACCGAAACGCCTTCAAATCGAGCGAGATTTCCGTTTCGTTCGCGGGTTGATCCGCCGCCGTGGCAGGCCCCGAAATAATCCGCGACATGCATTCTCCCTGACTTCGCAGGTATTAGGGGGCGATTTTACGCGCGCGGCCGAAGGGCAATCCAGAAAATTCCGAATTTTCCGGAAAATAGCCGCGAAACGGTTTCGATGTCAACGGGAAATTGCGCCCCCGGCGATAACCTCGGTGCATGGAAGTGGAACGACCGGCGCGGGCGGTTTGTTGGACGCTCCCGCCGGCGTCGCCCCATGAAACCAGGGAGGACGCCCAACGGGAGTACGGAGCAATACGGGCGTTGGTTTTTACTGCTGGAACCGCGCGATCGCCTTTTCGATGGCGGCTTTCGCTTTCTCGTCGTCGCCCACCAATTTGCGCGCCTTGTTGGCGAACTCGTCCGCCTTGTCCTTCTTGCCGGCGGCGTAGTACGCCTCGGCGGCGCCCAGCAGGCTGCCGACGTCGCGGTCGCCTTCGAGCTTCAGGATTTCGTCCGCGGCGGCGGTCGCGTAACCGATCTTCTTGCGTTCCGGGTTGAGCGCCTTGATGGACCAGAACGTGCGGATCTGGCCGAGGGTGCGGCCGTCCTTCGCGGCGACCGATTTCTTGAGCAGGTCTTCGGTGAGCTTGGCGGCGTCGTCGAACTGGCGCGCCTGCAGCGTCACCGCGAGCTTCACCGCCTCGAAGACCGGCTGCCTGGCCTTGTGCGGCCACTTCTTCTCGTAGTTCGGCAGCACGCGCAGCACTTCCGCCGCCGCCTCCGCCGCCGCGTCGCCCACCGCCTTCGTGATCGCCTCGGCGCCCTTGCCCGCGTTCGCCTTCTCGGCGCGGCCGGCGGCGTCCTGCACGAGGTTCAACAGGTCGTCCAGTTCCGCCTTCTCCTTCTCGATTTCGTCGATGCTCGCCTGACCCTTCCACTGCCCCGCGAAGATCCGCGGCAGCACGTCGTCGAGGTCGCCCGGATGCCCGATGAACGCCAACTTCCCCGCCGCGTCCACGACGAATGACGACGGCAGGCTCTCGGTGCCGGAGTTCTCGCGCCACGCCGTGTTCACGTCGTCCTTCGCGCAGAAGGCGAACGGGAAGGGGAACTTCGCGCCGTTCTTCTTGAGGAATTCGGTCACGGCCGCGAGATCGTTGCCGTCCTCGTCCGCGGTGGTCACGGCGACGATCTGAAGCCCCTTCTTGCCGTACTCCTCCTGGAGTTGGGCGAGGTGCGGCATGCTCTGGATGCACGGCCGGCACCAGGTCGCCCAGAACTCGACGACGTAGACCTTGCCCTTCTCGAATTTGGTTTCGGTTCCTTGCAGCCATTGGGCGCCGGCGAGGGCGGGCACGTCGTCGCCGAGCCAGAATTTCGGGCGTTTGGGGTCGTCCTTCTTGCCGCTGTCCTGCGCGGAGCAACCGACGCCGACGGCGAGCAGGAGGACCAGGGCGTGGGGGAAGATGCGCATGGTGAGCCTGACGAGGAACGAGGACCGGAGATCCGTCTCCGGGGATACCGGAATTGTAGGCGGAATCTTACATTCGCGGGAATGCGAGTTGAGAGACGCGTGGCGGACCGTGCTTGACCGGTGTCCACCGACGCCTATACTGAACATAATAACAAATCGAGGCCGCCTCATGAGCACGACAGGGTTCACGCGCATTAATCGCTTGAAAAACCGGTCAGCACCGTTCGCAGGTAT
>CAYVRB010000045.1:0-27394 GCA_964453375.1 uncultured Alcaligenaceae bacterium
CAAGGGGATCGACGCCCGCCAGGCGCACGGCTCCGCCTACGGCATGGCCGCCGCCAAGCGAGGCTTCCACCGCCCCGTCGGCGAATGGAACTTCCAGCACGTCGTCGTGAAAGGCCCCACCATCCGCGTCGAGTTGAACGGCAACCTGATCCTCGACACCGACCTCTCGAAGATCACCGAGTACATGGCCAACTCGCCGCATCCCGGCAAGGACCGCACGACCGGCTTCTTCGGCTTCGCCGGCCACAGCGACCCGGTCGCGTTCAAGAACGTGGCGATCAAGAGCTTGGCCAAGTAACGGGACGTCATGGCGGTCCATCCCGATTCCGTAGTGTTCCAGCGGGCAATGGTCCGCTGCGCCGCGCAGGCCATTCCGTGGTCTGGAATGGCCTATCGCGCGGCGGCGATGCGATTTGCGAATCGGGACGATCTCCTCACCGGCATGGGAAGCCGGCAATTTGGCGGACGGTGGAATCCGCCGGGGTCGTTTCGCACGGTCTATTTGAGCGTGAACGCGGAAACCGCATTGGCGGAATATCTTGGCCAGCAGATGCTTCCGGGGCTGACCGCGTTCGCCAAGATGCCGATGGCCCTCGTCGGCGTCGAAGTCCGTTTGGAACGTGTCCTCGATTTCGCGTCCGCTTCCGTACGGAAGCACTTCGGCGTTTCCATCGCGCACCTAGTTCAAGACGATTGGTTTTCCACGGGGAAGCGGAGGCACGAATCGCTCGCGCAATCCATCGGCCGCCTCGCCTTCGAGGCGGATTTCGACGGCTTGATCGTGCCCTCGGCCGTTCGCCGGGCCGAATGGAATTTGGCCGTCTTCCCGGGCAATCTCGTCCCGCCGCGGAGTTATTTGAATCTGGCCAACCGGCATGAACTGCCGCCGTTGGGACGGTAATATTGCCGGCATATTTGCAGGCAATAGTTCTTGCAACGATTCGGCCGCCGGTGTAAATTGCTGGAAGGGAGGTATCACCATGGCGATCAAGACTCGACCAAAACCCACCAGAGGCGCGGCCGTCAAACCGAAGGTGGATACTCTCCTCCACCAACTCCGCAAGGAATGGGGACTGACCGCGAAGGATTTCGCCCGCATTACCGGGTTTTCCGAACGCGCCGTCGCGGGCTGGGAAGCCGGGGCCGCCATCGGCCCGCCGGCCCGCCGGCGACTCCTCGAATTGCGACGACTCTTCGCGTCGCTCGCGGAACTGGTCGAGGCCGAAGCGCTGCCGATCTGGTTTCAAATGCCCAACCGTGCCCTCGACGGATTGAAACCGATCGAAGTCGTCGAACGCGGCGAGACCGACCGTCTCTGGCGAATGATCTTTTTCATGGAATCCGGCGTTCCCACCTAACCATCCTTCTCCTTCAGGACACTTCCATGCCCCGCATCACCCGCCGCACCGCGCTCAAGGCCGCCGTCGCCGGCATCGCCGCGCCGATGGTCTTCCGGCACCACGCCGGCGCCGCCCCGAGCGAGACGCTCTACCACGCCAGCTTCGCCGCCGACGGCATGGGCGCCTCCGACTGGGGCTCGCTGACGGCCAGCCCGCACGTCAAGCTCGTCGCCGTCGCCGAAGTCGACGCCGCCCGCATCGCCAAGGTGAAGTCCCGCTTCCCGGACGTGAAGGTCTACACCGACTGGCGCGACCTGCTCGACAAGGAGAAGAACCTCACGAGCGCGAACATCAGCACGCCGGACCACATGCACGCGGCGATCAGCCTGCGCGCCATGCGGCAGGGGATCCACGTCTACACCCAGAAGCCGCTGACGCAAACCATCGCCGAATCGCGGCTGATGGCGAAGGTCGCCGCCGAGATGAAGGTCGTCACGCAGATGGGCATCCAGGTCCACGCCGACAAGAAGCACCGCACTTGCGTGGCGCTCATCCAGTCCGGCGCCATCGGCAAGGTGAAGGAAGTCCACAGTTGGAGCGGCAAGACCTGGGGCGACGACAAGCCGCGACCGGACCGCAAGGACGCCGTGCCCGCGACCTTCGATTGGGACAAGTGGCTCGGCGTCGCCGCCGAGCGCCCCTTCATCAAGGGCTACTACCACCCCGGCGAATGGCGCAAGCGCCTCGACTTCGGCACCGGCACCTTCGGCGACATGGGCTGCCACATCCTCGATCCGGTCTTCAGCTCGCTCGCCCTCACCGCCCCGAAGACGGTGAAATCCTCCGGCGAGGAGGCGCACGCCGATAGCTGGGGCCTCGAGACCGCCGTCACCTACGTCTTCCCCGAAACGAAATACGCCACCGACAACGTGACGCTCCATTGGACGAACGGCAAGCGCCGGCCGCCGGAGGAGGTCGTGAAGCACCTCGGCGACCACAAGCTCGAATTCCAGGGGAGCATCTACATCGGCACGGAAGGCGTGCTGTATTCGCCGTACGATGGCGGGAAGATGCCGATCCTGCTGCCGGAGGAGAAGTTCAAGGATCGCAAGGACCTGCCGTCGCTGCCGAGCGAGAACCACTACCTGCAGTTCGTGGACGCGTGCCGGGGGAAAGGCCAGACCGGCGCGTCGTTCGCGTTCGCCGGACCGATGACGGAAGCGATCCTACTGGGTTGCCTGTCGACGCGCTTCCCCGGCAAGGCGCTCGAGTGGGACGCGGCGAAGATGCTCATCGCGAACGAAGGAGCGGCGAACAAGTTCGTGAACCGCGAATACCGCAAGGGCTGGGAAATCCAAGGGCTATGAGCGAACGTCGGTTGTCCGTCGCGAAGCGGCGGACCCTCTACTTCACCGCGTCCACGCGCGACACCGTCACGACGTTGGCGCGGAGTTCCGGCGAGTAGGCGGTCGTGCCGTAGAGGTCGACGCGGCGCTTGGCGTAGCGGTCGAGGTCGAGGCCGGTATTGCCGGCGACGGCGTAGGCGAGGAGCTGGCCGCGCGAATCCTCCAGCGCATAGTAGCTCTTGCCGCCGGAACTCAGCTTGGCCGCACGCAGCGTGCCGGCGCCGGTCCAGGCCGCCTTCGCGGTCGCGTCGCCGCGCTTGGTCCAGGTGCCGTCGTCGCGGTCGGCGCGGGGCGAATCGCCCTTCGGCGCGGTCCAGTTGCTGTCCTTCGCGCCGCCGGCGTCGCGCGTCTTCTCGCGGATGGCGTGGATGCGGGCGTAGCACAGGTTCGCCAGGTCGGCGTCGCCGCCGGCGGCGTTCGACTCGCGCGCGAGCTGGAAATACAAGCGGATCGCTTTGTCGTAATCCTTCGCCGTCTCGGCCGCCTCGGCGTCGGCCCAGGTGGGGTTCGTGCCGGGCCAGCCGGCCGGCTTGTTCGCGAAACTCGTTGGGCTTGCGATGGACGCCGTCAGCCCCGCCGGCGAGATCGACGACTTCGGCGCCGGCTGCGGCGAGCGCACGACGAAGTTCTCCGCCGTCGGCCCGCCGATCTGCACCGCCGCCTTCGGCACGTAGCGGAAATCGTCCTTGAGCGGCTGGATCGGGTACCAGACGCTGCCGTCGTCGTCGGTCTTCACGCCGGCGGCGAGGACGCGCACGATGCTGCCGTCGGGGATGCTGGTCTTGCGCACGTCGAGCGGTTTGTTGACGCCGGCCTTCCCGGCCGCGATGCGCACTTCGCCGTCGGAGTGGACGACGGCGTTCTGCGGGAAGCCCTTCTCCTTGGCGACTTCGACGAACTTGTGGTTGATCCAACTGATCGCGCCCGGCGGCGGCTGGATGGCGAGCCAGTCGTCGCCTTCGGCGTGGTGGACGATGACGTCGGTGCCGCGGAAGAGCTGCCCGGCGTCGGGGGCGTCGGCTTTGGGCGCGGAGCGCACGGTGATTTCGGCGGCGGCGACGGAACCGAGTTGCTGCGCGGTCTGGGCCGGGGCCGTGGTGGCGAAGCCGACGAGGGCGAGCGCGGACAGGAGCATGGGGCGCATGGCCGCCTCCGGCAGTGTGGGAACCGAGCCGGCGGTGATAGCAGGGGCGGGGATGGTGTCAAGGCGAGCCGGGCGGCGTCAGCCGCCGGGTGGGTCGAGCGGATCGAATCATCGTATCCGGTCGATGGCGTGGAGCGTCGTCTCGGTCATGAGATAGAGCGTTCCGTTCGCGAAGACCGGCGGCGCAATGAACGATGCATCCGCTTCGATCTTCGCGAGGACTTTCTTCGACTTTGAGAGCTCGAACACGAACGCGTCTCCACCTTCATTGGTCACGTAGATTTTGTCGTCGACGATCAAAGGATGGCTGTAACTCCGCGCCTTCGTGTCGTGCCACCAGTGTCGCCGGCCCGTCTTTTCGTCGAGGACGTGGACCAGGCCATCGGAATCCGTCGCGACGACGAATCCATCGGCCACGGCCACGGAGTCGAGAAGGTGATGGAACCGACCGGTCTTGATGGTTCCCGCGTGAGTGAATTCCCAAACGAGCGCCGAGTTCGGATTCGGCTTCCACGTTCCCGGTTTGTGCTCTAGTTCCGGGCTGACGTCGCCGGTTTTCGAGGGGTCGATGCAGAATAGTCGACCGCCTTTATCGCCGATGTGATCGGGATGGAATCCGATCGCAAAGTAAACCCGTGCATTGGCGAACACGGGCGTCGCCACGGAATAGTACTTGGGTAGCCAGCCGTCTTCTTTTCCCGATCCTCGTGGATCGACGTCGAATTTCCAGATCAACTTGCCCGTCTCCGCGTCGAACGATCGGACCCAACCATCGCCCTGAGAGTGGATCACTTGCGTACGGCCGCCGGCTTCGACGACAAGAGGGCTGGAATACTGGCCTTTCATCAAATCCTTGGTGGGAGGTTTGTCCTGCCAAACGACTTTGCCGGAGTCCTTTCGAACGCAAACGATCGAAGGGGCTTTGGCAGCTGGCTCGGTCCTGTAGATATCGCCTCCATTGCCGGTGAATGCGAACAGAAGATTCTTGTACGAGGCGAGCGAACCGTAGCTGTCGTATCCAGGCAAGCAGGCAACTCGAGGTTCGACCTTCAGCTCCCCGATCATGTCGAACTTCCACAATTCCTTCGCTTCACCGGTTCCCTTCCGCAACGGCCCGATGTCGAGGCATACGATTTCGCGACGATTCGAAGTGAACCAGAGGCGATCGCCTTCGACGAGCGGCGAACAACTGAGGCCCTGTCCGGGCAAATCCTTGATGAATCGAAAGGATCGCGGCAAGGGAATGCGCGGTGTCGAATGCCGGTAGAGCGGCTTCCCGTCCGATTCGCGGTAGCAGGCGAGAATGGAGAGATCGCGCTTTTCGTCAGGCTCATAGTCGTTCGTGCCGATCCAGACGAGACCGCCGGACACGACCGGCCCGCCGATGTTTCGCGAGCCGCCAGTCTTGACGGACCATGTGATATTCCGAGCCTTCGTTTCTTTCGTCGGGAAGGCCCAATCGGTCGGCGCGTTCTTCTCGAGGCTGACGGGATTGCGGTCGTTGGCGCGGCCGCCCATCGGCCAGTCGGCCGCCGCGAGCAGGATCAGGAGGAGCGGGAAGAGTTTCCGCATGGGACGCATTCGAAGGAGAAGACCGCGAGCGGAATGGAACACCTAGGAGTCTACCTCGAAACCATCCGAAAGTTCCAGCGGAATGGAGAATCGGAATGCGACCTGTTTCTGGAGTCGGGAATGTTCGGTTAGAATGATTCGACGCCTAGAGGGGTTCCATCATGCCGTTCGTCATCGTGCCGGAATCGTTGAAGGCGAAGTTCGAGGCGGCGGACGCGCCGCTACAAGTCTGCACGCCGGACGGGCGCGTGATCGGCTATTTCACGCCGTCCAAGCCCGCGAAGCTGAACCTCGATCCGGGCATCAGCGAGGAGGAACTGCTACGGCGATTCCGAGAAGGCGGTGGACGGACCTTGAATGAGATCGTTCGCGACTTGGAGAAGGCGGCATAGTTTCATTTGGACTGCGGCGGCTGGAGGCCGCTTTGGTCCTTTGTTCTGAGTCGTTCCAATCACCCAAAATGGTATCCGGCGACATTCGATGTTCCAATTCGTACGGGCGAGTTCAAATTGAAAGCGGCGTCCAGCCGCCGCAGTCCAAATCAAAGCGCCTTCCACTTCGCCAGTTTCTCGCGGAATTGCACGCGGTCGTCGATCGCGATTGCCTTCTCCAACCATGTAGCGGCTTCAGTCGTTTCCCCCAACTCGGCGCAGGCGGTGGCGAGCGTGTCGAGGTGGTCGGCGTTCGACCAGTTCGACAACTCGCAGGCGCGCGTCGCGAACGCCTTCGCTTGGTCCGGTTTCCGCACTTCGGGCCGGGTCGCCAGCAGCCAGGCGAGTTGGTTGAGCGCGTCGGCGTCGGCGGGGTCGCGCTTCAGGGCCTCGTAGCAATCGGCGACGGCGGCGGCGATATTCCCGGCGGTTTCGTGGGCGGCGGCGCGGAGGACGAGCGCCGTCGGCCGGCGGGCGTCGCGGGTCGCCAGCAGTGTGAAGTCGTCGACGGCGCCGGAGGTATCGCCCAGGGCGAGCTTCGCCCGACCGCGAAACTCGAGCGCCGGTGCAAGGTCGATCGTCGCGAACAATTCATCGGCGGCACGGAGGAGTGCGGACCATCGGCCGAGATCGTGCAGCACGGACAGCCGCCCGAGGCGCGCGACGAAGGCGGAAGGGTCACGGGCGGCGCGCTCGAAGTCGTCGGCAGCGGACGCGAGGTCGCCGAGTTCCCAATTCGCTTGCGCCCGGATCTCGTAGGCGAGTAGGAAACCGTCGTCGAGGCGGATCGCCGCGTCGGCGTCGGCGATGGCGGCGCGCGGATCGCCGCAGTCCAAGTGCAACTTCGCCCGATGCGTCAGGTGTTCGGCCGCGTGATCGGCATCGGCGTGGATGGCGCGCTCGAGGTCCTCAAAGGCGGTCGCCGATTCGCCGAGCATCGCATGCGCCCGGCTGCTGATGGCCAAGAGATCGACGCGCCCCGGATCGAGCCGCAGGGCCGCGTCGCAATCGGCAATGGCGTCGGCGTAGCGGCGCTGCTTCAGGAGTTCTGCGGCCCGCTCGGCGTGCCACTGCGCGTCGTTCGGCTTCAAGCGAATCGCGGCGTCGAGGTCCGCGATCGCCTTCGGCCGGTCGCCGAGCGCGAGGTACGCCTTCGCGCGCAGCCGATAGCCGGCGGCGACGCGCGGATCGGCCGCGATGGCGCGCGACAGGCATTCGAGGGCTTCGGGGAAGTCCCCGGCTTCGAGGGCCGCGTGCCCACGTTCGAACAACGATTGAGCGTCGGTCATGCGAGGAGCTCCGGCAACACTTCGGCCAGCCGGTCGATCTCGGCTTCCGTCGTGTAAAGGTGATGGCTGATGCGCAGCAGCACGCGATCCGGCCGGTCGTTCACCGGAATCTCGATGCGCGCGTCCCACAGCTTCCGGCGCAACTCCGGCACGTTCACGCCCGTCGGCAACTCGCACGCGGTCATCGAGCCGCTGAGGCGGCGATCGGCGGGCGTCGCCAGCTTGAGGCCGAGTTTGTCGTAGACGCCGCGGGAATAGGCGGCGAGTTCGGCGTGGCGGTCGCGGATCGCATCCCAGCCGAGCGATTCCTGGAACGCGATCGCCGCCGGCGTGGCGAGCCACGCGCTCACGTCCTTCGTGCCCTCGAATTCCAAATACCTTGTTCGGCGCGTGCTGCCGAAGGCGTCCGGCGCGTCTGGTCCGCTCGCGGCGGCGTGCTCGCCGATCGGGTACGCGTCCGGCTTGTAGCCCCAGCCCACGTGGAGCGGTTCGATCGGGCGCTCCCAATCGCGCACGGCCAGGAAGCCGGTGCCGATCGGCGCGAGCAGCCATTTGTGGCAGTTGCCCGCGTAGTAGTCGGCGTCGACGTCGTCGATGTTCAGAGGAATCATCGCCGGGGCGTGCGCGCCGTCGACGATGGTGAGGATGCCGCGCTTCCGCGCCTCGGCGCAGAGTTCCTTCGCCGGCAGCACCATCCCCGTCGGCGAGAGGGCGTGGCTGAAGAAGAACAGTTTCGTCCGCGGCGTCATCGCCCGCACGGCCGCCTCGACGATCTCGCCGGGATCGCGCGGCATCGTCGGCAGCGGGAACGTCTTGACTTCCAACCCCTGTCGGGCCGCGGCTCGCTCCCAGCACCAGACCATCGAGCCGTACTCGTGGTCGGTCATCAGGATTTCGCCCGGCCCGTCGAGCGTCAGGCCGCTCGCGACGAGGTTGATCGCGGCCGAGACGTTCGTGGTGAAGACGAACCGCTCCGGCGCGGTGCCGAGGAACCGCGCGGTCTTAACGCGAGCATCCCACAGGAGCGGCGGCAGCGTGCGGACGAAGAAGTTCGTCGGCCCCATCGCCATGAGCCGGCGGACCTCGTTCGCGGCTTCGGACACCGGGATCGGCGTGGGGCCGAACGAACCGGTGTTGAGCATGGTCACGCTGGGATCGAGCGGGATGCGCGCGCGGGCGGCGAGCCAATCGGGGGCCATGGCGCTCCTAAAAGCGGGATGTCAACCATGATATCGCGAGCGTCGCCGAAAAGGGGACTGTCACCTTTTCTATTGGGCGATTTATTTTAATTGCCTCGATTAAAAAGGTGACAGTCCCCTTTTCGGCGAGCGCGCTCCTATCATCACCCCATGCTCCGCACCGCGCTCCTGCTGACGCTGTTCGCCGGCACGGCCGGCGCCGCCGAACGGACCAACGTCCTCCTCGTCGTCGCGGACGACCTCCGCGCCGACCTCGGCTGCTACGGCGCCGCCGCGAAGTCCCCGCACCTCGACGCGCTCGCGGCGCGCGGCCGGCGCTTCGACCGCGCCTACTGCCAGCAGGCCGTTTGCAACCCCTCGCGCTCGTCCTTCCTCACCGGACTGCGCCCCGACACGCTCGGGCTGTGGGTCAACGGCACCCACTTCCGCGAAAAGAAACCGAACGCCGTCACGCTGCCGGGATGGTTCAAGGCGAACGGTTACGAGACGCGCGGCGTCGGCAAGATCTTCCACAACTGGCACACCAAGGAAAAAGGCGACCGGCGATCGTGGAGCGCCGACGAATTCCTGCACTACGCCAACCACGGCGACGACGCGCCGACCGTGACGGGCGCGCTTCCCCCGAACGCGGCGCTCGACCTCGGCCGGAAGTACGGGCAGGTGCCGGTCTGCGAGCGGCGCGACGTGCCGGACGACGCGTATTACGACGGCCGCGTGGCGGCGGAGGCGGTGCGCGTGCTGGGCGAAGTGAAGGCGAAGCCGTTCTTTCTGGCCGTAGGATTCTGGAAGCCGCACGCGCCCTTCAACGCGCCGAAGAGGTATTGGGATCGCTACGATCCGAAGGCGTTGCCAGCGCTCGATCCGCGCCGGCCCGACGCGCCCGCGATCGCCTTCCACGACAATCGGGAACTCCTCGGCCTTCCGCCCGACACGATCGCGCCGACTCCGGCGCAGATCGCCGAGATGCGCCACGGCTACCTCGCGAATATCGCCTATCTGGACGAACAGGTCGGCAAGGTGCTCAAGGCGCTCGACGATCACGCGCTGCGTGAGAAAACCGTCGTCGTCTTTCTCTCGGATCACGGCTACCACGTCGGCGAGCATGGACTGTGGGCGAAGACCTCGTGCTTCGAGTACGACGCGCGCGTGCCGTTGATCCTCGCGCGCGCCGGCATGAAACCCGGGGCGACGGCGTCGCTCGTCGAATTGGTGGACCTGTTCCCGACGCTCGTGGAGCTGTGCGGTCTGCCGGCGGCACCGGGGTTGGACGGCGCGAGCCTCGTACCGGTGCTGGCGGACGCGACGATGTCCGTGAAGGACGCCGCGTACACGCAGCATCCGCGACCGGCGTACGCCGACCGCACGCCGAAGGGCGTGCCGGACGCGATGGGCGTGAGCGCGCGGACCGCCGCCGGCCGATATACCGAATGGCGCGATTGGGACACCGGCCGGCTCCTCGGCGCCGAGTACTACGATCACGCCCGCGATCCGCGCGAACTGACGAACCGCGTCGTGGAGATGAAAGATTCGGCGGACTTGAAAGCCGCCCGGGCGGCGCTGGCGAAGCGTTTTCCGGCGGAAATCCCGCCATCCCGGCACCGTTGAACGGCCGCGCGGCCCGGCTCGAAAATAATTCGTGCCTCTGGTAGAAAGCATCGTTCGCCTGGAGTGCTCGCATGACTCGCCGCCTGCGCATCGAACCGTTGGAAGACCGCCTCGTCCCGGCCGCCATCGTGCCGCCGTTCGTCTTGGACGACACCTTCGGCACGGACGGCGCGGCGTTCGTCTCGCCCGAACTCGGACCGCTCTACGGGGCGGTCGCCGACCTGGAAGTCGACGCCACCGGCCGCCTCTGGGTGCTCGGCAGCGTCGCCGGCATCGCGGTCCTCGCGCGCTTCCGCCCCGACGGCTCGCCCGACGCGACCTTCGACGGCGACGGCGTCCGCAGCTTCGGCCCCTGGTCCGAAGAATATTCGTCGCTCTCCCTCGGCAAGCTCGCGCTTCTGCCGGACGGCCGCGCGGTCGTCGCCGGGCAAATTTCTCGCAACTTCTCCTACCCCGCCCCGGCGCTCCTGCCGCCCTACTACGGCGATAGCGACTTGCTGACGATGCGGTTGAACGCCGACGGTTCGCTCGACGCGTCCTACGGCGACGGCGGCCGCGCCGTCCACGATCTCGACGGCGGCCCGGCGATCGCGAGCCTCCAGGCGCTCACCCTCCTCGCCGACGGCGGTCTCATGGTCGGCGGCGTCCAAAATTACGGCTATTACCCCGTGTACTCGAACTCCGACGCGCTGTCGGTCCCCTTCCCATCGCTGCCTCGCGTGGTCGTTGCGAAACTGACGGCCGCCGGCGCGCTCGACCCCGCGTACGACGGCGACGGCGTCGCCACGCTCGCCGCGCGCGACGGCGCCTTCGAACAATTCGCCGCGACGACGATCGACGCCGCCGGCCGCGCCACCGTCCTCGGTACGCGGACCGATTCGAGTTCGACCCGCGCCTTCGCCACCGCGTACCGCTTCGACGCGGCCGGCGCCCTCGACGCGAACTTCGACGGCGACGGCTATGCCGAAACCCTCCTCGGCGAACTCGGCCCGATCCCCGACGGCGCCACCGGATCGTTCTCCGCCAGCGGCGTCTTCGCCGCCGCCCAGCCCGATGGCGGCGTCGTCTCCGCCCTCAACACCTATCGCTCCGAGTATCGCAACGATCCCTACTTCTCCAAGGGTCGCGGCGACCTGATCCTCGTCCGCTTCGCGAACGACGGATCGGTCGATCCCGCGTTCGGGACGAACGGCCGCGTGGTCCGCACGCTTTCGGAATTCGATTCCACGAACTCGACGCCGTCGACCTCGCGATTCGCCGTCGGTTTGCAGGGCTTCGCCGACGGTTCGCTGGCGCTCCTGGAACAGTACACGCCGCTCACGACGTTCGTCGATCCGATCGTGTCCACGGTGCCGACGATCGCGATCACGTCGTTGATCCGGTACGACGCCGCGGGCCGGCCGCTCGGCGATGCGACGCGCGGCCCGGAGTTCGCCTTCCCGACCGACGGGCCGAAGGGGACGAACGTGCAGCCGCGCGAGATCGCCTTCGACGCCGCCGGACGGTTGCTGGCGGCGGGAGTCACCGACACGAGCACTGTCACGGGCACGCGGATCGGCGTCGCGCGGCTGACGCCGACCGAACCGCCGGCCGACATCCTCGAGCAGACGATCCTCGTGGCGCACGGCGGCGCCGTGCGCGCCGTCCAGGTGGACGGCGCGGCCCCCGCGATCGTCGGCCCGGCCGAACGGCCCTTCGGCGACTTCGACGGCGAAGTGGTCGCCCGGCTCGCCGACCTCGACGGCGACGGCCGCGTCGACGAACTCTTCGGTATCGGCGCGGGCGGCGGTTCCATCGTCCTCGCCCGCTTCCACAATGCCGACGGTTCGACCGACACCGTGCGCCTCGACGCCTTCGAAGCCGCCTTCCGCGGCGGCGTCGCCCTCTCGGTCGGCGACCTCGACGGCGACGGCGCGGCCGAAGTCGTGGTGTCCGCCGGCAACGGCGGCGGCGGCCGCGTCCAGATCTTCTCCGTGGCCCGCACGGGGTTCGTCAAGCGCGCCGACTTCTTCGGCATCGACGACGACCGGTTCCGCGGCGGCGCCAGCACCGCGCTCGCCGACCTCAACGCCGACGGCCGGCCCGAACTGCTGGTCGCCGCCGGCGTCGGCGGCGGACCGCGCGTCGCCGTCTTCGACGGCGCCTCGCTCCTGGCGCCCCTCCTCGACCCCGCGCCGCCCCGGCTCCGGAACGACTTCTTCGCCTTCGGCGGCGACGACGCCGCCCGCCTGCGCAACGGCGTCAACATCGAGGCGGCCGACCTGAACGGCGACGGCCGCGTCGACCTGATCTTCGGCGCCGGCGCCGGCGGCGCCCGCCGCGTCCTCGCCATCGACGGCGCGCGCTACCTCGACGGCGAGACCGCCGCCCTCGTCAACTTCTACGTCGACAACGACGACGCGCGCCGCAGCGGCGTGCGCGTCGCCGTCAAGGACATCGACCAGGACGGCCGCGCCGACCTGGTGGTCGAACACGATTCCCAGCTGCGCATCTACGACGGCGCCCGGATCGTCGCCGCCCCCGGCGCGGAGCCGGCGATCCTGCAAGACCTCGTGCTGTTCGCCGACGGCGTCGAAGGCGTCTTCGTGGGCTGACCTTTTCAAGGGGACTGTCACCTTTTCTATCGACCGATTAAAAATAAATCGGTCGATAGAAAAGGTGACAGTCCCCTTATTCCGGCCCCCCGACATAAATTGCCGGAATGCAATCGACCGAAGCTTCGCCGCAGGCGGGTTGGCGGCCGTGGCGCCGCGCTTGGCCTGGCTGGGCGTTGACCGCGATCCTCCTCGCCGTCGGCCTGCCGATTTTCCTCCGCATGCCGCCCTGGTGCGACCTCACGCTCTACGAGCTGGCGGCCCGCGCCGTCATGACCGGCGGCGTCCACTACCGCGACGTCTTCGACACGAACCTGCCCGGCTTCGTCTGGGCGCTGGTACTGGTGCGACGGTCGTTCGGGCCGAGCGTCGAAGCGGTGCGCCTCGTCGACCTCGCGATCGTCTACGCATGCTGCGGGCTGCTCGCGCGGCTGGCGCGGCGCGCCGGCGCCGATCGGCCCGCGATCGCCTGGTGCGCCGCCGGCGCGGCCGCGTTCTATCCGTTCACGACGGAGTTCTGCCACGCCCAGCGCGACGTCTGGATGCTGCTGCCGGCTCTCGCGGCGCTGACGGTGCGCCTGAGCGAGTCGCCGCGCCGGCCGTTCGCGCGCGGCGTGCTCGAAGGCCTTCTCTGGGGCATCGCCGTCTGGTTCAAGCCGCATTGCCTCTTCCCCGCCGCCGGCGCCTGGCTCGCCACCGACCGCCGCGGCACGCTCCCGAACCTCCTCGGCGGAGTCCTCGCCGGCGCGCTCGGCGTCGCCTGGCTCGTCCGCACCGGCACCTGGCCCCACTTCGTCGAAGTCTTCACCAAGTGGAACCCGCACTACACCGAATATCTCTTCGCCGAGATCGGCTGGCGAGCCGTCAGCCACTGGTTCCACTTCGCCCCGTGGACGTACCTGCAACCGCTCGTCGCGTTCCTCGCGATCGCCGACTTGTGTCGGCGCCGGCGCTGGGTCGCGAAGCTGTCGCGGCGATGGTACGTTCCGCCGGCGACGGACTCCGAAGCCCGCGTCCGCCGCATCCTCGGCGCGTTCTACCTCGCGTGGCTGCTGCAATCATTCCTGCTCCAGCGGCAGTTCCCCTACGTCCACGTGCCGGGCACGTTGATCGCGTTCGCGCTCTTCGCGGCGCACCGCTGGGCCGTCGTGCCGGCGGGGTTGGCGTTCCTCGCCGTGTCGTCCGGCGTCGCCTGGGCGTGCGACGAGAACGCCGCGTGGCGGGCGCGCGTCGACCGCGTGGAGCGCGTGTTCCCGTGGGTCCGCCTCGCGGTGCCGCGGCACGCGATCACGGTGCCGGAACGTCTGGCGCTCTGGCCGGAGTGCTGGCGCGCCCTCGACGCCGACGCCGCGCGCCGCCGACAGGACCAGTTGGGGAACTATTCCGATTTCTTCTCCGCCATCGCCGTGGAGGAGGCGCACGAGGTGGCCGTCTGGCTGCGAAGCCGCGGCGCGACCGCCGCGGACGTGATCTGCTGGCACTCGTCGCCGCACGCGGTCTACCTCGACCTGCCCGGCACGCCGGCGTTCCGCTTCCTGCACGCCGACACGCCGTTGATACGACCGGCCACCTACGAATTCATGCGCGTCGAGCTGCTGGCGGCGGCGCCCCGCGCGCGGTACGTCGTCACCGACCTGTGCCGCACGTTTGTCTCCGCGCCGCCGGAGCGGAAGGACGATTGGACCGCGCGATCGTTCGAGCTGCCGCCCGGAGCGAACGACGTGTTTCCCTACGATCAGCCGGCGGTCTTTCGCTCCGGCGGCGGCCGCGGGCGCTACGTCGTCCACGAGCTGACGCATCCGATCGATCGCGTCGAATACGATCCGCCGCACGGCGACATCTGGAAGCGGGAGTAGCGGTCACGCGGCCGGTTCGACGCATCGCGGGCCTTCGTTCGTCGCCTTGTTGACGAACTCGCCGACGGGAAACGTCTCCAGATCGTCCGGCGCGCACGGAACGAGCCAGCGTCGCAGCGTCGCGTCGTCCGTCGTCGGATTCAACCAGCCGTCGAACTGGTCCGCGTTCAAGATCACCGGCATCCGGTTGTGGACCGGCGCCAGCAATTCGTTGGCCTCCGTCGTGATGAGGCAGCAGGTGGTGAGCTTGGCGGCGCCGTCGGTCCAGAAGTCCCAGAGGCCGGCGAACGCCAGCGGGCCGCCGTCCTTGCGGCGGATGTAGAAGGGCTGCTTGCGCTTGCCGTCGCGCTTCCATTCGTAGTACCCGCTCGCGGGCATCAGGCAGCGCTTCCGGTGGAACGCTTCGCGGAAGGTGGCGAGGCGGTGGACGGTCTCGCCGCGCGCGTTGATCGGGCGCTGCGTCTTCGGATCGTTCGCCCAGGCGGGCAGCAATCCCCACGGCAGCAAGGCGAGACCGCGCGTGGCGCCGTCGGGCTTCAGCCCGACGACCGGCACCGGTTGCGACGGTGCGACGTTGAAGCGCGGCGCGAGGTTCGCGACCTTCATCAGGCCGAAGGCGCGTTCCAGCACGAGCGCGTCGTGGTAGACGGTGTAGCGGCCGCACATGCGCGGGCCCTCACGGAGTCGCCGGCGGTTCGTCGTCGAAGATCGGCGCGAGCGGCTCCTCGGCCGGCGGCGCGGCCGCGCGCCGCGCCAGGAATTGCGCGGCGATCTCCTCCTGCAGCTTCAGGATGCCGCCGAGGCCCTTGCCGTGCAGCCGCGTCGTGCGGTTCATCACCTGCCCGAGCTGGCGCATCAGCTTGTCGACCCATTTCCCCTTCACGTAAGTCGCCGGCAGTTCCTTCACGATCTCCTCGTCCAGCAGGAAGTCCGCGAGGCGGTCCCCTTCCTCGAAGTGCTTCATGGCCGGGAGGTCCAGTTCCTTCGCGTCGCGGAGGATCTTGCGCAGGGCGGAGCGCGCCTCGCGCAGGACGTGCATGAGTTCGACGAAGTCGTCGTCGGGGATCGCCCCGCCCTCGCCGCCGTGCAGGCTCATGGTCACGATCGCCATCGCGCCGTGTTTGCTGGCCGTCTGGTAGAACTTCTGGATCGCGAGCTGGAAGCGGTAGCGGTTGACGAGTTCGTAGTAAAGGCTCTCCTGCACGCGGTAGGCCATCTGGACGAAGACGAGGTAGACGCGGCGATCCAGCGCGTGGAACCATTCGTCCGCCTTCTCCAGCTTCGCGTCCAGTTCCTTGAGGAGCTTGCGCGCCTTGCGGCCGCGCACGTTCCCCTCGTTGCCCAGGATCGCGTCGCGCTCCTTCACGAGCTCCGCGCGCGATTCGGCCCGCGCCCCGACGTCCCCGTAGAGCTTCTCGTGCACCGCGATCAACCGTTCGTCGGTCCACGGATCCTTTCGAATGAGTTCGTGGAGTTCGTCGAGGTCGCCGGGTTCGACGATCCGGTCGTCGTAGCTGCCGTCGTACTTCGGGTCGTAGGTCGTCTCGGCGTTCTCCTCGTCGATGAACTTCTGCACGGCGCGGGGGTCGGCGGCGGCCGTCGATTTGCCCACGTCGTAGGCGACGCGATAAAAGCGCTTCGTCATCCGTTCGCGGAGTTCGCCGGGATCGTCGAACAGCGCCCACGGCGAACGCTCGTCGATCGGCGCTTCGATGAACTCGTTCTTGATGTTCTCCTCGCGCTCGTATCCGCTCGGATGGTAGTCGTTCGGGTCGCCGTCGTTTTCGTCGTCGGGGTCGAAGACCTGGATCTTGCGGCCGGCCTTCGGGCCGTCGAGCTTCGGGGGGATGCCCTTCTTCGGTTCCTTCTTCTTCTTGCGATAGAGGTCGGCGATGGCGTGCTGGTGGAAGTACAGGTCGGCGGTGTAGAGCTTGTGGTCGGCGGCGCGGCGCAGTTCGTCGAGGGCGAATCCGAAGAAATCGTCGCCGTGTCGGACCTTGAACAACCCCTGAACGGCGGCGTCGCTGCCGGCGAGGCTGGCGGAGACGAGGTCCGCGTGG
Organism: uncultured Alcaligenaceae bacterium; assembly: GCA_964453375.1. GTDB lineage: Bacteria > Planctomycetota > Planctomycetia > Gemmatales > Gemmataceae > Limnoglobus. The sequence goes on from CAYVRB010000045.1 coordinate 16,497, forward strand.
AACTCGTCGGCGCGGGCCAAGGCCATCCGCTTGCGGTCGACCAGGAGGAACACGGTCATGGCCGTGAAAGCGACGGCGCGATTGATCCCGCCCATGACGGCGCCCAGCCACGAGATCGGCGGCGGGCTTTCCTTGAGCCACGTCTCCAGGCGATCGACGCCGCCCGTGCCGCGCAGGATGTTCGCGAGAATCCCCTGCACGGTTTCGCAATAATTGTGGACGAACCCGCCCTGCGTGAAGTGGCCGAGTTCGTGCGCGACGACCGCCTTGAATTCGCTCAAATTCAAGCTATTGATGAGGCCCAAGCCGATCTTCAGATCGAATCGGGGATTCGCGAACAAATGCGCGAGGCCGTAGGGTATGCCGGCGGCGGCGTTCACGTCCGGGAACACGTAGATCGCGCGGGGTTCCTGCGCGCCGGTCTCGGCGCAGATGCGACGGACGAACGCGTGGAGCCGCGGTTGGTCGCGCTCCTTCAGCTCGATCTGGAACTCCTCGAACTCCGGCTCGACGCGGCGGAAGAGGTTCTTCGCGAGCATCAGGAACGTGAGGCCGCAGAAGACGAAGCCGAGCGCGGCGAAGACGTGGTAGCGCCCGAGGCTCAGCGCGCACCAGATCGTGGCGAAGCCGAAGAACAGCGTCGTCGCGAGGTAGCCGACGAGAAACGCCATGAGGCCGAGGAGCAGGACCCATTCCTTGCGGACGAGGTCCGGCGGCCGGTCGACGAGGTCGTCCGGCACGTCGTCGGGCGTGGGCGGGTAGGGGATCGTTTCGGCCATGCGGCCAAGATAGCAGACGGGCGGATCACGTCAGCCCAAAAAAGGGGACTGTCACCTTTTTTATTGGCCGATTTATCGAAACTACCCCCGATGGAATAGGTGACAGTCCCGAATGCCGTTGCGTGAGCGTCGTTTCCCTTCGTTTCTCGGGGCTTCCTTCAACTCCCTACGCGGGCGCGTCAGGCGGTCGTACTCCTTCGGTCGGCGTTTCACCGCCCGAGGCTCGCACCGGCCCGGAGGCGCCGGGTGCACCTGCAACACCGGCGCCGGCGGGTAGGTCGCGGGCGAGTCCTCGCGGCCGTCGCTGGTGCAGGCGGAACAGCTCGTGCACGCCGCGCGTCCGCAGGAGCGCCAGGTGGGCGAAGCTGTCAAACGCCCAGTCTCCCAAGAGCAAATCGCCGTCCCGCATGGCGTCGTGCATCGTAGGCGTGTGGGCGAGGTCGTGGGTGCGTAGCAATCGCGTCCGGTCAGGTGAATCAGTCCGGCGAGGTGGTCGACGAGGGCGTCGGAAGGAGTTGTTCGAGGTTGCCCTTGATTTGGGCGATGGCCTGGGCGAAGCCGGTCATGGCGACATCCGGTCGTGTGGAAGGTGTGAGGACCCCCCACGCCGGCCGGACATCGCCATTTTTGGTCAGCCCGACTCCCTGACGGGGTCAACAGGTTAAGGATTCACGCAATGGCATTCAGCTGCGTCCGTTTTGATCACGGCCCCATTTGCAATTCTTACACTTCCGACTCTTCCGTCTGGGAAAGATTCAACGATTCTACCGCCGGCGGCCGATGATAACCGACGACGAGGGACCGTCGCGCGAGGATCGGCCATGCGGTGGGGAACCTTTTGCCTGGGGCTGTCGGCGATCGCCGCCATCGTGGCGACCGGCTGCCACACGGCGCCGCACCATCCATCGCACTTCGGGCCGCACGGCACGACCGGGCGCACGCTGCCGGTGCCGACATCCGACGTGCCGGGCGAGCTGCACAAGATCGCCCTGCCGCCTTACGTCATCGAACCGCCCGACCAGTTGATGATCGAAATCGTGGCGATCCTGGAAGACCCGGACGCCGCCGCGACGCGCAAGCCGAACGATCCGCCGCGGGAATTCAAGGCGTTCAGCCTGCCGGTGCAGCCGGTGTCGGGGCAGTTCTCGGTGCGGCCGGACGGCTCGGTGTATCTCGGCATCTGGGGTTCGGTGCCGGTGGCGGGGCTGACGCTGCCGCAGGCGGCCGAGGCGGTGCGCGACCATGTCGCCCGACAGGAAGACCCGACGAAGCCGGGCGCCGGCGGCTTCCGCAAGGAAACCCTGCGCGTGGTGCTCGACGTGCTCCAGTACAACAGCAAGCGGTACTACGTCGTGACCGACGGCGGCGGCAACGGCGAAACCGTCACCGCCTTCCCGATCACCGGCAGCGAGACGGTCTTCGACGCCATCGCGAACATCGGCGGCCTGCCGCCCGTGTCGTCCAAGCGGCACATCTGGGTCGCGCGGCGCACGCCCCACGCCGGCCAGCCGGAGCAGATCCTGCCCGTGGATTGGGTGGCGATCACGCAGCACGGCTTGACAACCACGAACTATCAGGTCATGCCGGGCGACCGGATCTACGTGAAGGCGCAGAAACTCGTGCGCATCGACACGACGCTCGCGCGCATCCTCACGCCGATCGAACGGCTGCTCGGCGTGCCGCTGCTCGCGGCGACGACGGTCAACCAGATCGCCGGCCGCGGTGCGGGCTTCAACAACAACAATAACTGACCATGCGCAGCGCGATTCCGATCCTGTTGTTCCTCGCGTCGCCGGCATTCGCGCAGCCGGCGACGATACCGCCGAGCTACGCGCCGAACTTCTACAACCGCGCGCAGCAGCCTCTCAGCCCGTACTTGAACCTCCTGCGCGGCGGCAACCCGGCGGCGAACTACTACTACGGCGTGCGGCCGGGGCTGCCCTCCGGCGGCGCGAACATCTACGGCCAGGTGCCGCAGTTCCAGAACCCCGTCGGTCCGCAGTTCGGCGGCTTCCTGCCGCAATCGCAGATCCCTTACGATCCGAACGCGAAGGCGTACGAGCCGGGCGGCCAACCGGTGCGGTTGAACTCGCCGGCGCATCCCGTGCTGTTCGGCAACCAGTTCGCGAACCACGGGACGTACTTCAACGTCTTCGCCCAGAACATCAACCGCGCCGGGTTCGCCGGCGGGGGCCAGGCGCCGACGCAGTCGGTGCAGGGTCTCGGCACGGTGAACCGCGCGCGGACGACGGTGCCGGCGACGGGGCCGCGGCGGCCGCCGACGATCAACGCGTTCCCGTGAGCGGGGGAAGGAACCGACCGTGAAGCCATTCTCCGTTCGCCGCAGCGCGGCCGTCCTGTTGGCGGGCCTCGGCAGTGCGAATGCCGCGTCGGCGCAGCCGGTGCCGCTGGCGAAGCCGCGCAAGCCGGCGGTGTCGCTCGCGGCGGTGCGCGAGGCGGCGGCCATCGAGGGGACGGTGCGCGCCGCGCCGGACATTTCCCCGCCGGCGCTGTTCGATTCCGCCCCGCCGCGCGGCTTGCCGACCCTCGCGCCGTTCCCGGCCGACGCGGCGCCGCGGAGCTTCCCCGCCTTCGAGCCGTTTCCGAATCGCGGCGAGCGCGTGCCGGCGTCGACGTCGTTCGATCCGTTCGGCGGCGCGTCGAATCGCGGCTTCGACCCGCGCGGAGCGCAGCCCAACCCCGGCGGCGTGCGCGGCCTATGGAGCGGCTTCACGAAATGGACCGGCGACCGCGCCAAGGCGCTCGCCGACGCCGTCGTCGGCCCCGAACAACAGCCCGACCCGCGCGTCGGGCAAGCGATGCCGAACGCGACGATGAATCCAAACGGGATGCCGCCGCAGGCGCGGATGCCGATGCAGCCGTTCCGCGGCACGACGCCCGGCGGCCGCGCCGCTTACGCCGGCCACCCCGCCTATCGCTGGTACGGCTGGGGCACGACGACGCCCGGCGCGAATCCATACGCCCCCGGCGGCGACTATCCGGCGACCTCGGCGCAATGGTACACGATGAGCGGCGCGACGCCCGGCGCGTTCCCGGTGCCGGTGACGAACCCGTTCCGCGCGATCCCCGGCCCCGGCGCGCCGGCCTACGCCGTCAACGCATCGAGCATGCCATCGCCCAGTGTGGCGCCGCCGTCGTTCGCGGCCCCGCCGGCGCCGTTCGTGTCCGAAGGCCCGAAGCCGATCGTCGAGACGGCGCCGTTCCGCTACGTGCCGCCGGACGAACTCTCCACGACGACGGGACCGGTACCGAGCGTGCCGGCCGCCGCGGGCTGGCGCGGCGGGGCGCCGCTGCCGGCGAAGACGGAGGAATTCCCCGCGCGACCGGCGACGGCGGAGCCGGCGTGGCAACCGATCCAGAGCGCGGCGCCGGCGAAGGAGCCGGCAAAAGGGCCGGCGCTGTTCATCGGGCAATCGCCGGCGAAGCCCGCGGCGCAATCGGAGATCCTGCAAGCCGTGGCGTTCGAGCCGGTCGCGCCGATGTCGCTCGCGGAGCGCGTCCGCGCCGCGGCCGGTGCGGAGGTCCGCAATCTCGAAGCGAAGAAGCTTGGCCGCGACGGCGTGATCGTCCGGTTCGACGCGCCGACCGACGCGATCGCCGAAGCCGCCGCGAAGGCGATCGCCGCGCTCCCGGATCTGAAGGCGTACACCGTCACGTTCGACGTGGTGGTGGGCAAGTAGGCCGTACAACAGACGGCATGAAACTCATCCTCGCCATCATCAAGCCCGAGAAGCTCGACGCGGTGAAGGAAGCGCTCAATCGCGTCGAGGTCTTTCGGCTCACCGTCGTGGACGTGCAGGGGTTCGGCCGGCAGAAGGGCCAATCGGAAATCTACCGCGGCCACGAACTGACCGTGAACATGCTGCGCAAGGTCCAACTCCAGATCGCCGTGAACGAGGACTTCGTCGAACCGACCGTGACCGCGATCGTCGAGGCGGCGCGCACCGGGCCGGAAGGCCGCATCGGCGACGGCAAGATCTTCATCCTCCCGCTCGAAGACGCCATCCGCATCCGCACCGGCGAGCGCGGTCCGGAGGCGATCTGACGAGCGAACCCGGCGGCCCTCGGCCGTGTCCGTGGAAGTTCCCCCCGCGGAGACCGCCGATGTGTCAGCAAGGCCCGTTCGACGTACGCCGGGACGAACCGTTCGCCGACGATGCCGCCATCGCGGCGATGGTCGTCGAATTCGAGGCGTGCCGCTGGCCGTTCGTTCGTTGGACGCACCGCTGCCACCTCGCCGCGGCGGCATGGTACCTCCGAAAGTTCCCCTTCGACGAAGCCCTGGTGAAGGTCCGCGACGGCATCCGGCGCTACAATCGCGCCTGCGGCTCCGGCGACGGCTACAGCGAAACCGTCACGCGGCTCTACCTCAAGCTCGTCCGCGCCCGGCTCGACCGCGCCGCCGGCGCCTCCCTCGCCGCGATCGCCGACGAACTCGCCCGCACGCATCCGATGGCCTGGGTGCGCGAGCGGTATTCCCCCGAGCTCCTCGCGTCGCGCGCCGCCATCGACGGCTGGGTCGAACCGGACCGCGCGCCGCTGCCGCCGGAGCTCGACGGACGCTGACACGCGCGCGCTTTCCGCGTAGAGTGATGCGACCGGATTGAATTCGAGGTGTCCGTGGCCGTTCGCCCGCCGCATCCCACCGAACAGGAGTTGGCCGAGTATCGAGCGGGCCGGCTCGCCGCGGCCGAGCGCGACGCGATCCAGGCGCACGTCGTCCACTGTCCGCCCTGCCAGTCGGCCCTCGCGGAGACGGCCGACTTCGTCGGCACCGCCGCCTACGTCCCCACCAAGACCTTCGATTCGGTGCCGCTGACCGGCCTCGAGAACCATCCCCGCTATCGCGTCCTCAAGCACCTCGGCAACGGCGGCATGGGCCAGGTCTACCTCGCCGAGCACGCGCTCATGGATCGCCGCGTGGCGATCAAAGTCATCCGCGCGAACCTGCTCGCGAACCCCGACGCCGTCGCGCGCTTCCGCGCCGAGATGAAGATCGCGGCGAAGCTGGACCATCCGAACATCGTGCGCGCCTACGACGCCGAGGAGATCGACGGCGCGCACCTGTTCGTGATGGAGTACGTGTCCGGCGCGAGCCTCCAGGTGGTGCTGCGGAAGAAAGGCCCGCTGCCGCTGCTGAACGCCTGCGCCTACCTGCGCGCCGCGGCGCTCGGCTTGCAGCACGCCTTCGAGAAGGGGACGGTCCACCGCGACGTGAAGCCGGGCAACATCATGCTCTCGCGCACGGGGCAGATCAAGCTGTGCGATTTCGGCCTCGCGAAGGTCGCGCGGGAACAGCAGTCCGTCTCGATGTCGTTCTCGCAGACCGGGATCGCGCAATTGCTCGGCACGCCGGCGTTCCTGGCGCCCGAACAGGCGGAGAACCCCCGCGCCGCCGACATCCGCGCCGACATCTACAGCCTCGGCTGCACGATGTTCCACCTGCTCGCCGGCCGCACGCCCTTCCACGCCGATACGATCCTGGACGTGGTGCAGATGCACTGTTCGGCGCCGCGCCCGCGCGTGACGGAACACCGCCCCGACGTGCCGGAGCCGCTCGCGGACCTGATCGCGCGGATGATGTCCATCGACAAGGCCGAGCGCCCGCAGACGCCGAAGCAGGTGGCCGAGGCGCTGGCGCCCTTCTGCCGCGAGACGATCGTCCTCGACGCGCTGGTGGTCGATCCGTCGGAATTGGACGACGCGCCGCCCGCGCCGATGCCGTCGATCGCCGGCAGCCTCGAATCGGCGATGCGCTACTCGACGCGACTGCCCGAACGGATTGAACTACCCGCGCGGGCGAAACCGGTTTCGGAGGAGGAGGCGGTCGAGACCGTGGAATTCCCGACCGCGCCGCCGGAAGCGCCGCGCCCTCGGAAGAAGGCCAAAAAGTCCCCGCGCGGGCGCCGCCCCGACTGGCCCCGCTACGCCGTGCTCGGCGGCATCGCGGCCGTGCTCGTCGTCGGCGCGGGGCTGATGCTCGCAAAGTCCCGCCGCCCGACGCCGGTCGCCGAGAAGCCTTCCCAGGACTCTGAGAAGCCGGGCGACCCGCCGAAGACGCTCATCGACGATGGCGGCTTCGTCCCGCTCTTCAACGGCCGCGACCTCGCCGGCTGGACGCCGCAGACTTTCCCCGGCGCGGCCCCGGCGCAGTGGGCCGTCGAGAACGGCGAGATCGTCTGCCGCGGCGGTTTCGGCAACCTCGTCTCCTCGCGCGCCGACTTCCGCGATTTCCACCTCCGGCTGGACGCGAAGATCGACGACGGCGACTCCGGCGTCCTCTTCCGCTATCGACCGGCGCCCGACCACCCGATGGATCCCGCGCCGGGCTACTACCAGGCGCAGCTCTCGCCCGACACGCACCCCGGCATGCGCATCGGCACGCTCGGCGGCCACGCCCCGAACGGCGCCCGCTTCTTCCCGGGCGTCGAGGGCCTCGGCGAACTCAAGGGCCAATGGGTCAAGCTCGAAATCTTCGCGGCCGGCGGCGTCGTCGGCATCACGGTCAACGGGCGCGAAGCCCTGAAGGCGCGGATGTTCGTGCCGAACGCCGAGCGCGGCGCCATCGCCCTGGAGAGCTACGGCCTGAACACGGCGGTCCGGTTCCGCAACCTCGAGATCCGCCCGCTGCCCGACTCGCCGCCGATGGCGTCCGAGTTCGTCTCGCTGTTGAACGGCAAGGACCTCGCCGGATGGAATCCGGGCACGCCGTCGGGCGACTGGAAATACGAGAACGGCAGCCTGCGAATGCCGATCGGCGGCAAGCCCGGCCGCATCGTCCGCGAGGAGACCGATTGGCGGGACTTCCACCTGCGGTGCGAATGGCGCTTCACCGGGAGCGCCGCGCAGATCGAGTTCCGCTCGGCCGGCACCGCGGAGCGCGATGCCGGGTACTCGATGCAACTCGGACCGAACGCAGGCCTGCGCGATCTGCCGACGAAGAAGACGATGCCGTACGTGGTGCCCGAAACGCTCCAGTTGAAGCAGGGCGAATGGTACACTTGGGAACTGATCGCCCGCGATCGCGAGATCCGGGTCCTGCTCGAGCGCGTCGAAGTTCTCAAGCACGTGGAGCCGAACGGCGACCGGCTCGTGCACGGCCATCTCGTGATCTTCACGCCGGGCAACACGAAAGAAGGCAACGCCGCGCGGCCGACGAACATCCGCAAGCTCGAGATCCTGCGCTTGCCGTGAAGTCGAAGAATCGCTGGATTTGCAGGTCGGTCCAAGGCTTTGGAAGGTCCAAATCGTTGGCGGAAATCGCTCGTGATTTGTAGGTCGGGCCGAGGCTTTGGGAGGCCCGACACGTTGACCATTGCATTTCGCGTCGGGCCTCGAAGACTCGGCCCGACCTACGATAACTTCGGGCCAAGGCGTTGAGTGGCTCGACGATTTTCTAGCGTCGGTCGGCCGTCTTCGCGGGCAGGGACTGGATCCATTCCGTCGGCACTTTCAAAGTCTCGCCGGGGTTCGGCGTCAGCAAGCGCAAGGCGAAGTTCGCGGAGACGCCGGCTTCGGCGAGGCAGGCGGCCGCGCCCGCGACGATGCCGGTGGCGGCCGCCGGCGATGCGAGGCCGTTCACGAAGACGTCGGGCTTGCGGCCGAGGAGGATGCCGGGGCCGCTGCCCGCGAGGCCGCCGCCGATGCCGACGGTGATCGCGGCGCGGGCGTCGCCGGGGATGGCGACGCCGCTTTCGGTCGGGGCGAAGGTGGCGAACGCGAGCCGGCCCGGCGCCGCGCCGCCGGCGAAGGTCGCGTAGAGGCGCGGCCGCAGCTCGAACGTGCTGCGATTCGTCGCCGCCAGCGTGTGCGCCGCCAGCTTCCCTTCGACGCGCAGGGCGTAGCGCCCGTCAGCCGGGATCGAGATTTCCATCGTCTGCTCGAACACGGCCGCGGTGAAGGTGCGCTGCAGGCGAGTCGGTTGGCCGTACGACCTCGCGACGACGGCGAAGTCGTCGCTCGCGGTGGCGGCGCCGGTCGGGTCGAGCTGCCGCAGGAGCTTCAGCGTCATCGGGAACGTCGCCTGGCCGCCGAGTTCGGTGTCGGGGTCGCGCGGTTCGCGCCACTGGATGGCGAGGCGGATCTTCGCGCCCGCCGGCAAGCGGTCGGTCGATTTGCCGTCGTCGCCCAGGACCGTGAGGAAATTCAATTCGCCGGTCCATGCGTTCGCGGGCTTGGGTCCGAATTCCATCGCGCCGTTGCCGTCGGCGTCGACGAACGCGCCGGACCAGACGCTGCCGGCGGAGGTGCTGCCGGCCTGCACCCAGACGGGCACGCCCGGCAGCTTGCGTTCTCGCAGGCCGCTGCGCGTCGGGATCGGCGTGAGGCGGGCGTCGAGCAACTGGCTCGTTTCGCTCAGGCCGTCGTGGGCGTAGCCGTCCTCCCACACGAGCGTGTTGACGACGACCTGGGCGCCCTTCAGGTCGGTCAGGTCGGTGCGGAGTTTGGTCAGCCGGTCGTACTTGGCCTTGAAGACCTTCTCGTCAGCTTCGAGGGCTTTGAAGGCGGCGGTCGCGTCGAGTCGGCGCTTGGCCGGCTTCTCGTCGTCGCCGAGGTCGGCGAACGCCTTGCGGTATTCGTCCTGCACGAGGTCGCGCCGGATGTTCAGCCGCTCCGATTCGGCGATGAGTTCGTCGCCGCGCGAGACGAGCGCGACGGACGCGACGGCGTCGCCAAGCGCGGCCTTCGCGACGCTGAGGAGTTGGTGGACGGCGATCGGATCGAGCCGGACGAGCACGAGTTGCGCGTCGGGGGCGGCGGCCTTCACGGCGCGGGCGGTCTCGCCGCCGCGGCCGGCGGCGCCGGGCGGCGCGGGGTCGATCGTGGGGGACAGTTCCGCCGTGAGGTCCACGAGCTTCGCGCCGGGGGGAAGTTCGCCGGCGAACTCGGTGGCGAGGACGACGACGCGGGTGCCGGCGCCGCGATAGCCGGCGGCGTGCAGCGCGCCGACGTTGCCCGAGCGGATTGCGGCGGCGAGATCGCCGGCCGCGCCGCCCGGCTGGACCGACGCCAGTCGCGGCAGGCGGATCGTGCGCACCGCGGGAATGTCCGCGACCTTCACGAGATCGCCGGCGTTCGGCAATCGCAGCACCACGAAGTTCCCGAACACGCCTTCCATCGCGACCTTCGGCACGCGCAGCCGCAGCAGTTCGCGGAAGACGCGGGCGCCCTCCGGCAGCGGTTCGGCCATGATGAGTTCGACGCGCAGCGGCTTCGCCGTCGCGCCGGGTTCCGCCAAGTACGCCGCCAAATCGAGCGAATACTTCGGCGACGCGATCGCCTCGGGCAGCGGCGCCGGCGGCGCGACCGCCGTTCCGAAATCCACGTCCTTCAGCACTTCGACCTGCCGCACCGGCATCACGTCCCGCAGCGGCAGGTTCAGTTGGTCGCGCGGGATTTCGCTGAAGAACCAGCCGGAGGGCTGATCGCGCAGGTCGCGCAACAGGTCGGGCACGCGGCCGGCGGGCAGCGCGCCGCGCACGAGGCTGTACCCGGCATGGCCGTAGGCGGTCTGCTCCTGGAAGCCGATGCGGCCGAGCTGCGCGACGACCTGTTCGTGCAGCGAACGCTGTTCCGCGAGGCCGAGGCCCGAGGCGATGCGAATGCGGAGTTGCACCGATTTCTTGGCGTCGTCGGGCAGCGGCGTGGCGGAGTCCCGCAAGAGCGACGTGCGAATGGCGGCGATGTCGAGCAGGCCCTTCGCCTGGGCCGACGGGATCGTACCGGCGAGCCGTTCGGCCGAGGCGTCGAACTGGTCGAGGTCGGCGTCCTCGCGGGCGTCGGCCTCGAAGCCGAGCTTCGCGAGCGCGGCCATCAGGGCCTTGTGGTCGCGGACGCGCTGGTTCTGCTCCGCGGCGATCTTATACCGCAGATCGACGTGGTACTTCGCGGGCGGCGTGGGGTAGGTCTGCGCCGCCGCCGGCACGGCCGACGCGATCAGCAGAATCAACAACGACGTACGAAACCGCATAACGCGCTCGCGCTAGGGGACGGAGTGCTTCAACTACCAGTATGCCCGCTGTCGGCGGGTCGGGAAAGCGGCGAAGGTGCGACGCCGTGAGATTTGCGGCGGACGGGGCGCACGATGCGGATTGGCGC
>CAYVRB010000046.1:0-27261 GCA_964453375.1 uncultured Alcaligenaceae bacterium
AAGTCCGGGCAAGCGCAAGCTACGCAGACTCGCCATTTATGCGCGCTGGCCTTGCCGGCGTCCTGCCTCCGATGCCAAGCCCCGCGAGTTCAGAAGGGTGAGGGGATACCTCAAATCCAACTTGGTTGGAAAAGCATCCCGCATGAATTGATGCGTGGACCGGATCTAGATAAAATCGAACAGTTTATCATTGCTGAGTATGGGTCGCGCAAAGGAGCAAAACAGGAATTCAATGCGCTAAAGGCCTTGCTCGATTCACCAAGTCAACACGTATGGATTACTTTCCAAGATGGATGTATGTGGTGGTGCACAGTTCGCGATGGAGCGCAGATCAATCCAGATGGTGAAAGCGATGAAAAAGGCAACTTTTGGCTTGAGTGCGATCTGCCATGGACAAATACTACACTTCAAGGTAAAACTCTCGCTATAGCGGATTTACCCGGTGCTGTTTCTTCCGTAGCTGGATTTCGCGCCACGATTTGCACACCAAAGTCATGGCAAACAATTCTCAGGATCATCAACGGTGATCGAGATCTCGACGCCGTCCGAGCATCGGAGGCAAGGCGCGAGTACGAAAATGCCGTCCTTGCGATGGTTAAAAAACTAACACCTATGGACTTTGAACTTCTGATCGATTTGATCTTAATCCGAACCGGCTGGGCGCGTATTTCCACACGTGGAAAGGTCCGTGAAGGCATCGATATTGAAGCGGAAAATATCGCCTCTGCGGAAATTGCCTTTGTTCAGATTAAAAGTCGTGCGTCACAAACAGAGCTAGATGATTATATCGTTAGATTTGAAGCACGTAGAGATTACTACTCTCGAATGATATTTGCGGTTCACACTCCGCATGGTGCGATGAATGGTCCAGAAGATTGTCCTGAAATACAAGTGTGGAAAGGTGAACAAGTCTCGAAATTGGTTGTTCGACTCGGACTGGGAGAATGGGTGGAGAACATGATATCTTAGAACAATATTCTATACTTTTAACTCGTTCGTTCATTAGCCTACGTTCGCTTCCTCGCATTCGCCAATCACAGATCATCCAAGTCCAGCCGATACAGATTCTGATTGTAATTGTGCTGCCCATCGGAACCATCATGCTGGCGTCGCCGTAGCGGGATGTTCCTGCAGATACTTTCGAAGTGCCGCATTCACGGCCGCCTCGTCGGCGAACGCGCCGGCCACGTCGTCGGCCAAACGGATCACGCGCAACCGCTCGCGATATTTTGCGGCGTACTTTCCCCGCACGACGCCCTTCATCGCGCGAAAGTCGTAGTCCGGCTGCACGTCCTCGACGGCTTCTGGTTCAGGGGAAGTTGCCATCTTCGTAGTCCTTTCGCTCGCGGCGGTTGGCCTCGCGGGCACTGATGATCCGAATCGAATCGCCCCGATCCGTGTGGGATATCACGAGGACTCGACCCGCGACCGATTGCCCCATCGTGATGTAGCGATCTTCGTCGTCGGAATGGTTCGGATCGTAGCCGGTCAGCGACAGCGGATCGGCAAACACCGACATGGCCTCGGAGAAATCGACGCCGTGCTTGCGGAGGTTCGATTCCGCCTTGTCGTCGTCCCACTCGAAATCCATGTCGAACTCGCTCCCGATCGAACGCAGTCATTTTCAGCGACCGGGACCAACGTGTCAAGTTCGCGGGCATCGTTCCTTCACTTCCTCGCCTTCGCCAACTTTGGATCGTCCAAATCCAGCCGATACAGAATCTGATTGTAATTGTGCCTCGCCGTCGGCGGCGGGTCCTTCGCGAACTCGGCGGTGTAGGTGCCCTCGAACACGAGCGCCGGCGAATCCTTTGTCGCCAACTCGGCGTGGACGCGCGGGTTGTAGAAGGTGTAGTTCGCGTGCGTCAGCACCTTCACGGCCACGCCCCACGGTCCGAACGGCGAGTCGGACTCCGCGTACCACAACTCGCCGAAGGCGGACGGCTTGCCGAACTTCTCCATGAAGACCGTCACCCACTTCTTCCGCCACGGATGCCAGGCGATGGAGCCCGAGTGCGGAACGACCTTCTTGCCGTCGGGGTCGAGCAGCTCCGCCTGCGGCTTCAGCGTCGTCCATTGCTTCGGGTCCTGCCAGCCGGCGAGCGTAGCCGGGCACTGGATGGTCGGCAGCGGGTTCCCGAAAAGGAGCCAGTCCTTGCCGGCGGCGTCCGTCCACGGCACCGGATGGCCCTGCGGCAACACCGGTTCCTTCTCGCCGGCCTTGGTCTTCGTCCAGAGCACCTTCGACTTCTCGAACTCCGCCTTCGGCTCGCTCCAGACGCACTGGCCGTACTCGTAGACTTCGAGGTGGTTCCGCACTTTCATGTAGGTGCCGACGAGCCGATCCGTGTCGCCGTCCTTGACGGTGGCCATGCCGAAGATCCAGGTCGGGCCGTTGCCGGGCATCTTGGCGACGCCGCGCGGCTTGCCCTTGTCGGTCGTGAAGTAGTCGTACTTCGGCTTCAGGGGCGGTTCCAGTTTCGTCCACGGTTGCAGCGGCGTCGTGGCGGCGGAGGCGTCGAAGATGCCGAGCGGATAGCCGGCGAGCGTCGTGTCGCCCCAGAGCCAGAAGCGTTTGTTGCCGAAGGTGGCCATCTGCACGGAGTCGCAGCCGACGATGGGGCCGCCGATCCAGTCCTTTTCGTCGCCGCACTTCTGGGCTTCCGCGAAGAGTCCGCAGCCCGTCAGTCGGCCGACGCGCTTCGAGATGTTCGTGCGCGTGACTTCGACGGTCAGCGTCTTCCCCGGCACCGGCGTCAGCTTCACGCCGCGGTAGCCGAAGCCGTCGGCCTTCACGTCGTAGCCGTGGCCTATCACGCTGAACCACGATTCGTGGTTCATCAGGTCCGGCGAATCGATCGCGATAACGCCGGCGTTGTCGGAGACGAAGCGCTGGCTGCCGGTGGTTTGCAGCTCGACGAGCGGCACCGGCCAGCGGTTGTCCTTGTCGACGACGTTGACGCGGCACGGCTCGGCGGCGGAGAGCGACGTGGCGAGGAGGAGAACGATGAGAAGACGCATGACTCGGCCTCGTTCACAGCTTGTCGAGGACGGACTTTTGGAACCAGTGCGGGACGGACCGCGCTTTCACGTCGATCGCGGAGCCTTCGACGATTTCCGCGAGCCAGACCTGTTCGTCGCGGGAATTGTCGAAGATGTACGCGCGGTTCGACGCGCGAATCGCGTCCGCGAGAAGATCCAGCGATCGGAAATACCGCGAAACGATTTTGTCTTCCGGCACGGGATGCCCGCCGGCGATCACGCGATTCCGAACCCGCACGACGTTGATGGCCGGGTCTTCCGTGGCGATGTAGTAGAGGTATGTTCGATAACCCGAAGCGCGGGACTTTCCCAAAAACGCCACTTTGTCCGGCGACGACATGACGGTCTCGAACGTGAACGATCGCCGGCCGGCGACGAGCGCGTGACGGAGGTAATCGGCCAACACCGACGCGACGTACGAATCGACCGACTCGACCGGGATCGCGATCGTCGATCCGGCGACGCCGAAGCGATCGGCGATCGGCCGCGGGCTGCCGGATTGGAGCAACGGCGATCGTTCGATCCAGGTTTTCAATTCGCCATGGTCCGGTGCGATCCGTAGAGGGCCGCAATCGAACCGGCCGTTCGATTTGAGTTCCCGTTCGATATCGTCGGGATTGACGTAGGTCGCCAAGAGTTCGGAACGAAGTACCGATTTCAACGTGCTTTTGCCCGAGCCATTCGGCCCCGCGAACATTCTCACTCGCGGCGTTTCGTCGATCATCTCGCCGCTCGGACGCCGGGGACGACGGGAATTCGCGGCTCCAATTTCTTCCGAAACTCTCGTCGTCCATCCGGGAAGACTTCCACGAGATCGCCGTCATCGGCGACCAGCACGCTCATTCCCCGCGACAGCGCGTCCCAGTACGCTTGTCGAAACGCGAGTTGCGCCATCTCGGGAATCTGCGATTCCAGGTGGTCGAGCGTCTTGTCGTCCATCGTCATCGCACGGCTCCCTCGGACGCCGGCATTATAACCGATCCCACTCGGCGCGGCGCGTAGCGCCAGGCCAGCGCAGCCAACAAGACCATTCCGCCGGCCACGGTCCACCAGGTCGGCGTTTCGCCATGCGGGTCGATCAAATAGGCCCACACCGGATTGAGCACCGGCTCGAGCAGCGTGATGATGCTGGCCTCGTTCGGGCTGACGTGCCGAAGACTGCGGGCGAAGATCACGTACGGCGCGGCCAGTTGCATCCCGCCGAAGATGGCGAGGAACAGCAGTTGCTTCGCGGACGGCGCCGTCAGCCAGCTCCACACGCCGTCCGGGCCGAGTTTGAACAGGAAGTACGCGCCGAGCATCGCGGCGGTGCCGAGCAGGTTCAGCGTCATCATCCAGGTCGCGGACTCGTCCTTCAAGTATCGCAAGAGCAGCACGACGCCGGCGTAGGTGGCGCCGCTGCCGACGCCCATGAGCAGCACGTCGATCTGCTGGGCGCCGCCCGCGTCGGTCCCCTTGGGCCAGTTGCCGGCGACGATGACGGCGACGCCGAGGAGCGCGATGAGGATGGCGGAGAGCGAGCGTCGGTCGGCCTTTTCGCGCAGGAGCCACCAGCCGAGGAAGAAGACCCAGACGGGCGAGGAGTTCTGGAGGAAGATGGCGTTGGCGGCCGAGCCGAGGCCGAGGGCGGAGACGTAGAGCGCGTTCATGACGGCGAAGGTGCCGACGAGGGCGCCCATCGCGGGTCGGACGCGCAGGTCGGTCCTTCGCAGGAGCGGCACGAGGCAGAGGCCGGCGAAGAGGGCGCGGTAGAAGGCGATCTGGATTTCGGAGAGCGGCGGCGACTCCAGGCCGAGCGCCGTGGGGCGCTGGAGCAGCCGCATGAACAGCGAGCCGGTGCTCCAGAGGACGGCGGCGAGGACGAGGGACCAGCGGGCGGCGGAAGCGGTCACGCGCAGCGTCCGCGATGGGCTTTCAGCGGTTCGAGCAGCGGCTTGACGCGCCCGTCGGCGGCGACGAGACCGTGATCGTCGGCCCAGGCGCCCCAGGTGAAGGAGCGGATGTGGGCGTAGCAGAGCGAGAGGGCGGCCACGCCTTCGCCCCAGGCGGCCTGCGCGGCTTCGTCGTCGCGGGCGCTCCAGCACTTGCAGAGCGCGGCCGGGTCGGCGGGCGCGGCGGCGCGGGCGCGGCCGGGATGGCGGGCGACGACGTCGATCGGAATGCCGAGCAGGCCGAAGAGGTCCAGGAGGCGGACGGTGTCGAGGCCGTCGCGCAGGAGGCTGGCGCGGTCGTCGTCGCCGGCGTAGATTTCGAGTTCGAAGCCGCCGATGGGCAGGCCGCTGCGGAGGAGCGTGTCGGCGAAGACGAGCGGGGAATAGGTATGGTCGCCGCCGCCGAGATAGTCGCCCCAGGGCTGGGCGAGGCCGATGGTCCACTTGGCTTCGGGGTCGAGGGTGCGGGCGAGTTCGAGGAGGCGCCCGACGAGGCGGAGGCGGTCGTCCTCGGAGACGGAGTAGCGGCTGATGTGGTTGAAGCCGGAGCAGAGGATCCAGTTCTTGATCTTGGAACCGTAGCGGTGGACGACCGATTCGACGAAGTCGCTGAAGAAGGCGGAGAGGCTGGGGAGTTCGCCCTCCCAGCCGTCGAGCCAGGCGGGCAGGGGTTCGCCGAAGTCGATGAGCGGGCCGATGGTCGGTTGGAAGCCGTGGGCGAAGGCCCAGTCGACGAGGTCGTCGAGCTTGGCCCAATCGTACTTGGTGGAGGCGACTTCGAGGGCGGCCCAGTCGGGGACGAGGACGGCGTTCGAGAAGGCGGCGGCGAAGGCGGCGCCCTGCTCCGCGGACGGCACGCTGGCGATGCGGCAGCCCCAGCGCATCGGGATGCGCTGGCCGCCGTGCGTGCGCAGCTCGATGGCGGTGGCGGTGAACTGCCGGAGCAGCGCCTGGGAACCGGCGTGGCAGTGGACGAGCGCGGCGGTGGCGTCGGCGTCGCCGGCGCCCGGCTCGGCGTGCAGCGCCGCGGACGCCAGCCGCCGCACGGCCTCCTGCGATTCCCGCCGCACGTCCGCCGACGGTTCCAGCCCCTGCATTTGCAATTCGGCGACGGCGTTGCGCAGTTGGTTCAGCTTGCCGCGCGCCAGCTCCACCAGCAGGTGGTACGGTTCCGGCTTCTCGCGCAGCGTCGCGGTCGTCGAGACGGGGAAGCCGAGGCCCGCGAGCGGCCACGGCGCGGAGACGCTGCAGCTCTCGTTCTGCGCCTTGGCGAGCGCGAGGTGGCCGGGGCGGAGTTCCACGCGCGTGGGGAAGGGGGAACGGTCGTACCCGCCGACGAATTGCGCCCGCTCGAGGGCGAAGGCGCCGCCGGCGGGCAGGCTTCCCGGGACGTGGAAGTTCATCGAACCCATGGACTACCGATCTGGGTCAGTTTCCGATCCGGGCATCATACGCCCCCGCGAGCGCTTGTGCGAGCGTCCGCCGGGAATTCGTCGCCGTCGGGCCGCACCGACGCGATCGCGATGCCGTAGCGGTCCGCCATCGCCAGCGTGCGGGGTTCGTCCAGGAGGATGGTGCGGCCGGCCTCGATCGCCAGCACGGTGGCGCCGGCGGCGTGCATCGTCTCGATGGTCGTGACGCCGACGGTCGGCACGTCGAAGCGCATGTCCTGGTTCGGCTTCGCGACCTTCACGACGGCGAAGCCGGCCTTGCCGCAGAGGTCGCCGGCGCGGCGGATGGCGAGGTCGGTGCCTTCGATCGCCTCGACGGCGAGCACCGCGCGCTCCCGCACCATCACGCTCTGGCCCACGTCCAGGTCGCCCATCCTCTTCGCCAGTTCCCAGCCGAAGCGGATGTCCCGCTCCTCGGCGGCGGTCGGGCGGCGGCGCGTCAGGTGTCCTTCCCGCACGAGCAACTCCGGGCAAAGGTCCAGGGCGGAGACGCAATCCAAGCCGTCCTTGCGCAGTTCCGCGATGAGGCCGAGCAGAATCGAATCGTCCTTGTTGTCCCGCCGCGCGCGCGAGTACCAGAAGCGGAGCATGCGCCAGTCGGGCCACATGCGGCACCAGAGCCAGGGGCGGAACAGGTTGACCTTGTGGAACTTGCCGGCCATGGCCCAGCGGCGGACGCCGGCGCGGACGAACGAGCGGCTGATGCGCCCGAGCGCCATGCGGCGCAGCGGGTGGTACTCGGCGCAGAGGGCGCGCAATTCCGGGGCGGCCATCCCTTCGACGCCGACGCAGACGAGCGGGATGCCGCACTCGCGCGCCTTCTCCGCGATCGCGATCGGGAACCGACCGGCGCAGGCGAGCAGCCCCACCGGTTCCGCGGCCGTCATTCGTGCGTCTCCAGCCCCAGGGCCTGCTTGATCTTCTTGATCTCCTTGCGCAGCTCCGGCAGCCGTTCGAGGCTCACGAGCATGCGCATCTGTTCCTTGTCGGGCGTGGCGGGGATGCCGAACATGCGGGAATCGGCGGGCACGTCCTTGTGGATGCCGGCCTTGGCGCCGAGCACGCAGCGGTCGCCGACCTTGACGTGGTCGGCGATGCCGACCTGGCCGGCCATCACGACGTATTCGCCGGTGGTGGTCGAGCCGGCGATGCCGACCTGCGCGACGACGAGGTTGTGCTTGCCGATCTGGCAGTTGTGGGCGATCTGGACGAGGTTGTCGATCTTGGTGCCGGCGCCGACGCGCGTGGGGCCGAAGGTGCCGCGGTCGATGGTGGTGCAGGCGCCGATTTCGACGTCGTCGCCGATCTCGACGTGGCCGAGTTGGGGCACCTTGACGTGCCGGCCGTTCTGCACGCGGTAGCCGAAGCCGTCGCCGCCGAGGACGCTGTTGGCGTGGACGGTGACGCGGTCGCCCAGCACGGTGGCGTCGTACAGGACGACGTGGGGGAAGAGCGTGGCGTCGCGGCCGATGCGGCAGTTCCGGCCGATCGACACGCCCGCGTGCAGGGTCGCGCCCTCGCCGATGGTCGTGCCCTCGCCGACGGTCGCGAACGGTCCGATCTCGGCGTTCGGGCCGACGGTCGCGGTCGGGTCGATCTGCGCCGTGGGATGGATGCGGCTGGTGTGCGGCGCCGCGCCGCCGCGGAGGTGCTGCACGATCGAGGCGAACGCCATGAGCGGATCACGCACGCGGATGAGCGGCCGGCCGTTGACGGGCACGTGCGGCAGCACGACGGCGGCGCTCGCCGGCGAGTGGTGCCAGGCGTCGAGGTGCCGGTCGTCGTCCACGAAGGTCAGGTGGCCGAGCTGGGCTTCCGTCAGCGGGCGCGCGTCCACGATCTCGGCGTCGCCGTCGCCGACCACCTCGCCCGCCACCAGAGCCGCCACTTGACGGACCGTCAGATTCACGGCCAATCCCCCGCAGGGTTGCCCGCCCATGTTCGGACGGGTTTGGAAATTACCCATTCCCCCGATTCGCGACAACCCCAACTCGGGCCGCCGACCGGGCGGACTGCATCGCTTGTACTGGAATCGGCCGATGCGGCGGATGCGAACAGCGGAACCGACGGGGCAACTTCCGAAGCCGGGCGCTGCGGGCCGATTGGAAAGGACGTGCCGGGCGGAACGGCGGAAACGGGGCGGAGTTTGCCGGTGGCGAAGACGGCGCGGTCAACCGGTCGCCAGTTCGCCGACGGCGCGGACGAGCGCGTCGGCGGACGCCTGCAGCGCCGGGTCGGCGGTGCCCCACGTGACGCAGGCGTAGCCGTCGGACGTTCGGCGGAGCGTCGCCATGCCGCCGGCGAGCGTGAGGCGCAATTCCTTCCAGCCGTCGTCGGGCGTCTCGTCGGGGAACGCCGGCAGGCCGTCGATCATGCGAAGGACCGGCGCTTCGCCGAGCGCCGTCAGGCGCGCGACGAGCGCCGACCATTCGATCGTCTTCGTCGCGGGGATCGAACGTTCGAGGCCCATACGATCTCCGATTCTCGAGAGCCGAGCGGCGTGAGCCGCCGGGTGTTCCACCAACGTCCCCACCCGGCGGCTCTCACTGCCACCGTAGCCCCAGCTTGCCGTCCACTTTCGCCTTCGTTTCCAGCACGTTCAAGAACCAGCGCGCCGCGACCAGGAAGACGACCGCCAGCCCGGCCAGGATGGCGACTTCGTATTCGATCGCCATCAGCCGATCCGCCGTGCCCGCGAAGAGCAGTTGCCGCATCGCGTCCATGCCGGCCGTCAGCGGGATGACGAGCGCGGCGCCGAGGATCACCACGGGCAAGCTCAGGAAAATCTTCACCGGGAAGTTCATCCCCGTGAGCAGGAAGACCGGCTCCTGGAGCAGGTTGACGATGTGCCACGCCTCGCGGCCCCAGAGGAGGAAGAGCGAGGCGAACATCATGCCGAGGCCGTAGAGCGCCAGCAGCGTGAGGGCGAAGACGCCGAGGGCGCCGCCGGCGTGCTGGAAGGTGATCGGCGCGTCGAAGACGAGCACGCCGGTGACGAGGATGGCGACGGCGCGCACGACCGTCGTCGCCATGCCGCCGATCGCCATGCCGGCGAGGATCGCCATCATCGGCGCGGGGGCGAGGATGTAGAGTTCGAGGTTGCCGCTGTCGCGTTCCCAGTAGAGGTGGGCGCCCATGCTCCAGAGGACGTTGAACCAGAAGGCCGTCATGGCCGCCCCGAGCACGACGTAGCCGACGAACCGGTCCGGCGCGTTCATCGCCCGGTAGGCGTAGGCGAACGCCGCCACCGAGAGTATCGGCAGCAGCGTCTCCTGGAGGATCCAGGTGCGGTTGCGGAACATCCAGATCACGCGGGCGTAGCTCCGCGCGAACATGGCCTGGAGGAACAGCGTGACGGCGGCGGGCATTGGGTCAGCATAGCGGGCGAACGTGCGGCGATCACTTCAACTTCGTCGGCTTGTCGTCGCCGGTGTCGGTCCATTGTCGGCCGATGGCGTTCAGGTCCTTCGGCAGCGACACCGCCGGTACGGCGAGGCCGAACTCCTTCGCCCGCGCCTCGCGCACCTTCGCCGTGTCCACCTTGAACTGCTTGTCCCGCTCCGCGAGCAACTTCTCGTCCACCTGGCCATCGCCCATCAAGGACCAGATCAGCATCGGCTCGCCGACCGGGACCGACGTGCTCGGGTCGGGCCAGGTGTGCCAGGCCTTGCCCCAGGTCGTGATGACCACCTTCATGAAGTCGGTCTCGTCCTTCGCGCTCATGCCCGGCGCGATCAGGCCGCCGCCGAGGACCTCGTAGGTATGCGAGTGCCAGTATTTCTTTTCGTCCTCCGGCAGCTTGCGGAAGGCGGCGTCCGAGATCAGATACTCGACGCCAAGGAGTTTGGCGTTCGCGCCGGTGCCGTCGAAGAGCACGCACTGGAAGACGTCGCCATCCGCTCCGCCGGCGTGGGCGGCGCAGTAGTGCTGCGTGACAAATTGGAGCTTCGGGTTCTTCTTCGCCATATGGATGCCGCAGAAATGCAGGTGCGATTTGCCCATCGGTCCGTCGCCGGCCTTGGCGCCGTGGCCGTGCTGCGCGTCGGCGGTGGGCGTGCAGGCGAGGCCGGCGCCGGCGGCGCCGAGCAGGCCGAACAGTTCACGGCGATCCATGGGGAGTTCCTCGGTGGTGAAGTGGCCGAGGAAAGCTTACTGAGCAAGTGATGATTTTCCATTTGGACTGCGGCGGCTGGACGCTGCTTTGGTCGTTTGTGCGCGGATTCCATTCGGCACGGGCGATCAAAATCGGATCGCGTCGTTTCGCAGAAGTCCAAAAGGGCCAAAGCGGTGTCCAGCCACCGCAGTCCAAATCGAAAGAGATTACACGCCCAGCAGCTCGTGGTGATGGCGCACGATCGCGCCTTCCACCAGATAGATCACGTCTTCCGAAATGTTCGTCGCGTGGTCCGCGATGCGCTCGAGGTGGCGGATCGCCGAGAAGAGCGAGAGCAGCGTGTCGATCCGCTCCGGGGCGCGCTTCATGTCGGCGATCACGTCGCGCAGGATCGCCTGGTTGTCGGCGTCCACGTCGTCGTCCAACTTGATGACCGCGCGCGCCGCCACGGCGTCCGAATTCACGAACGCGTCCAGCGACTTCCGCACCATCTGGATCGTGCGGTCCGCCATCGCGCGCGTCCGCTCCGGGATCGTCGTCAACGGCGGCTTCGCCAACGCCGCCACGCGCTCCGCGATGCCGGAGGCGAGGTCCCCCATCCGTTCGAGATCGGTCGAGATCAGCAGCACCGAGCTGATCCGCCGCAGGTCCACCGCGACCGGCTGGTGCAGCGCGAGGATCTTCAGGCATTCCTCTTGAACGTCGTTCTCGAGGTCGTCGATGAGGTTGTCGCCTTCGATCACCTGATCCGCGAGATCGACGTCGCGATCCTGCAGCGCCTTCGCGGCCTGGTAGACCGATTCCTCGACGAGGCCGGCCATCTTGAGGACGAGCTTCTGGAGTTTCTCCAGATCGCGCTGCATGTGCTTGGACATGGGCCGCTCCGCGACTGGGACCGGCCGGGGCCGATCCGCCGAAACTCCGTTCGTTTCCCCCGCGACATTCTAGGATGAACGGGGACCGCGTAAACGGGTGAATCGCGAATGGCGTCGCCACCGGACCTCGGAACCAGACTCGGGGAGTTCCTCGACACGCTGCGGCGCAGCGAGTTGCTCCCCGCCGACCGGATGGACGCCATCGCCCGGCTCGCCGCGCCCGCCGACGAACCGGTCCAGCTCGCGATGCGCCTCGTCGAGTCGGGCGACCTCACCCGCTTCCAGGCCGACAAGCTCCTCTCCGGCCTGAGCGGCCTCATCATCGGGAACTACCGCATCCTCTCGCCGCTCGGCCGCGGCGGCATGGGCGTCGTCTACCTCGCCCGCGAACGCCAGGATTCGTCCAACGTCGTCCGGCCGCTCCTCGCGCTCAAGGTGCTTCCGCCGCGCAAGGCCGAGGTCGACCGCGTCCGCGACCGCTTCCTCCGCGAGATGGCGCTCGGCAAGTTCATCCGCCCGCACCCGAACGTCGCGCGGCCGATCGACAGCGGCGAACAGAACGGCCTCCTCTACATCGCCATGGAATACGCCCCCGGCCGCACCGTCCGCGAGATCGTCCTTCAGGACGGCGCCCTCGCCGCCGGCGACGCCGCCCGCATCTTCTCCGAAATCGCCGACGGTCTCGCCAGCCTCCACGGCGTCGGACTCATCCACCGCGACCTCAAGCCCGGCAACATCATCGTCACCCCCGGCGGCTCCGCCAAGCTCATCGACTTCGGCTTCGCCCTCCACCTCGGCGACGAACTCCCGCGCGACCCCGCCCTTGTCGGCGGCAAAGGCTACATCCTCGGCAGCATGGACTACATCGCCCCCGAACAGGCCACCGACGCCACCGACGTCTCCCCGCGCTCCGACCTCTACGCCCTCGGCGCGTCGATGTACTTCTCCCTCTCCGGCTGCCCCCCGTTCCCCGGCGGCACCGCCATCCAGAAGATCAAGTGGCACCGCAACGACTCCCCGCCGCCGCTGCGCACCATCCGCCCCGATGTGCCGATCGAACTCGCCGCCGTCGTCTCGAAGTTGATGGCGAAGGACCCCGACGACCGCTTCGCGTCGGCGGCGCACGTCGCGACGATCCTCAAGCAGTGGGCCTCCCCGGCCGTACCGCACGAGGACGTGAAGACGAGCGACGACCACGAGCTTTCGACCGACGACCTCTGGGTGGAGGCCGACGCGCCCGACGACGGCAGTACGCTCGTGGTGTCGAAGCCACGGCGAGCGGCGACGTCCTCCGGCTTCCGCCTGCCGACGTGGGTGCCCTTCGCCGCCGGCGGCGCCATCGCCCTGATGTTCCTGCTAGGATTCCTTTTGAAATCCCTTCTACGCTGACCGGGCCGAAAAATCGCCGCGCGGATTGGACAATGCTCGGACGTTGAATATATTCACACTCTTCCGCCCCAGAAACCGTGTTGGGGGCGTTTCTTCGTTTTCACGGCGACGGTTCACCACCGTCCGGGAGGATGATTTGTGGCGTTGATCGAAGTCAAGGAACTGCTGGACGCCGGCGTTCACTACGGCCACCGCGCCAGCCGCTGGAACCCCAAGATGCGGCCGTACATCTACGGCAAGCGCAACCTCATCCACATCATCGACCTCCGGGAAACGGTCCGCGGCCTGCTCCGCTCCCACCGCTACCTGTCGCAGGTCGTCGCCAAGGGCCAACTCGTCCTCTTCGTCGGCACCAAGCGCCAGGGCAAGGACATCCTCGAACGCGAAGCCGCCCGCTGCGGCATGCCGTACGTCAGCGAACGCTGGCTCGGCGGCGCGCTCACCAACTTCAAGACCATCCGCTCGCGCCTGAACCGCCTCGAAGAACTCGAAGCCATGTGGCTGCCCGAAGGGGACAACCCCAAGCGGCACGACATGACCACGTACATCGCCGGCATGATGAACGACGCCGGCAAGATGGACCTCAACAAGGCCCCCGACACCGCCCCGATCCGCCGCTACAGCAAGAAGATGATCTCCACGCTGAGCCGCGAACTCATCAAGATCCGGCGGAACCTCCTCGGCGTGCGCGAGATGAAGCGCCTGCCCGAAGTGCTCGTCATCGTCGACCCGAAGAAGGAGCACATCGCCGTGAAGGAGGCCCGCCGCATGGGCATCACGACGCTCGCGCTCATCGACACCGACAGCGACCCGGACCCGGTCGACCTGCCGATCCCCGGCAACGACGACAGCATCCGCTCGATCGAAGTGGTGCTGCAGAAGCTGTCGAACGCGGTGCTGGAAGGCCGTGCGGCCCTTTCGCCGGAACAGCAGGCGATGCTGCAGAAGCCGCGGACGATCGCGCCGCCGGCGCCCGCCGCCCCGCCGCCGGCGCCCGTCGAAGCCGCCGCCCCGCCGAACCCCCCGGCCGCCTGAGATGTCTCTTGTAGGTCGGGCCGAGGCTTTGCGAGGCCCGACATTCGCCTCACGCAACCTTGTCGGGCCTCGAAGACTCGGCCCGACCTACAACCTTCCTAACCACTAGCCACCGACACTGACACCGATCATGAGCACGATTTCCGCCGCGGCCGTCAACGAGCTGCGCAAGAAGACCGACCTGCCGATGATGGACTGCAAGAAGGCCCTCACCGAAGCCGCCGGCGACATGGACAAGGCCATCGCGATCCTGCGCAGCCAGTTCGCCAAGGCCACCGTGAAGCGCGAAGGCAACGAGACGGCCGAAGGCCGCATCGGCATCTTCGTCGACAACGCCGCCCAACGGGCCGCCATCCTCGAGTTCCGCTGCGAGTCGGCCCCGACCGCGAAGAACGACCGCGTCATCGAACTCGTCGCCGACCTGGCGAAGACCGTCGCGACGGCGAACCCCGCCGACGTGCCCGCCCTTCTCGCCGCCCCGTTCGGCTCCGCCACCGTCAAGGAGCGGATCGACGAGGTCGTCGGCGTCATCCGCGAGAAGATGGTCGCCCACAAGTTCGCCCGCGACACCGGCAACGTCTACGGCCAGTACATCCACCACGACGGCTCCGTCGGCGTGCTGCTCGTCTGCAAGGGCGAGAAGGCCGCGGACGAGGTGATGCGCGACGCCTCGGCGCACATCGCCGCCCTGAACCCGCAGTTCGCCCTCGTTTCGGAAGTTCCGGCCGATCTCCTCGCGAAGGAGAAGGAACTGGCGATGAGCCACATCCTGGCCGAGCCGAAGAACGCGGGCAAGCCGGCGAACATCATCGAGAAGATCGCCGAGGGCAAGATGAAGACCTGGCTCGGCGAGACGGTCCTGACCGAGCAGCCGATGGCGAACGCCGCGAAGTACCCGAACACGACGGTCGGCCAAGCCCTGCAAAAGGTCGGCCTGACGGTCGTGAAGTTCGTCCGCTTCAAGGTCGGCGCGATTTAATTCCCAACACTGACAACTGACACCAACAACTGACACTGAGGTTTCCCATGCCGCATACCGAATCCGCCTGGAAGCGTCTCCGGCAGGCCGACAAGCGCCGCCGCCGCAACCGCGCCGTTGCCAAATCGATCAAGGAGAAGCGCAAGCTCCTGACGGAAGCCCTGAAGGGCACCGACGACGCGAAGAAGGCCGAAGGCGCGAAGGTCGTCCAGCAGGCGCTCGACCGCGCCGCGACGAAAGGCTACATCCACAAGAACAAGGCCGCAAGATTGAAGTCCCGCGCCGCGAAGAAGCTGAAGGCGCCGGCGGCCAAGTAAACGACCAATGGTTCTTCGCAAGCCTTCGGTACGGGTTCGAGTGATTTCGAAGCCGTCCCGAAGGTTTCGCCACGAATGGCCATCCTCTCCCGACAGGGCATCCCATGTCCGCCCCTTCTCCCTCCCGCGGCTGGCTCGTCGTCGCGGCGGGCATGGCCGTCAACCTCTGCCTCGGCATCCTTTACGCTTGGAGTGTCTGGAAGGCGAACCTCATCGCCACGCCGACCGCGCCGCCCGGCACGGCCATGACCGGCCTGAACGAAGGCTGGAGCCACCTCTCCGACGCCGACGCCACCTGGGCCTACGCCATCTGCGGCATCACCTTCGCGCTCGTCATGATCCCCGGCGGCCGCCTCCAAGACCGCTACGGCCCGCGCATCGGCGTCACCCTCGGCGGACTCTTCCTCGCCGGCGGCTGCATCCTCGCCGGCGTCATGAAGAGCTACCTCGGCCTCGTGCTCGGCTTCGGCATCCTCGGCGGCATCGGCATGGGCCTCGGCTACGCCGCCGCCACCCCCGCCGCCGTCAAGTGGTTCGGCCCCCACCGCCGCGGCCTCATCGTCGGCCTCGTCGTCGGCGGCTACGGCGGCGCCGCCATCTACATCGCCCCGCTCGCCAAACAACTCATCGACGCCTACGGCCTCACCGGCAGTTTCGTCGGCCTCGGCTGCCTCTTCGCCGTCGTCGTCGTCATCGCCGGCACGCTCCTGAAGACCCCGCCGCCGGGCTACGTGCCGCCGGGGCCGAAGGTGGCGACGAACGCCGTCGTCGAGAACCGCAGCCCGCGCGAGATGCTCGGCACGTGGCAATACTTCTCCCTCGTCGCGCTCATGTTCGGCTCGTCGCAGTCCGGCCTGCTCGTGATCGCGAACGCGACGAAGATGCTGACCGACACGGCCAAGGCCTCCGGCGCCACGTTCTTCGTCGAGAACGCCTGGCTGCTCGCCGCCTTCGGCGGCATCGTGAACGCCGTCGGCCGCGTCGGCACCGGCTTCTACTCCGACCGCATCGGCCGCACCAACGCCTACGCCCTCAACGGCCTCCTCGCCGCCGCCTGCCTGCTGCTCACGCCCATGATGGTCGAGCAGAACAACGTGCCGATGCTCTTCCTCGTCGTCGGCGTCGCCTTCTGGCAGTACGGCGGCGGCCTCTCGCTGATCCCCGCCCTCACCGCCGACTTCTTCGGCCCGAAGAACATGGGCACGAACTATGGCCTCGTCTTCCTCGGCTGGGGCCTCGCCTTCCTCGTGCCGCTCTCCGCCGGCTACATCAAGGACCTGACGAACCGCACCGACACCGCCTTCTACCTCTCGGCCGGCATCCTGTTCGCCTGCGTCGTGCTGGCGAAGCTCGTGACGAAGCCGACCTTCGCGGCGGCAACGCCGTGAACCCGCGTGCCCGGATCGCCGTCCTCTTCTTCGCATCGCCGGAGCGGTTCGGCCTGCAGGAGACGTTCCGGTGCCAGCGGCCGTAGGCGGAACGTGGGTCCGCCGCCCCCGCGCCACCCCTCCGCGGACCCACTCCTTTTTGGCGGACCCACTCGGGCACGGGCCGGAAGGGATTGCGGGGCCGGGGGTTATGCCTTCGCGAGAAGTGCGGGAACCATCGGTTGACGAAGGGGGATCGCGGGAGTATGGTAACGGTTCGAGGGGTCGTAGCTCAGTTGGTAGAGCGCTTGAATGGCATTCAAGAGGTCAGGGGTTCAACTCCCCTCGGCTCCACTCGGCAAGCCCCGCGCAAGCGGGGAACGGTGTATTTCCTCGCCATATTTGGCTCTTCGGCATTACCGAAATGAATTGCCGGCTCGAATCAGGCACTGTAGCCGTCGTAATGATCGAATTCGGCCGAAAGTGAGGCGGAGTTCTTTGGCCGCAACACACACTATGCGGTCTAGTCTGCTGGTGTAACTGCTGGAATGGCCCGAATTCCTTCGATTTCCCTGAACCGTTCGGATCTGGGTTAGTATCTTTCAAACCGGCAGTTCGCCCAGCCTATTCGCTACGGTAAGACGATGAATCGTCAGAATTCACTTGACTTTTACCATAATGCGCATTCTGCTTTGTTTATTCCGTAAGTTCCTATGGACGCGTTTGTTACGGAAGCCGTTCTCCCGTCACATGCGAATTGGAGTTGTCCCAAGAAGTCCGTCGCGAGTAAGATGCCCTAGT
This sequence comes from uncultured Alcaligenaceae bacterium, assembly GCA_964453375.1. Taxonomy (GTDB): domain Bacteria; phylum Planctomycetota; class Planctomycetia; order Gemmatales; family Gemmataceae; genus Limnoglobus. Next base: position 17,302 of record CAYVRB010000046.1, read on the forward strand.
GGCCCATCCTTCGGCGGCCGATCCCATGCTTACTAAAGTTGATATCAATGGTTATCGCGGATTCAAATCCTACAAGATGGATGGATTGACGCGCGTCAATTTGATAGTTGGCAAGAACAACTGCGGCAAAACCGCACTTTTGGAAGGTATCCAGTTTCTCACTTCGCGTGGCGATCCAGCGGTGCTTGCAGAAGTAGCTGATCGTCGTGGTGAAATCATCATTACGGGACGTCAAGACCTTCCAACACTAGTTGACATCTCGCATTTCTTTCACAATCACACTATCGCCCCGGATAACTCATTCGCTTTACAAGGCGATAATGGATACTTGCCGGCACTCGTAAAGATCATTCAGATTCAAGCGCCGACGGAGGCCGCCCAACGCCCATCGCGATTGCCAGGTCTCCATTTGAAGATTAGCAATCGAAACCCAAGTGTTACTCAGTCAGATAAACACGAGCGTAACGAGCCTATCTATTTCATTTCACGCGAAGGTGGCGTCGACTTTGATATTTCTCCAAAGTATCGCAGAGTGGGTGCGCCCAGAAGGACAAGCAGCCCGCAAATGCGGTTCGTTGGTCCGGATTCTTTGAATTCTATCGATATCGCAGTGATGTGGGATGAAGTCACAGTTACAGGACAGGAGGAGGAAGTTGCCAGCGCAATGCGGATCATCGAGCAAGACCTCACATCTGTGCGGATTCTAACAGGCATGTTCGCCCAAGGTTACTTCCCGTCACGGGGCGGAATTGTAGTTGGATTAAAGGGCCTAGAAGGCCGCGTGCCATTGGGAAGTATGGGTGATGGAATGCGCCGACTGATGGCATTGACAACATCACTATCGTTTACAAAGAAAGGATGCTTGTTTGTTGATGAAATAGACACTGGTCTACATTATTCTGTGATGTCTGACATGTGGAAACTAATAGTATCCAAAGCAGTGGCATCTGGTACGCAGGTGTTCGCTACAACGCATAGCTGGGACTGCATCGAAGGGCTCTCTATTCTGTGCAAAAATCATCCGGAGCTAATGTCAGAAGTTTCAATACACAAGATCGACAGGTCTATTGTGCATAGCATACCATTTCGAGGCGAGTCACTCGTCCAAATGGTCAAATCGGATATCGACCCACGATAATGAAGACGCTGCCCAAGCTGTACGTCGAAGGGCCTGATGACATCGGTGTCATCAATGGCCTGCTATTCAGGCACGGCATCGATACAAAGAAAGGCGAAGAATACTTGCATATAAAGTCACAAGGCAGTGACGACAAGCTACTTTCTTGCATCCAAGATGCCACCAGGATTGCAACTGAATACCCGGTGGGATTTGTCATCGATATAGATACTGAAGCGCATCAACGATGGAATGCTGTGCGGGACCAATTGGTCAAAGCCGGAGTTGGCAGTGTCCCGGATCGATGCCCGCCGGACGGCTTTATCGGCAAGATTCCTGACTATCCACACCTGTGTGGCGCATGGCTGATGCCAGACTGCAGTACGAGTTATCTCAAATTGGAGGACTTGTGCAGAACCCTTATTCCTGAAGGTGATTTGCTCTGGGAATCAACGAGGGCGAGAGTACAAGAAGTCAAGAGAATCGTGGATGAGTGCAACGTAAGTCTCGAAGAAAGTAGAAGGTATAAGCGATTTCGAGATGTCGATACAATCAAGGCCGAAGTTCATTCTTGGCTTTCGATCCAGTTCAATCCTGGTATTCCTTTAGGAGGCGCCATCGTCGCAAGGATATTCGGTCACGATTCTGAGCAAGCCATCGCCTTTTTGAAGTGGTTAGGACGCCTCTACGGTTTTACTCAATTGGGCTCCGCTTCCCCCGCCCCAGCAGCATAAGGTGTTGGAATCACCGCCGTATCTTCTCCGCTTGTCAGGTTCCGTTGCCTCAGGAGCTTTCCGGCGTCGATACCCAGCATGTTCAGGAAACGCTCGCCGCCTTTCTTTGGCGAATTGTCTTTGAGCTTCGAAAAACGCCTGCCGACGGAGAACTTTATCGGTTCCTTACGAGCGACGACCTCGATTGACTCGCTTGGACCAATACCGTGAACTGCCTCGCCGCCGAATCGAGCCTCCACCAGCATGCCGGGAATCCCGTCGACTACTTCCCGTGGGGCATGAGCCCGTCGCGCGCGACAAGCGGTTTGATCGGCCCATCCTCCTCAGCGTCGGGTAATCGGCCATTGCCATCTCGGCGGTCAGGTGTCCTATGCCTTCCGCCGATAATGCGCCGTCATGAAGTGCGTCCAAGTCCCGTCGTCGGCCAGGTAGCGGGAGGAGAGCGTGCGGTGGTCCGGCGAGACGAACTCGATCGAATCCTTGTACTTCGCCGTCTTCGCCGGGTCCGCGAAGCTCGGGCCCTCGGCGTCCAGCGTCAGCACCTTGCCGGCCGCGTCCAACTCGCCTTCGTAGACCCAGAGGTTCGTCATCATCGAGCCGATGAACGTGCCGACGAACTTCTTCTTGGCCGGGTCGTAGCCGAGGGTCATCACCGTGCGGCCCGCTCCGCCGTCGGGCGAGGGCATCGTGCCTTCGAGCAGCACCCACACCTTCAGGGAGCGGACGGACTCCGTGCCGACGAACTTCTCGTTCGGCTTGTCGGGGCTGCCGCAGCCGTCCATTTCGCTGGTCCACTCGCCGACCAACTGTTCCAGCCATCGGTGCTCCGCCGTCGGTTCCGCTTTCATGGCTGCCTCGTCGGGGAAGGAATATTACTTGTTACCTTGCAGTTGTAGGCCCGACCGCACCCAGCGTCAGCCGGCACCCGACCGCGACGGCGTAGCGGCCGAGCGTCTGCCACGTCGGATTCGTCGCGGCGCCCGTTTCCAGTCGCGAGAGCGTCTCCATCGCCAGGCCGGTCTTCGCGGCCACCTCCGCGAGCGTCAAGCCGGCCGATTCCCGCGCCGCCTTGAGCGCCGCGACCGTCGAGCGAAGCTCGAAATAGAACGGCGCGGCGTCGACGAGATCGTCCGCCGACACCACTTCGGCGATGCCGGGCTTGTGGGCCAGCGTCGCGCGGGTCGCCTTCGCGGCGGCGCGGACCGATTCGGGAACGGCGGGTTTCATGTTTTGTGCCATGGCTAACTCCTCGTTTCAACATCTTCCACGCGGCGGGTTCACTTCGTAGGCCATGAGTCGGCGACCGTTCCCGTCCTTCGTCATATGATTTCGGCATGCCCACGCCCGCCGATCCCGAACTGGCCCGCAAGCTCGCCACGGTGCGGATGTTCCTCGCCGTGTTCGCCGTCGTGCAGGCGATCGCCGCCGGCGTGCTCGTCTTCTCCGTGCACAAGATGAACGTCGCCCTCGTCCGGCACCCGCAGGCGCCGGACATCGCGTTCGGCGTCGCCGGCACCGTGCTGCTCCTCGTGGCGCTCTTCCTGCGCAAGGCCGTGCTGGCCGTGCGCGGCGCCAAGCGCGAGGAACCGGACCAGTTCGCGCGGTTCACGTCCGAGGTGCTGGTGCGGACGTTCCTCATCAACCTGCCGGCCGTGATCCTGGTCGCCGGCTACGCGCTGACGGCGTACCAGCCGCTGCTGTATCCGGCGGCCATCGGCCTGGTGGCGATCGGTTTCGCGCGGCCGACGATGCGGCAGTACGAAGCGTGGCGGGCGGAGACGGGACAAACCGTTCGCGGTTGATCGCCAACGATTCGCCTTGCTAATTGTTGAACTGGCAACGCGGAGGCCGCCATGCCCGTCACCTTTTTCGTCGCGCTCGGATTCCTGACCGCCGGCGACATCGCCGTGCGGATGAAGGCCGAGCCGAAGACCGTCGCCGAGTTCTACGAAGCCTACAAACGCTACGGCCTCTGGCTTCCGCCGAAGGACGCGAAGCTGGTGCGGTGGTTGGAGAATAAGGTCGCCAGCGGCGGGAGCGGGCTGTGGCTTGAAAAGAAAATTCATCTTCAACTCTTGCTGCGCGAACGGACGCACCAATCGCCCGCGAAGGTCTGGGACAACGGAATCGAGTACACCGAGCATCGACTTTCCCGACTCGTGAGAGTTAAGCCCGATGGAAATGTCCTCAAAGGCCTCGAATGGGAAACTGCGGATCAATGGCTGTCATTCGCAGCCGTAGCCTTCCATCTTGGATGGAAAGAATTGGCCGAAGAGAGTTTCAAGCGTGGTCGAGCGTCCCATTCCGGTTTCGGCGGCGTCTTTCCGACGAAAATTGAAAGCGATCCCAGCTATACCTTGACAGTGATTCGATACAAGACGTGGGAAGACTGCTACGTTCAATTGCTCGATGCGGGTACCGACCGGCTTCAACTCTATCTGCGAATGAAGCGAGTATTCGATGATGATTCTCTGTTCCGAACCGAATACCACCGCGATTTCCTGACCGATCTCGATCGAACGATCTGCTCGCGACAACTGCGCCGGATCGGCACCGCAGGACTGATCGATCAACTGACGGAAATTGATTGCGATCCGACCCGCTATTATGGTGAACCGACCAAAACCTTGTCTCCATTTATAGAACTATGCCGAAAAGGATTCTCGGCCTTTCCCGAGGCGATCCGCTCACTGAAAGATCCGCGACTGACACGTTTTTACATGATACAGGGGATCGACAATGGCTTATGGGGTCATACCTCACGCATCGGTACGATATCCAGAGCTTGGCTCGTTCAACTCTCGGATGGAGAGATCGACGGCAACGAAGAGGACGGAGGACGATTCCAAGGCTCGGCCGAGAAATGGTTCGCGGACGCAAGTAAGATCGGCGAAGCCAAGTGGGCGTTGCAACGAATTCAACCCGGCAGATTTGGCAACGGAGTCCTACTTCATCTGCTTGCAGCGAAGTATCCGGAGAATTTGGCCAAACTCTTCCTCAATCAATTGCATCCCCTCGATGGCAATCTTTACGGTCAGATTGTGAGTGCGTTGATCCATGCTGAATTGCCTCGAGAGAGGATCGTCGATCTGTTGACGGAAGCTGCGACGCACGAATCGATATGGATTCGCGAATCGGGTCTGGACGGCCTGCGGATTGTGGCGACGAACCGGATGTCAGCATTATTGCAACGGCACATCCTGAAATTGAACGAGTCGAACGATATCGCTCACCATTCTGAATACTCCGACGTTCGACTCATCCAATGGCTGGACGAATTCGGCGATGCGTCGGCGTGGGCTGAATACGCCCAGTTTCAGCATCGGATGACTCCGCAACGACGGATCGAAAACCTGGAAAGAGTCGGGTATGGCCTCAGGTACCCGTTGACGACGAAGTGTCGATTGAAATTGGATTTTCTTCGTCGATCGTGGGACGACACATCGATCCGGATTCAAAAATCGCAGAACCAATCCTTGAGTTGCGCCTATCAGTACCCGCAAATCGCCGTTGGCGATTTCGTCACTTTGTCGATCGCCGGTTACTTGGACATTGACATTCCGTGGAGCATGAACCGTTCCCCGTCCGAATGGGCGGCGATTCGGAAGAAAGTCGAACGCAAGTTGGAGGACGTGATCTCCCGTTGAGACTGGTCAGTTCACGCTCAGTCCATCGCCCCGGAATCGACGCAAGTAGTTACCGGGCAACACCAAACTGGAGTGGGTCCGGAAAAATGCGTGGGTCCGCAGGGGGGTGGCGCAGGCGCGGCGGACACACTTTGCGGTCACCCCACGATGACCGGGCGGCGTTCGTCCTTGCGGGATTGGCGGAGTTTCAGGGCGGCGCCGATGAAGTCGCGGAAGAGCGGGTGCGGGGCGATCGGCTTCGACTTGAACTCGGGATGGCACTGCACGCCGACGAACCAGGGGTGGTTCGGCAACTCGATCGCCTCGACGAGCGAGCCGTCCGGGCTGGTGCCGGAGAAGACGAGGCCGGCGGCCTGGAGTTGCTCGCGGTAGTCGTTGTTCACTTCGTACCGGTGGCGGTGGCGCTCCGACACCGTCAGCGACTTGTACGCGGCCGCCGAACGGGATTCGGGCAGCAGCTTGCAATCGTAGGCGCCCAGGCGCATCGTGCCGCCGACCTGCGTGATCTTCTTCTGTTCGTCGAGCAGGGCGACGACGGGGTGCGGCGTCTGCTTGTCGAACTCGGTGGAGTTCGCGCCCGTGAGGCCCAGGACATTTCGCGCGTACTCGATGGTGGCGCACTGGAGGCCGAGGCAGATGCCGAAGAACGGCAGGTTGCTCTCGCGGGCGAAGCGGATGGCTTCGATCTTGCCGTTCGTGCCGCGCTTGTCGAAGCCGCCCGGCACGAGCAGCCCGTCGACGCCGCCCATGAGCGCGGCGGCGCCGTCCTTCTCGACGTTCTCGGCCTCGATGCGGGTGAGGCGCACCTTGCAGTTGTGGAAGATGCCGGCGTGGTCGAGCGATTCGTAGACGGACTTGTAGGCGTCGCGGTGCTTGACGTACTTGCCGACGAACGCGATCTGCACTTCGTGCGCGGGCTTGATGATCCGGCCGAGCATCTCCTTCCAGTCGTCGAGCGCCGGGGGACGGGCGTTCGCGAGGTGCAGCTTCTCGACGACGATCTCGTCGAGCTTGTTGCCGTGCAGGCTCAGCGGCACCTCGTAGATGCTGTGGTCGCGGTCCTTCTCCTCGATGACGGCCTTGCGCTCGATGCTGCACATCTGCGCGATCTTGTCGCAGTCCTCGTCCGGGATGTGGCGCTCGGTGCGGCAGATCACGACGTCCGGCTGGATGCCGATCTTGCGCAGCTCCTGCACGCTGTGCTGCGTCGGCTTCGTCTTCAGTTCGCCGGCCGCCTTCAAGTACGGCACGAGCGTCAGGTGGATGAACAGGCAGTTCTGTTTGCCGACTTCGAGGGCGAACTGGCGGATCGATTCGAAGAACGGCATCGCCTCGATGTCGCCGACGGTGCCGCCGATTTCGGTGATGACGACGTCGACGCCGGGCGTGACGAGCTTGCGGATGCAGGATTTGATTTCGTCGGTGACGTGCGGGATGACCTGGACGGTCTTGCCGCGGTAGACGCCGTTGCGTTCCTTGGTGATGATCGACTGGTAGATCTTGCCGGTGGTGTAGTTGCAGTCGCGATTCAGAGGCGCGTTGGTGAAGCGTTCGTAGTGGCCGAGGTCGAGGTCGGTTTCGGCGCCGTCGTCGAGGACGTAGACTTCGCCGTGCTGGTAGGGGGACATCGTGCCGGGATCGACGTTGATGTAGGGGTCGAACTTCTGCATGCGGACGGTGAGGCCGCGGCGTTCGAGGAGCAAGCCGATGGAGGCGGAGGTCAGCCCTTTGCCGAGGGAACTGACGACGCCGCCGGTCACGAAGATATGTTTGGCCATTCCCCCCAACCCCAGCCGCGAACAGTTCGGTCCCGTTCCACGGTGTCGTTTTATCGAAGCAACGACTTCCGACCAATCGGCAAATTGAGGACGCGGTCAGCGATCGGAGGAACGGCGGATGGCGACGAGGGTGCGGTCGTCGGCGGGCGGGCCGTTCGTGAACGCCGCGAGGTCGGCGACGACGCGATCGACGATCGCCTCGGAGCCGCTGGGGCGGGCGGCGAGGACGGCGTCGAGGCGTTCGACGCCGTAGACGTCGCCGGTGCGGCCGACCGATTCGGTGACGCCGTCGGTGAAGAGGACGACCTGGTCGCCGGGGGCGAAGTCGACGGCGCACTCGGGGTAGTGGGTGCGCGCGGCGCCGATGCCGAGCGGGAGGCGTTGCACGCGGTTGAGGGGGACGCGCGTGCCGTCGGCGCGGAGGAGGCGCGGGGGCACGTGGCCGGCGCTGGCGTAGGTGAGCCGGTTCCGCGCCGGGTCGAAGACGGCGGCGAAGGCGGTGATGAAGCTGCCGGAGTGGCGGTTGTAGCGCCCGGCGAGGTTGGCGTTCAGGTGGGTGAGGAAGGCGCCGGGCCGGCCGGGGGTGGCGGCGGCGGCGTGGGCGATGCTGTGCGCGATGGCCATGAGCACGGCGGCGGGCGTGCCGTGGCCGCTCACGTCCGCCACCAGCACGCCGAGCGATCCGTCGGGCAGCGGGAAGAAGTCGTAGTAGTCGCCGCCGGCGCGGTTGGCGGTGCGGTAGTGGACGGCCACGTCCAGCCCCGGCAATTTGGGCACTTCGGCCGGCAGCAGCGAATGCTGGAGGTCGGCGATCTCGCGGATCTCGGCGTCGGCCGTCTCGTACGCGGCGCGCAGGCGCTGCGACAGCACGAGGGTCTGCGTCGCGCGGCCGAAGAGGTTCGTCATCCAGACCAGTTCGGGCACGTGCTCCGGGGCGAAGGCGCCGGATTCCTCGCGCGCGAGCACGATGACGTTCGACGCCGCGCCCCCCTCGAAGATCGGGATCGCCAGCACCGAGCGCTGCCCGGCCAGGAATTCGCGGGCCGGATCGTCGGCGTCGAGGCGCAGGTCGCCGATCAGCTTCGGTTCGTCGGCATAGAGCAGCGATTCGAACAGGCCGCCGGCCACGGTGGGGAACCGGTCCGAGTTCGCGAACGGGTCCGGCATGTCCTTCCAGAGGTTGAAGCGGGTGACGCGGGCGTGCGGCCGTTCGACGCCCCGGCGCGAGAGCGTGATTTGTCGCGAGGTCGGGTAGAGCTGGCCCATGCGCCGGGTGAAGACGCGGTACATTTCCTGCGGGTCGGAATAGCGGCTGAGTTCCCGCATGAGGTCGGAACTGATGGCGAGGCGCGCGCGCCAGTTGCGGGTCCGCGTGTCGAAGAAATCGGGGGCCAGGTTCATCGGGAGTCCGCCTCCGGCGGAGACCGGTTCGGCGGTTCGGCGGGAGAGCCGGGGCCGGGGCGGCGGTCTACCCCAAATCTGACCCGAAGCGGCGCGGGATTGCAAGCGCCGAATGGGAAATCGGGGGCTTGGCGGCCCGATAGAACAGGGAACATGCCGCTCACCTACCGCATGCCGGCCGAATGGGAACCCCACGCCGGCACCTGGCTCGCCTGGCCGCACCGCAAGTCCGACTGGCCGGGCAAGTTCGCCGTCGTGCCGTGGATCTACGGTGAGATCGTGCGCGTCCTCAGCCGGTACGAACCCGTGAACGTGATCGTGCGCGACGCGATCATGAAGGCGCGCGTGGCGGCGCTCCTGAACAAGGTCCACGCCGACCTCGCGAACGTCCGGCTTCGCGTGGCCGCGACCGACCGGAGTTGGGTGCGCGACTCGGGGCCGATCTTCGTGAAAGATTCCTTCGGCGAGAAGGTCGCGCTCGACTGGCGCTTCAGCGCCTGGGCGAAATACCCCGACTGGCGCGTCGACGACAGATTGCCGGGCGCGATCGCGAAGTTCGCGAAGGCGTCGACGATCCAGCCAAAACGGAACGGCGCCCGCATCGTGCTGGAGGGCGGCGGCATCGACGTCGACGGTGCCGGCACGCTGCTCACCACCGAGGAATGGCTGCTGAGCGAAACGCAGGTGCGCAATCCGGGGATGACGCGCGCGGACTACGAGGCCGTCTTCGCCGAGTATCTGGGTATTCGCAAAACGATCTGGCTCGGCCGCGGCATCGTCGGCGACGACACCCACGGCCACGTGGACGATCTCTCCCGATTCACCTCCGAGCGCGTCGTCGTGACGATGGAGGAACGAAACGAGGCCGACGAGAACCACGCGATCCTGAAGGAGAACCTCGAACGACTGCGGGACGCGACCGACGCGCGGGGGCGGAAACTCGACGTGATGCCGCTCCCGATGCCGGCGCCGCTCGTCTTCCGCGGCCAGCGGCTCCCGGCGAGCTACGCGAACTTCTATATCGCCAACGGCGCCGTGCTCGTTCCCACCTTCAACGACGCGAACGACCGCAAGGTCCTCGGCGCGCTCGCCGACCTGTTCCCCGGCCGGGACGTCGTCGGCATCAACAGCACCGATCTGGTCTGGGGCCTCGGCACGCTTCACTGCCTCTCGCAGCAGGAGCCGGCCTAGCACGTGCGTCGGGCCTCGAAGACTCGGCCCGACCTACTGGTCCGCCTATCGCATGGTGTCGGGCACAACATCGCCGGGGAAGCCGCGGAGCG
>CAYVRB010000047.1:0-11674 GCA_964453375.1 uncultured Alcaligenaceae bacterium
CAGCTTCGACGTCCAGTCGAGTACAGAGGCCGCGAATTCACAAACAGGCTCTCAGCTTCAGCGTCTCCTCGAACAGCGGCAGGGCTTTGTCCAGCTTCCCGGCGGCCTGGTAGCCTACCGCGAGGTTGTTCATGCTGGTGAGCGTGTCGGGGTGGACTGGGCCGAACTTGGCTTTCGCGAGCTTCAGCACTTCCTCATTTATCGGCAGGGCTTGGTCCAACTTCCCGGCAGCGAGGTAGCCTTCGACGAGGCTGTTCATACTGCGGAGGGTGGTGGGGTGGTCGGTGCCGAGGTGTTGGCGGAAGAGTGCTTCGGATCGCTTCAAAAAGTTGATCGCCGATGCTGCCTCGCCTACACTGCAATACGAGTTCCCGACGGTCTGCAAGACCTCCGCTTGTACTTGCGGCTGGTTCGGGAAATTCGCCTCGATTCGATCCTGGGCAAGTTCTTTCGCCGCCCGGTCGAGCAGTTCGCGGATGGTCGGGTTTCGTTTGGCCTCGGACGCCAGCCCTCCGGCTTTCAACAGCGCATTGGCCTGGGCCGTCGTGTCAGCCTGGGCGAGCAGTTTGTTCTGCAAGAAGTCCTTCACCGCCTGGGCGATCCGCTTCTCGTCGTCGGCCTTTTTCCTCTCGACCTCGGCGATGCCCCGCTGTCGGGCTTCCTCGGCGCGGGCTTGTTCTTTCGCCTGCGCCTCCTCGCGAGCGAACGCGGTTTGCTTGTTCGCCTCGGCTTCTTGCCGTCGCGCCTCGACCAAGCCGATACTCGTACCCACGACGCCTGTCAACGATGCGACCAGCACCAGACCCGCCGCGACCACCTGCCCGCGGTGCCGCCGGACGAACTTCTTCACGCGGTAGCCCGTGCTTGGCGGGTGCGCCAGCACCGCCTCGCCCGCCAAGTAGCGCTGCACATCGGCCGCGAAGCCATTCGCCGTCTCGTAACGCCGGGTGCGGTCCTTCTCCAGCGCCTTCATCACGATCCAGTCCAGTTCGTTCCGCAAGAGGCCGGTCAGCTTCTTCGGCTCCGTGCCGCGATTGGCACTGAGCGATGGCAAGGCGTCGGCGGTGGATAGCTTTGTGCTCGGTCTCGGCGGTTCCTCCTCCCGCACCACGCGCAGGATTTCCATCAATCCCTTCTTCCTCAGCTCCGCGCCGGAGAACGGAGGGCTTCCTGTGAGCAGTTCGTACAGCAGCACGCCGAGGGCGTACACATCGGAGCGCGTGTCGATGTCCAGGTTGTTGAACGTCGCCTGCTCCGGCGACATGTACTGCGGCGTGCCGACCACCCCGCCAAAGCCCGTATTGATCGTCGCTTCCGTGAGCGTGCCGCCGGTCGCCTTGGCGACACCGAAGTCGATGACCTTCACGACCGGCTTGTCGTCGTAGAGCGCCACCAGCACGTTCGACGGCTTGATGTCGCGGTGAATGATGCCTTTCTGGTGCGCGTGTTGGATGGCCTGGCACGCCTGCACGAAGAGTTCGAGGCGATCCTTCGGCGTGAGTTTGCGAGCGTCGCAGAATTGGGTGATCGGCGTGCCCTTGACCAGTTCCATCACGAAGAACGGCCGGCGCTCGTGCAGCCCGCCGTCGAGCACTTTGGCGATGTTGGGGTGGTCCATGAGCGCCAGCGCCTGTCGCTCCGCGTCGAAGCGGGCGAGCACCTGTTTCGAGTCCATCCCCGCCTTGATGAGCTTCACCGCGACGAACCGCTTGACCGGCTCCGTCTGCTTCGCCCGCCAGACGCTGCCCATGCCGCCTTCGCCGATCGCTTCCACCAGCGTGTACTTGCCAGCGATGACGGCGCCGGCGCCGGCTGCAGCGTGGAAGCTGCCGGTAGGGGAGGCGCCGCCGAAGCTGCGGGTGCTCCCGCCGGGGGTGAAGTCCCCCGTGGCCGAAACGAACTCCGCGGCCGCGTCGGCGGCGAGCAGCGCCTCGACCCGCGCGCGCAGCGCCGCGTCCGGGCATTCGCGGTCGAGGAACGCGGCGCGCTCGTCGGCGGGAAGTTGCACGGCGCGGTCGAACAGGGTTTCTTCGGTCATGGATGCGGCCCTCCTCCCCAACAGCGAGATTGTCGAGGCGGCGGCATCAACGAACACGGAAAAAATCCAATCCCGAACCGGATCCGTGCCGACGAGGTTCGCCCGGCGCCGGAGCGCAAAATCCGCCCCTCGCGCCCTAGCCGCGCAACTCCCGTGCCAATAGCCTAGTCTGTCCGTCTGCGCGGACCGCGCGGCGACCAGATACGCTCCAGGTGGACCATGGCGAAGCAGGTGACGGCCCAGGTGAAGTTGCAGTGCCCCGGCGGAACGGCCACCCCGGCCCCGCCCGTCGGCCCCGCCCTCGGCGCCCACGGCGTCAATATCGGCCAGTTCGTCAAGCAGTTCAACGACAAGACCGCCGGCCCCGACACCAAGGGCCTCATGCTGCCGGTCATCATCACCGTCTATTCGGACCGCAGCTTCGAGTTCAAGATCAAGAGTCCGCCGGCGGCCGTGCTCATCAAGCTCGCCGCGAAGATCCCGGCCGGCAAGAAGCAGGGGAAGGAAGTCATCCCCGCGACCGCCAAGAAGCAGGGCAAGTACACGAACCACACGCTGACCCAGGCGCAGGTGCTGGAGATCGCCAAGAAGAAGATCAACGACCTGAACGCCCGCGACGTGGAGCACGCCGCCCGCATCATCGCCGGCACCGCCCGCAGCATGGGCATCGCGGTGACGGCGTAAGGCCGGCCGGAAACGCGAACTTTGTCCCCGGTCGGTCCGGGGACGGTTTTTTTGACTGAACGGACAAGGATCGATCAGGACCATGGCCAAAGAACCCGCCGCTACCCAGGCCTCGGATGAACCGAAGGCCGAGGCGAAGGCCAGTCCGGTCGCCGACCCGAAGCCGACGGAAGCCGCCGCAGCCGCGACGCCTCCGCCGGCCAAGGACGGTGCCCCGACTGCCTCCGCTCCGGCCGGAGGCGATCCGGGCACCCCGAAGAAGAAGAAGGCCGCCGGCGTCTGCCCGCCCCGCGGCAAGAAGCTCAAGAAGGTCGTCGCCGCCAACCTCAAGAAGGCGAAGGACGCCGGCACCGTGCCGCTCAAGCAGGCCGTCGCGCTCATCAAGAGCCTCAAGCGCTCGAAGTTCGACGAGACGATCGAAATCCACATCAACACCGGCATCGACCCGACGCAAGGGGACCAGATGGTCCGCGGCGCCGTGCCGCTGCCGCACGGGATCGGCAAGAGCGTCCGCGTGGCGGTGTTCTGCCCGGCGGACAAGCAGGCGATCGCGAAGGCGGCCGGCGCGGATGTCGTCGGCGCCGCCGATCTCGTCGAGAAGGTCCAGAAGGAGAACTTCATGGACTTCGACGTGGCGCTGACGACGCAGGACCTGATGCCTCAGGTGGCGCGTTTGGGCAAGGTGCTCGGCCCGCGCGGGTTGATGCCCACGCCGAAGGCCGGCACCGTCGTGCCCGCGAACGCCGACCTCGCCGCCGCCATCAAGGAATTCAAGGCCGGCAAGGTGGAATACCGCTCCGACAAGACGGCGCAGATCCACGCCGGCGTCGGCAAGATGAGCTTCGACGACACCAAGCTCGTCGAGAACATCAACGTCTTCGTCGAGGCCGTGCGGGCCGCCAAGCCCAACGGGGTGAAGGGGAACTTCATCCTCGGCATCGTGCTGTCCGCCACCATGTGCCCCGGCGTCCGAGTGGCAATGTAAACCAGTGCGGAGTGCGGAGCGCGGAGTGCGGAGTTCAAGACGCGGATCGCACCGAAGTCTTACTCCGGCGACCGACTCCCTCCCAAAACTTGAAAGCGGGATGACGCGATGAGCAAGAAGATCAAAGAGATGGAGTTGAACGCCCTTCGGAAGACGTTCGAAGGCGTCAAGAACTACGTCCTCGTCGAGCCGCTGAAGGTGGACGCGGCGGCCGACTTCGAGTTCCGCAAGACGCTTCGCGGCAAGAAGATCGCCGTGAAGATGGTCAAGAACTCGCTGATGACGAAGGTGCTGGCGGAGAACGGCGTGAAGGCCGCGACCCTCGCCGGCACGAACCTGATGTGCTGGGGCGCCGAGAGCTGCAAGGGCCTGGCCACCGCCGTCGAAGGCGCGGTGAAGGATTCCAAGAAGGATCCGAAGGCGCCGGACAAGTTCAAGATCCGCAAGGACGCCGTCGCCGAAGGCGAGACGATCGACTTCGACGTGATGAAGACGCTGCCGACCCGCGAGGAGGCCATCGGGGATGTCCTCGGCGCGATCCTCGGGCCGGGTTCGACGCTGGTCGCCGCCATCGCGGGACCGGGCAGTTCGCTGGCCGGCATCCTCAAGACGATCGAGGAAAAGGCCCCGGCGACCCCGGCCGAACCGCCGGCCGCCTGAACCAAAACGAGGAGTCGGGGATCAGGTATCAGGAGTCAATAAGACTGCCCTGACTCCTGACTCCTGACTCCTGACTCCTGACTCCTGACTCCTGACTCCTGACCCCAAACTATTACGCTTCGCCGGACCGCTTCATCCGGCAACAACCTCGAAAGGAACTTTTCCATGAGCGCTCTCGCAGAACTCGGCGACAAGATCGCCGGCCTCACCCTCAAAGAGGCCGTCGAACTGGCGACCTACATGAAGGACAAGCACGGCATCGAGCCCGCCAAGGGCGGCGGTGGCGGCGGTGGCGGCGGGGCCGGCCCGGTGGCCGCGGCCGCACCGGCGGCCGAAGCGACGGAATTCAACGTCGTCCTCGAGGCGGGCTTCGACGCCGCGAAGAAGATCGGCATCATCAAGGTGGTGCGCGAGCTGACCGGCCAGGGCCTCGCCGAAGCGAAGGCGACGGTCGAAGGCGCCCCGAAGAACATCAAGGACGCCGTGGACAAGAAGACGGCCGAAGACGTCAAGAAGAAGCTGGAAGAAGCCGGCGCGAAGGTGTCGGTCAAGCCGGCGTAAGGTTCGAGAAATCGATTCGCGAAGCGGGACGCCGAAAGGCGTCCCGCTTTCGTTTTTCACGGCACACGGTTGCTCTTCGTCCCGTGATCCGTTACTTTGTGTCGAGCCGTTCGGAGCCACATCGATGAGCGAGATCGCAACCTGGGCTTGGCGGAATCGCGACGAAATCGTCAAATCGCTTCGTGGAATCTGGGAATGGATGCGGGGAACGGGCAAGCCAGCTCCATCGCCGGGAATTTTGATCTTCGGCCCCGGCGGCAGCGGCAAGACGACGCTGTCGAAGATACTCTCCGAACCCATCGACTGGCTGGCCGATCCGCCGGGGCTCTACTCCGAAAGCATCGACACCGAGCGCGTGAAGCTGAGGGACGCCCCAAACGTCGAAATCGTCGTTCCGCCGGGCCAACCAGCTCGGCGGGACACGACTTGGCCGAGCCTGCTCGCGGATCTCGTGGCTGGAAAATATCGTGGTATCATCGTCGTCGCCTCGCACGGGTTGGCGTCGTCCTCGCTCGATAGCTACAAGACCCACAAGCTCTACAAGGGGAGTCTGCCGCAGTTCCTCGAGGATGTGCGAGAAGCGGAACGAGCGGATGAGCTGGTCGTGCTCAAACGGCTGCTCCCTTCGTTTCAACTCGCCAAGGGGAAGCTCTGGTTGCTGACGGTTGTCGTCAAGCAGGACCTCTGGTGGCCCGAGAAGGACGACGTGGAACGCCACTACCGGGACGGGCCCTATCGGGAACTCTTGATCGCGGAGACGGCCAAGTTGTCTCCGGCGATGTTTCGGCACGAGATGGTCTTCGCGTCGCTCGCCATCAGCAACTTCCGAACGGCGAAAAATGAACTGTTGGTGCCGAATGCGAAAGGATACGATCAACTGGAGCAGGTGCGCTCGCTGCGGAAGCTCTTCGAGACCGTCGACGCGCTGCGGAAATGGGAAACGGGATCATGAACGAGACCGCCATCAATGGAACGATTCAGGTGTCCGAGTACGTCAAGAACGCCAGCGCTTTGATGCGAGAATACACCGACAAACTGACCGAGATCGCGGAAGCGTCGCGCGCTTGGATCGATTACATCGCCGATGAAGGCGCGCCGTACCCCGATCCTCGCCATCCTCGGCCGCAGGAATTGGCGAACTTCAAGCAGTATCTATTTCCGGCCATCGGAGAATTGATCCGGAACGTCTCCGGGATGCACGAACACGGCCGGGTGGATGGGCTCGAGAAGATCAAATTACGTCTACAATTGGCCGATTTGGAAGCCGCCCTCGGGTATGCCGATTCTTTGATCTCCGAAGGCATCCGAGAGTACGCGGACTATTTCAATTCGCACAAATCCAACCGAAAGAAGAAAGCCTCTTAAGGCTTGAACGGGATCCATGACCGCACCCGCCGCGTTCGCGGAGATTCCCGCGTTCCTCTACGGCACCGCCTGGAAGGAAGACGACACCGAACGCCTCGCGGCGCTCGCGCTCGCGGCCGGCTTCCGCGGCGTCGACACCGCCAACCAGCGCAAGCACTACCACGAAGCCGGCGTCGGCGCCGCCCTCGCCGCCGCGCTCGCCACCGGGACACTCGCGCGCCAGGACATTTTCCTCCAGACCAAATTCACCTTCCTCCGTGGGCAGGACCACCGCCTGCCCTACGATCCGAACGCCCCGGTGCCGACGCAGGTCGAGCAGTCGTTCGCCAAGTCGCTCGCGCATCTTGGTGTGTCCACGATCGACTCGTACGTGTTGCACGGCCCCTCGACGCGGTCCGGCCTCGCGGCCGCCGACTGGGACGCGTGGCGCGCGATGGAGCGCCTCCACGATTCCGGGAACGTCCGTTGGCTCGGCGCGAGCAACGTCGACCTCGACCAGCTCGAAGCCCTGTGCGACGGCGCCCGCGTGCGGCCCCGGTTCGTGCAGAACCGCTGCTTCGCCGTCCACGGCTGGGACCGCGAGGTCCGCCGGTTCTGCACGAAGAACGGAATCACGTATCAGGGCTTTTCGCTGCTGACCGCGAACGGAGCGGCGCTCGCCCATTCCACGATTCGCAAGCTCGCGGTCCGATATGGGAAGACGCCGGAGCAGATCGTCTTCCGCTTCGCGCTCGATGTCGGGATGCTGCCGCTGACCGGAACGACTTCGCGCGAGCACATGCGCGCCGATCTCGACGCCGCGACCTTCCGCCTGACGTCGGAGGAGGTCGCGACGATCGACGCGCTGAAAGGGTAGGCGGCGCGGTCATTCTTCATCGTCGCGGATTTCGGACGAGCGGTTTTCGTCCGCCTTGTCCGGCACGCGGTAGTCCTCGGAGAGCCAGCGGCCGAGGTCGATCGTGCGGCAGCGCTTCCCGCAGAAGGGATAGTCGGGGTACTCCTGCCACGGCGCCGGCATGGGAGCCTTGCAGACGGGGCAGGTGGTCTGGGGCGTCGTCGGCATGAAACGGCCCGAATCCAGGATGGGAATAATATCGTCCGTCGCGGCTCTCTCATTCGGGAGGGCCGCCGTGTTCCGTTCGCCATTCTACCCGTTGTTGACCGCCACGCCGACCGGGAGCTGGATCGTCGCGGGGCTACTCGTCGCACTTGGTTGGATTTCGTCGCGATCCGTTGAAGCCGAACATTCGAGCCACGTTTGCGGACTCGGCGCGGCCGTGTCGATCTTCATGATCGTCCACGTTGCCATCGCGGTGGCGTGGTTCGTCGCGATCTGGCTCGTGCTGCGGTGGATGTGCCGCTGACGTTCCGCGCTCGGCTCCGAAGACTCCGCCTCGCCGCTAAACAATTTCCGCAGAAATGTGCCGATCGGATGGATCGACGCCCCGTGCTCGGCTCCGAAGACTCCGCCTCGCGGCTAAACAATTTCTGCGGTGGGTGCGTCCCGGGCGACTTTCATCTGATCTGCATCGCGTCTACTCCGATTCCGACACATCGAAACTTAGTCCAAGATCATTCCCCGTTCGTCCGGAGTGGTACCATGCCCCGTTCCTCGCGCCGTGCCGGGTTCACGCTGATCGAACTGCTGGTGGTCATCGCGATCATCGCCATCCTGATCGGCCTGCTGCTGCCGGCCGTGCAAAAGGTGCGCGAGGCGGCGGCCCGCGCCAAGTGCCAGAACAACCTGAAGCAATTCGGGCTGGCGATGCACAACTACGAGAGCACCACCGGCAAGATGCCCCGGTCGCGCCCGTTCGACCTCGCCGGCAATCGCATGAGCTGGACGATCGTCGTTCTGGATTACATCGAGCAAGGCAACCTCGCGCAACTCTACAACAAGACGATCGCGTGGAACGTCGGCGCCAACGTCGCCGCCGGGCGCACCGTGATCCCGACCTTCGTCTGCCCGTCCACGCCGGAGGGCAACACGCGCATGGTGGTGACCGGGACCGGCACGGCGCTCGACGGCAACGTCATGGGGCCGTCCGATTACATCATCATGCACCGCCTGCGGCACCGGTTCTACACCGCCAACGGCCTGACGAACCCCTCGGGCACGAACGACCACGACGGCCCGCTGAACCAGAATGCCGAAACGCCCATCCTCGGCATCACCGACGGGTCGAGCAACACCATGCTGTTCATGGAGGACGCCGCCCGGCCGAACTGGTACGTCGTCGGCCGCCCCCAGGGGTCGCTCCTGCCGCGGCCCGAAGGCTACGGCTGGACCGATCCCGACGGCGGCGCCGGCTCCATGGACGGCACCGACGCCCTCACCGGCGCCATCAACGGCGGCAGCGGTACCGGACGCTGCGTCATGACCTGCAACAACGACAGCGAACCGTACAGCTTCCACACCGGCGGCATGAACGTCTGCATGGCCGACGGTTCCGGCCGCTTCATCCGCTCCACCATCGCGGCGGGCACCTTCGCCGCCCTGCTTACCGCCAAGGCCGGCGATCTCGTCATCGGTGACAACTAAATCGCCACGTCGACCACCGCGGCATCCGGGAATTCCCCGGGTGCCGCGGTCGTTGCCCTCGGGAACCTCGCCCATGAAATCCTTCGCCATCGTCTTCGGGATCGTCGCCCTGGCCGCGGGCTGCGGCGGCGGCAAACCCGTCTCTAAACCGGACGGCGTCGCGGTCGGCGGCAAAATCCTCCTGCCCAACGGATCTCCGCTCGCCGGCGGCACCTTGGTGCTCCGCCCCGTCGCCGGCCTCCACGGCGCGTCGTCGCCCATCCAAGCCGACGGCGCCTTCACGCTCGTCGACCCGGTCGTGCCGGGCCAATATCAGGTCTTCGTCAAAATCCCCGACGCGAATGCGAAGGCGCTCCGCGCCGCGATCCCGCTCCGCTACCAGAGCAGCGAGGACGGCGACTCCGACGTGATCGTGGATATTCGTGCCGCCACGAACGATCTGGTCATCAAGTTGAATCGGTGACGTGGACTCGGCTTCCGCGCTCGGCGAAACGGCGTCCGCGCTCGGCTGCGCAAAGCCTCCGCCTCGCGGCTAAACGGTTACTTCTTTTTCTTCGGCTTCGGGTCGGGCTTCGGGTCGGGCTTCGCCTCGACCTTCGGTTCGGCCGTCGCCTCCGCCTTCGTCTCGGCGGGCTTCGCTTCGGGTTCCTTGTCCTTCTTCGCGGCGTCCTTGTAGCTGTCCTTGCGATAGTCCGTCTCGTAGAAGCCGGAACCCTTGAAGATGAGCGCCGCGCCGCCGCCCAGCAGCCGGCGCAGCTTCTTCTTCTTGCACTTCGGGCACTTCGTCAGCTCGGCGTCGTGGAACGACTGCCACTCCTCGAACGCGTGGTCGCAGGCGTCGCACTGGTAATCGTAGGTCGGCATAAACAGTTCCAAGTTCCAAGTTGAAAGTTCCAAGTTCCGAGTTTCGTGTCCCACTTGGAACTCGAAACTCGGAACTTGGAACGGGTTTCATCCCTCCGCCGCGACGATGACGCTCGCCGGGCGCAGCACGCGGTCGTGGATGGTGAAGCCGTGCGCCAGCACCTGCACGACGGCGCCGGGGGGCACCGTGGCGCTCGGCTGCTGCATCACGGCCTGGTGCAGGTTCGGGTCGAACGGCGCGCCCGGTTCGACGGCCACGCGCGCCACGCCGTAGCGCTTGAGGATGTCCAGGAACAGGCCGACCGTCGCCTGCACGCCCTTGGCGAGCGGGCCGTCGTCGCCGGCCTTCTTCGCCTCCGCCACCGCGCGCTCGAGGTTGTCGATCGCGTCCAGCGCGTCCCGCGCCAGCCCCTCGTGCGCGTACTTCCGCTGCCGCTCCGCGTCCTGCACGAGGCGCTTGCGAGCGTTGTCGAAGTCGGCGATCAGCGATTGATAATCGGCGACCTGCCGCTTCGCCTTGTCCAGCTCGCCCTGCAACGGATGGGGCGCGTCCAACGGCACGGCGTCGATCGGAATTTCGTTGGTGGTCTCGTTAAGGTTCATGGCATACGTCCAAATGAAAGTCCGTATTCACCGCAGAGGACGCGGAGATCGCGGAGATCATGATTTTCCCAATCTCACTCTTCTTCTCTTCTCGGCGTCCTCCGCGTTCTCCGCGGTGAAAATTCTTCGTTCCTTATTCCGGCGCGATCCAGTCCTTCAGCTTGCTGAAGAAGCTCTTCTTCGGCGGGCTGGCGGCCTGCGCCTTCTCCAGCGTCGCCAGTTGCTTGAACAGCGCCTCCATCTCCGGCGTCAGGTGCTGCGGCGTGTCCACCACCACCTGGATGAGCAGGTCGCCGCGCTTGTGCGGCGTCCGGTAGTGCGGGATGCCGTGGCCCGAAATGCGGATCACCTCGTGCGTCTGCAGGCTCTTCGGCAGGTGGTGCTGCACCTTGTCGCCGGTGAGCGTGGTGATCTCGATCGGCCCGCCGAGCGCGGCCTGGCTGAACGTGATCGGCCACTGGCAGATGAGGTTGTGCCCGTCCCGCTGGAAGAAGCGGTGCTCCTTCACGCGGATGACGAGTTCGAGGTCGCCGCGGCGCGCGCCGGCGTCGCCGGCGTTCCCCTGGCCTTGCAGGCGCATCCGGTTGCCGGAATCGAGGCCGGGGGGGATGTCCACCTCGACGGTCTTGCGGGCGTTGACGCGGCCGGCGCCGCGGCAGCCGGAGCACGGGTCCGGGTTGATCATGCCGCGCCCGCCGCAGGCGGCGCACGGCGTCTGCACCTGGAAGATCCCCTGCCGCTGCACGAGCACGCCCTGCCCGCCGCAGCGCTTGCACGCTTGCGGCTGCGTGCCGGACTTCGCCCCGCTGCCGTGGCACTGCGTGCAGTGCTCCTCGCACTGGATGTTGATCGAGCGCTTGACGCCGGTGATCGCTTCCTTCAGTTCGATGTCGACGACGAGTTGGAGGTCGTCGCCGGCGCGCGGCCCGGATCGCTGCCGGCGCTGTCCGCCGCCCCCGCCGCCGAAGAAGCTGCCGAAGAGGTCGCCGAAGATTTCGGAGAGGTCGATGTTCCCGCCGGCGAACCCGCCGAATCCGCCGCCCTGCTGGTTCAGCCCGTCGTGCCCGTGGCGGTCGTAAATCGCGCGCTTCTCGGCATCGCTGAGGACCTCGAACGCCTCGGAGGCTTCCTTGAACTTCTCGGTGGCCTCGGCGTCGCCGCCGTTGCGGTCCGGGTGGTACTGCATGGCCAGTTTGCGGAACGACTTCTTGATGTCGTCTCCGTTGGCGGTCTTCGCGACGCCGAGCACTTCGTAGTAGTCGCGTTTGGCCATGGAATTCCAGACCGTAAAGCCCGTTTCGCGGCGAGGCGGAGTCTTCGGTGGGCGGGGCGGGGGGGTGTGGGAACCGGTCGGGGTGGTTGGACCAGTGGT
>CAYVRB010000047.1:11684-26667 GCA_964453375.1 uncultured Alcaligenaceae bacterium
GGGGGGCGCGGGGCCTCGGGCCGCCACACCACCGCCTCGCCGCGAAACGATCTTACTCTTTGAACGATCGACGTTCCGCGCTCGGCTCCGAAGACTCCGCCTCGCGGCTAAACAAATATTCGGTTTAAAAGCCGAACGGTCGGCCTTCACCGTAATCGCGAGTCGATTGCCGTGATGCGAATCGATTCGAAATCCCGCAAAGGCCGACCGTTCACTCGCTGCGATTCCCTTACGCCACCGCGCCGGCGATCTTCGAGTCCTTGTCGTCCTCGTCGATCTTCGTGATGAGCACCTCGGTGGTGAGCATCAGGCCGGCGATGCTCGCGGCGTTCGTCAGGGCGGCCTTCGTCACGACCAGCGGGTCGATGATGCCGGCCTTGAACATGTCGACGTACTCGCCGGTGTTGGCGTTGTAGCCGATGTTCGCGCTCTTCTCGCCGCGGGTCTTCACCTCGTCGGCGATCACGGCGCCCTCGACGCCGCAGTTCTCGGCGATCGTGCGGATCGGCTTCTCGAGCGCGCGGGCCACGATCTCGGCGCCGGCCTTCTCGTCGCCCTTCAGCTTGTCCGCCAGCTTCTCGACTTCCGGCACGCAGCGGATCAGGGCCACGCCGCCGCCGGCGACGATCCCTTCCGCCACCGCCGCGCGCGTCGCGTGCAGGGCGTCCTCCACCAGGTCCTTCTGCTGCTTCATCTCGGCTTCCGTCGCCGCGCCGACGCGGATGACCGCGACGCCGCCGACGAGCTTCGCCAGCCGCTCGCTGAACTTCTCCTTGTCGTAGCTGCTGGTCGTCTGGTCCATCTGCGTGCGGATCATCTGCACGCGGTCGAGGATCGCGGCTTCGCGATCCTTGTCCGGGTCGACGATGATCGTGCAGTTCTCCTTGTCGACGACGACGTGGTTCGCGGAACCCAGTTGCTCCAGCTCGATGTTCTCGAGTTTGACGCCGAGGTCCTCGCTGATGAACTGGCCGCCGGTGAGCACGGCGATGTCGCCGAGCATCGCCTTGCGGCGGTCGCCGAAGCCGGGGGCCTTCACGGCGCAGACGTCGATCAGGCCGCGGAGCTTGTTCACGACGAGCATCGCGAGCGCCTCGCTCTCGACGTCCTCGGCGATGATGAGCAGCGGCTTGCGCGCCTGCGCGGCCTTCTCGAGCAGCGGCAGGAACTCCCGCACGTTCGAGAGCTTCTTCTCGTAAATCAGGATGATCGGGCTTTCCGCTTCCCACTTGAGATCGGGATTGCCGGCGGCGAAGTACGGGCTGATGTAGCCCTTGTCGAACTGCATCCCTTCGAGGTATTCGACCTGCGTCTCGCTGGTCTTGCCTTCCTCGATGGTGATGACGCCGTCCTGGCCGACCTTGCCCATCGCCTCGGCCATGAGCTTGCCGACGGTCGGGTTGTTGTTCGCGGAGATCGTGGCGACCTGCTCCATCTCCTCGGGCTTGGAGAGTTTCTTGACGAGCGTGCCTTCGAGGACTTCGACGGCCTTGGCGACGGCCTTGTCGATGCCGCGCTTGACGGCCATCGGGTTCGCGCCGACGGTGATGGCGCGGAGGCCTTCCTGGTAGATCGAGAGCGCCAGAATCGTCGCGGTCGTGGTGCCGTCGCCGGCGACGTCGTTCGCCTTCTGGGCGACGGCGTTGACGAGCTTGGCGCCCATGTTCTCGAACGGGTCGGGCAGTTCGATTTCCTTCGAGACGGTGACGCCGTCCTTGGTGACGGTCGGACCGCCGAAGGACTTGTCGAGGATGACGTTCCGCCCGGTCGGCCCGAGCGTGACGCCGACGGCCTTCGCGAGCTTGTCGGCCCCCGCGAGGAGCTTCTTGCGGGCGTCGTCGGTGTAGAGAAGTTGCTTGGCCATTGTGTGGGTGCTCCCTGTTAGATTGAGAGTTCCAAGTTCCGAGTTTCAAGTTCCAAGTATCAAAACTTGGAACTTGAAACTCGGAACTTGGAACTGTGATTACTTGGTGAGTTTGCCGAGGAGTTCGCTCTCGCGCAGGATCTTGATTTCCTTGCCGGCGACTTCGACGTCGCTGCCGCTGTACTTGCCGTAGAGGACGGTGTCGCCGACCTTCACGCTCATCGCGAGGCGCTGGCCGTTTTCGCCGAGCTTGCCGGGGCCGGCCGCGACCACCTTGCCCTGCTGCGGCTTTTCCTGCGCCGTGTCCGGCAGCAGGATCCCGCCCGCCGTCTT
Organism: uncultured Alcaligenaceae bacterium; assembly: GCA_964453375.1. Lineage (GTDB taxonomy): Bacteria > Planctomycetota > Planctomycetia > Gemmatales > Gemmataceae > Limnoglobus. The sequence continues at coordinate 13,882 of CAYVRB010000047.1, forward strand.
CGCGACCGCTTCCTGCGGCTCGACCACGATCCGATCGTCCAGCGGTCGCAGCGTCGCGGCCTTGTCAGCCTTTGCCATTTGTTCACTCCGAAGTATCGGTTGAAGTATCAGTTAATATTGGAAAACCACCGTCGCCCATTTTGACCCAATGAATTCGATCAGCGTCTGGAAGTAGTTTCGACAGACAACCTGCAGCGACCAGGGCGTAATGCAGTGCTTGAAAAGCATCACCGCCAATTATTTGTCGTGTATGACCTTCGAGTTCGCAGTTGCGGAATCGAAGGTTGACTACCCACGTTTCATTGCGTTTGTTCTCTATCTGACGTCGAGGCTGACTAATGTCGATCAACCCGACCGGTTCAATTTTGCCGTCCTCTTCCAGCAATCGCAGTTCGCGAGTCGCCAAGAGTTCACCAAAATCTACCGGATCGGGAGTCATGTCAGCCTCCACTTACATCATCCCGCCCATGCCACCCATTCCCATGCCGCCCATGCCGCCCATGCCGCCCATGCCACCGCCGCCGTGATCGTGGTGGTCGTGGCCGCCGCCCGCCGCCTTCGGCTCCGGGATGTCGGCGATCACGCCCTCGCTGGTGAGCAAGAGACACGCGACGCTCGCGCCGTTCTGAAGCGCGGAGCGCGTCACCTTCACCGGGTCGATGACGCCGGCCTTGCGGAGGTCTTCGTAGGTGTCGGTGTCGGCGTTGTAGCCGTGGTTCTTTTCCTTGACCTTCGAGATGTTGTTGACGACGACCGTGCCGTCCTTGCCGGCGTTCTCGGCGATCAGGCGGCAGGGCATTTCGAGGGCGCGGAAGAGGACCTTCACGCCGGCCGCGTCGTCGCCGTCGAGCTTCACCTTGTCGAGCGCCTTGCGCGCCTGGAGCAGGGCCACGCCGCCGCCGGGGACGATCCCTTCCTCGATGGCCGCCTTCGTGGCCGCGTGGGCGTCCTCGTAGAGGGCCTTGCGTTCCTTCATTTCGGTTTCCGTCGCGGCGCCGACCTTCACTTGCGCCACGCCGCCCGCGAGCTTCGCGAGGCGCTCCTGCAGCTTCTCCTGGTCATATTCGCTGTCGGTCTTCTCGATCTCGGCGCGAATGACGCCGCAACGACCCTCGACGGCGGCCTTCTTGCCGGCACCTTCGGTGATCGTCGTGTTCTCGGCGTCGATCTTCACCTTCTTGGCACGGCCGAGGTCGGTCAGTTGGACGTTCTCGAGCTGGATGCCGAGGTCCTTGAAGATCGCCTTGCCGCCCGTGAGGATGGCGATGTCTTCGAGCATGGCCTTGCGGCGGTCGCCGTAGCCGGGGGCCTTCACGGCCACGACCTGCAGGATGCCCTTGAGCTTGTTCAGCACGAGCGTCGCGAGCGCTTCGCCTTCGATGTCCTCGGCGATGATGACGAGCGGCGACTTCTGGTTGCTGACCTTCTCGAGCAGCGGGATGAGGTCCTTCACCGACGTGATCTTCTCCTCGAAGATCAGGATGTACGGGTTGTCGAACTCGCAGGTGACGGTGTCTTGATTGTTGATGAAGTGCGGGGAGAGGAAGCCGCGATCGAATTGCATCCCCTGGACGACGTCGAGTTCCGTGTCGTTGGTCTTGCCTTCTTCGATGGTGATGACGCCGTTGGCGCCGACGAGCTTCATCGCCTCGGCCAGCTTCTTGCCGATTTCCTTGTTGTTGTTCGCCGAGATGGTGGCGACTTCGGTGATTTCCTTGGTGTCCTTCGGGTCGATCTTCTCGGCGAGTTTGCCGAGTTCTTCGACGACCTTCTCGACGCCGGCCTGGATGCCGCGGACGAGCGCCATCGGATCGTGCCCGCCGGCGATGGCCTTGAGGCCTTCGCGGAAGATGAACTCGGCGAGGACCGTGGCGGTCGTGGTGCCGTCGCCGGCGACGTCGTTGGTCTTGCTGGCCGCTTCCTTGATCAGTTGCGCGCCCATGTTTTCGAACGGGTCTTGCAGCTCGATGTCCTCGGCGACGGTGACGCCGTCCTTGGTGACGTTCGGCGCGCCCCAGCCCTTGTCGAGGACGGCATTGCGGCCGCGCGGCCCGAGCGTCGAGCGGACGGCGCGGGCGAGTTTGCTGGCCCCGGCGAGCAGTTTCTGGCGGGCGTCTTCGGCGAAGGCGAGCTGTTTGGCGGCCATCCGGTGAATCTCCGAGGAAGGGTCAAGAGTATCGCGTGGCGGAGGAAGAGCAAACGGGATGCCGGCGCGAATCGTTCGACACAAATCGAGATTCCAAGATCATTTATGGCGACCGCGTGCGAGAATCCGATCCGCCGAAATGACAGGCCGCGCAGGAATGGCAGGACATCGATCCCGCCCCATCGCGAACGATCCGCGCGGCGACCCAAGTCCCCGCTGGATTGACAATCCACCTCGCCCGCGTTAAGAATCGCCCCGGTTTCGTTGGCGATATGACCACGATCTCCTTGCGGCGCCTGGTTTTACCGGTCCGGCCCTTCGTTCGATCGGCCGCGGCGCCCCGGCGCGCGCGGGCCAGGTCGGCCGTCCTCGCCGGGCTGCTCGCCGTCGTCGTCGCGAACCTCGGACTCTCGCTCGCCGTGGAACGCCATCGGCCCCAATGGCGCGATCCGGAGTACTTTCACCGGCAGAAGCAACTCGTCGACCTCGCGCGATGGAATCGGGAGTCGGCCGAACCGCGGCCGCTCGTCGTCGTCCTCGGCAGCTCGCGGACGCAGATGGGGTTCGCCGCCGCGCTCGCCGCCGAGGCGTCCGGCGCCGGCGCGCCCGTCGTCTACAACTTGTCCCAATCCGGTTGCCAGCCGCTCGGCCAACTCCTGAACTTCCGCCGGATGATCGACGCGAAGGTGGTGCCCGACCTGCTGCTGATCGAAATCCTTCCGGCGGCGCTCGGCGAACGGGAACCGCTGGAAGACCTGATCCCCGCGAGCCGCTTCGGGGCGGCCGACTTCGCGCGCGCCGCGCCGTACTTCGACGAACCGGGCGCGGTCCGGGCGCGCTGGCTGGGGGCGAAGCTCGCGGCCTGGTATTCGCTGCGCGTGGACCTGCTCGCCCACGCGAAGATGGCCGATTGGACGCCGGCGCCCGCGCGCCAGGAGTTCCTCTGGAACGCCCTGCGGCCCGACGGCTGGATGCCGTACTATCCCGCGGAGTGGACCGCCGCGAAGGGCGAAGCGCTCCTGGCGCGTTCCGGCCGCGATTTCCGTACGAAGTTCCAGGACTTCGCGATCGTCCCGAAGGTCGCGGCGGCGCAGCGGGAACTGTTGACCGAATGCCGGCGCCGCGGCATCCCGACGGCGCTGCTCGTCATGCCGGAGTCCCCGGCGTTCCGCGCACTCTACCCCGCGGCGGCGCTCGATCGGCTGCGCCGGCATTGCGCCGACCTCGTCGCGGAGTACGGCGTGCCGCTCGTCGATTGCCGCGCGTGGTTCGACGACGAAGCCCTGTTCTGGGACGGCAACCACCTGCAAGGCGTCGGCGCGGAGCGCTTCAGCCGCCGGTTCGGCACGGACTGCTTGCGTTCGCTCCTGGACGATCGCGCCGGACGGTAGGATCGAACGAAAACGCCGGGGCGATCGCCCCGGCGTTCCCCAAAACCTTTCGGCCATCGCCCTCAGTCGGCGCGGAACTTGTTGTGGCAGTTCGTGCAGCTCGCGTCGAGCTTGCTCGCCGCCGTCTTCAGCTTCGCGAGGTCCGCCTTCGTCCCCTTCGCGGCTTCGTTGGCGAGGTCCAGCGAGAACTTCTTCATCTCGGCGGAGTAGTCGTCCCACTGCTTCTTGGCGGCGCCGCTGGCGGCCTTCTCGTTCGGCAGCCAGAGCGTCAGGTCGGCCAGCAGCGCGGTACGGGCGCCGACGAGTTCGGCCGCGGCCGTGCTCTTCACGCCTTCCTTCTTCATGGTCTGGATGTCCTTCTCGAGGTTCATCCCGCCGCCGGCGGACGAGCCGAAGAGGTCCATGACCTCGTGGAGTTCGAGCTTGGTGTCTTCGAGGATCTTCTTGGGGTCGATCGGCTTGCCGGCGGCGCCGCCGGAGACTTTGGCGAGCGCGGCGACGTCGGCGGCGAAGGCGGCCTGGTCCTTCGTGACGGCGGTGCTGGTCTTGGCCTTGCCGGCGATCTTGAGCGCCGCGTCCCGCAGGGCGGTCATCTTCGCGCCGTCCTTGCTGCCGAGCTGGTCCTGGGCGTAGAGCGCCAGCAGCACGGAGGCGGACTTCACGCGGCCGCCGACCTTCTTCGTCTTCGCGAGGTCGACGAGCTTGGACAGGTGTGCGAGGTCGGCTTCGACCGCCTTGCCGCTCAGGTCGGCGGACAGGGTGGGGTCGGCGGCGACGACGGCGGTGGCCATCAGGGCGACGGCGGCCGCGCCGACGATGCGGAATTTCAACGAACGCACGGAGAACCTCCTGGAGAAACGGACCGGTCGGGGGAGGCGGCCGAACGACGGTCGGCCGCGGCGGGAATCAGCAGACCATTATCGCGTCCGGTTGGTCCGAAGACGAGGGCGCGCGCGGCCTCGCGGGGAAAAAACCTTCCCGGACCGGCCCGCCGAACCGTTCCGATCCCGCCGGGCGCCCGGTACGATACTCCCATGCCCCGCACCGCGTCCCTCGCCCGCACCACCGCCGAAACCGCCATCGAGCTGAGCCTCGACCTCGACGGCGCCGGCACCGCCACGCTCGCCACCGGCGTCGGCTTCTTCGACCACATGCTCGCGCACGTCGCCAAGCACGCCCGCTTCGACCTCGCCGTGACGTGCCGGGGCGACCTGCACATCGACGCCCACCACACCGTCGAGGACGTCGGCCTCTGCTTCGGGATGGCGCTCGCGCAGGCGCTCGGCGACAAGGCCGGCCTCCGCCGCTACGGCGACGCCACCGTGCCGATGGACGAGACGCTCGTGACGAGCGCCGTGGACCTCAGCGGCCGGCCGTTCCTCGTGTGGAAGGCGGAGGTGCCGAACGAGCTGCTGGGGAACTTCTCGTCCCAGTTGGCGGAGGAGTTCTGGCGGGCGGTGTCGAGCGCGGCGAAGCTGACGCTGCACGTGACGCTGCACCACGGGCGGAACACGCACCACATCGTCGAGACGATCTTCAAGGCGACGGCGCGGGCGCTGCGGGAGGCGGTGGAACCCGACCCCCGCGGCGGCGGCGTCCCCTCGACGAAGGGCGTGCTGTGATCGGCGTCACTTCGCCAGGTTCGTGAACTTGATGTCCTTGAACATCACGCGCATCCCCTTGTGGCCGGCGTGGTACTGGAACGCGAAGATCCCCTCCGTCGGGGCCGGCTTGTCCTTCTCCTTGCCCACGAGCATCGGGAAGTCGTCGTCCACCATCGTCGTGCCGTTGATCTTCACCGCGATCTTCGTCCCCTTCGCCACGATGTGGTACTCGTTCCACTCCGTTTCCTTGACGGCCTTCTCGATGTCCTCCTTCTTCGAGGCCTTCATCATGCCGCCGACGCCCTCGCCGTAGAGGCTGCCCCAGTAGCCTGAGCCGACGTCGACCTGCGGGCCGGCGACGACGAACTTCTTGTCGTCCTTGAGGGTGCTGCGGATCTGCAGGCCGCTGTTCCCCTTGCCGTCCTTCAATTGGACCTTGAACGAGATTTCGAAGTCGGAGTACTTCTTCTTGCTGCAGAAGAAGGTGTTGTACTTCGGGTCTTCCTCGTTGTAACCGACGACGACGCCGTCCGCGACGTACCAGATGTCGGTGCGGCCGTGCCAGTTGGCCGGGTCGAGGAAGTCCTTGGTGTCGTCGGCGCGGAGGGTGGGCGCGGCGGCCGCGAGGGCGACGACGCAGAGCAGGCGGGAGAGAGTCATCGGAAAGTGGCTCCGGGTGTGGGAAGGATCGCCCAGTCCGTTATATGACCGCCGCGCTCTCCATTTGGAGTGCGGCGGCTGGACGCCGCTTTGGTCCTTTGTTCGCTCCGTTGAGCCGCGACCGAGTCGGACAAACCGGCGGCTCCGTCGAACGTGTCCCGAAGGAGGAACAACGTGTCCCGAAGGAGGAACGCGGCGTCGAGCCGCCGCACTCCAAAGGACACGAACGGCCCGCGCCGTATAACGTCCGAACCTGCCGCCCCCTCTCGTCTCGGAGCCTGGCGTGTCTTCGACCACCCGCATCCTCGTCCTCGCCGTCGCGGCCATTGGAGTCCTGTTCGACACCTACGAACTGCTCATGTTCCCCGTCATCGGCGCGGACGCGATCGCGGAACTCCTGAAAGTCGCTCCGACCGATCCGGTGGTGCGCACGTGGGCCGGCCGCATGCTCTGGATCGCGGCGCTCGCCGGCGGCGCTTGCGGACTCGTCGGCGGCTGGCTCATCGACCGCCTCGGCCGCAAGACGATCATGGTTGCCAGCATCCTCATCTACTCCGTCTCGCCGGTCGCCGCCGCCTTCAGCACCGAACTCTGGCAGCTCGTCCTCTTCCGCTGCACCACCTTCATCGGCGTCTGCGTCGAACTCGTCGCCGCCGTGACCTGGCTCGCGGAACTGTTCCAGGACAAGCGCACCCGCGAGATGGCCATCGGCTGGACGCTCGCGGCCGCCTCGCTCGGCGGCATCCTCGTCACCGAGGTCTACAACCTGATCGTCGAATACTTGAAAGCGCATCCCGAGGGGATCGCCGGCTTCCCCGTCGCCCCCGCCGCCTGGCGGTACACGCTGCTCACCGGCCTCATCCCCGGTGCACTCATTCTCGTGTTGCTCCCGTTCGTCCCCGAATCGCAGGTCTGGAAACAGAAGAAGCAGGACGGCACGCTGAAGCGGGCGAGCTTTGGCGAACTCTTCACGCCGGAACTGCGCCGCACGACGCTGGTCACGACGATCCTCTCCGCGTGCGGTTACGCGGCCGCCTTCGGGGCGCTGCAACTCACGCCGCTCCAAATCGCACCGGGCCTGCCGGACCTCGCCGCCCGCCAGGCCGCGATCGCCAAAGCCGAGAAGGAAGCTCAGACGCCCGAGGAGAAGAAGGAACTCGGCGCGCAGAAGAAGGCGCTCGCCGACGACACCAAAGCCCGCCGCGGCGACATCCAGCGCTGGCAGGAAGTCGGCGGTCTCACAGGGCGCATCCTACTCGCGATTCTGCTCACGATGCTGCCGAGCCGCACGCTCATTCGCCTCTTCCTCGTGCCGGGGATCGTGCTATTCCCGCTCGCCTACCTCGTACTGCGCGATCAGGAGTACGTCCTCTTCGCGGCCGCGATCTTCTTCTGCGGCCTGCTCACGGTCGCGCAGTTCAGCTATCTCAGCGAGTTCCTGCCGAAGGTCTTCCCGCTGCACCTCCGCGGCACCGGCGGCAGCTTCGCCACGAACGTCGGCGGTCGGATGATCGGCACGATGGCCGCGACGCTGAACACAGAGTTCCTCTCGAAGATGTTCCCCGGAACGCCGGCGGTGCAGGTCGCGACCGCCGCCGCGATCATCGGCGGCGCCGTCTACCTGATCGCCTTCATCGCGTCGTTCTTCCTTCCGGAACCGAAGCACGACGCATGACGAAAGCGCCGCGCACGGCTCGATTTCTGTTCTACGTTTCCTCGAACGTAGGCACCGAACACCGAGCCGCCGTTATGGCCGCCCTCGAAAACGATCCTCAACCCGACGACGACCTCCCGCCGGACGATGCGCCGGAGGGCGAGGCCGTCGAAAGACCGCTGACCGGGCGCGACAAGGCCGAACGGCTCTTCTTCGAGCTTATCAAAGACTGCGGGCCGGACCTCGTCCGCATGCCGTCGAGCTGCAAGGTTTATCTCGCGCGCTATCTGGCGAACCACCCCGACGACGCCGACCTGCTGCTGGCGGTCATCAAGCGCGGCGTGCCGACGCGGCTGCTGCAGCACGAATCGCGGCGCGGCTACGACGAACTGCTCGACGAGGAGATCCGCCGCTTCGCCAAGAGCCAGAAGATCGAGTGGTACGACGCCAAGTGGGCGGTCGAGTGCTGGGCCACGGGCGTGGGGCGGCCGCGGGGCTTTCGCCCCAAGCGCGTCGAACCGGTGCCGCAGGAGCTGTACGCCGATCCGAACGAGAAGGACAAGTACGACAACTTCGTGAAGGCGGCGATGATCTTCATCGTCGGCTTCGGCGGGTTCTTCGGCACGTTCGTGGCGATCGCGCTGATCCCGATCTTCATGTGGGCGCTCGAAGGCACGCTCGTCTCGCTGACGGCGGGGTTCGGCGGCGCGCTCATGGACGACAACGACGATACCGCGGTGTTCCTGGTGGCGTTCATCGCGGCCGGGGGCTTCGGCCTGGTCGGGGCGGCGGCGGCGATCGTCGCCTGGATCTTCGCCGGCGGCGAGGAGGAGCCGTGGGCCACCGCCAGCGTCGCCAGCGGCACGGCGTTCACCACGGTCTTCATCTGCCTCGGCGTCACGATGGTGTGCTGCATCCCGCCGCTGTTCCTGCCGTTCGTCCACATCGGTTGCGTGTTCATGGCCACGTACAAATCCGCCGCCCGCGGGGGGAATTACTGATGGTGTAAAGGTCGGTCGTCGCCGGTCGGAATTCGTTGCCCCCGCCTGAAAACATTCCGGTCCCGGCTCACAGGAGCATCCCCCGTCACAAGCTTCCGTGGTTCCCCCTCGTCCGCGACCCGCAGAATTCGCGTTAAGCCGGAGAAACCGTAACGGTCGTCGCGACCGTTGGGGTCGGCGTCCGCGAACTTTTCCGAATATTGGTTGATCGGTGGCAAAATCGGACCTATATAATTGCCGGCACTCCACGGCGTGTCCCTGTCCCGCCGTGGCCGGCCGGCGTTTTCGCGTCCCCCGACGGCCCGGTTCCCCCGACCGCCGCCTGTCCTCGCGAGCGCTTTCCGGTTGTGCGCGTTGTGCCCGCGCTGCCGACGCGATTCCCGCGCGTTTCCCGCGGCCCTCCCGCGCAAACTGCCGAATCGTGAGGCTGCGGTCGATACCGTTAGCAGGTGGTCCACCGTCGCTTGCGGCGCGGCCATCCGTCCGGCCGACCCCGATCCGACCCCCGCCCGCCGGTCCGCGCCCCGCGCGCACCCGCTCGGACCCGTAGACAGGATGACCACCCCGATGTCGCGTCTTCGCCGCCTTCGCCCGGAATCGGTCCAATCCCCGCTCGAAACCTACCTGCGGGAAATCAACGAAACCTCGCTGCTCACCGCCGACCAGGAAAAGTCCCTCGCGCGCCAGATCGGCGTCGGCTGCACCCAGTCCCGCGACCAGATGGTCCGCGCGAACCTCCGCCTCGTCGTCAACATCGCCCGCGGCTACACCGGCAAGGGCCTCGCCCTCCAGGACCTCATCGAAGAGGGCAACCTCGGACTCCTCCGCGCGGTCGAAGGCTTCGACCCCAACATGAACACGCGGTTCAGCACCTACGCCAGCTACTGGATCAAGCAGTCCATCAAGCGGGCGCTCGTGAACACCGCCAAGACGATCCGCATCCCGGCGTACATGGTCGAACTCCTCGCCAAGTGGCGCCGCGCCACCAACAAGCTCAACGACGAACTCGGCCGCCCGCCGACCCCGGAGGAGATCGCCAAGCTCCTCGGCCTGCCGAAGAAGAAGCTCAACATCATCAAGAAGGCGATCCGCGTCTACAACAGCGCCCCGCAGACCGAGCAGCCCGGCGACGGCGGCTGGACCATCGACGAAATGCTCATGGACGGCCGCGCCAAGACGCCCGACCTCGAGATGGTCGAGAACGACGACCTGAAGCACGTGATCGTGCTACTCGAGAAGATGGACAAGCGCGAGGCGACGGTGCTGAAGATGCGCTTCGGCATCGACGGCGAGGAGCCGAAGACGCTGAAGGAGATCGGCGAGAGCCTCGGCCTGACGCGCGAGCGCGTGCGGCAGATCGAGAGCGAAGCGCTGGCGAAGCTTTACGAGAACCTCGCGGCGGAGTGAGTGGACACTTGGATCGGTAAGGCAGCCGCCGGGCGCTCGCCCGGCGGTTCGCGTTTTTGCCAGAAATCATCTTGCGGCTCGATTCAAGAATCGGATATTCTCAAGAAAACGGTAATTCCGTGCTTGACAGTGGGGGGGGGGGGCAGGGGTAGGATGGGATCGCGAACCGGTTCGGTTCGTCATGTTCCGCACCTCGATCCTGGAGTTGACCCGTGAAGAAGCTACTTCCCGCCATGGTGTTCTTCTTTCTGTCGGCGTCAGCATCTCAGGCCCAATTGATGAGCAACACAACTTTGACGACGGTCGCGATGAACGGCGGCGTTTACCTCAAAGTCGATAGCGTCGCCAACAAACTCGCCGCCGATAGTGTGGCCTATGTCAAAATCGAAATCGGGTCGATCGTCAACGGCCAATTCACACCAGCAAATCCGGCGATGGAGAGGACTGTCAACAACCTCACATTTACGAACAACTCGGCACCAGTCTCACTAACGTTTACCACCGCGATGGCAGCGGGCACATATTCGACGAAAGTTCAGATGTACAAAAACAACTTCTTCGGAACACCGAAACCTTACGGAACGGAAGGCTACGGGACCGTCACAATTCCATAGTTGACGGGGTATCAAACGGCTCAATCTTATATGCGGCACGGATGCCGCACTTGTTCATTTGCTACCGAACGGAGTCGATCCCATGCACAAAATTCACCGCCGCGGGATGTCCTTGATGGAATTGATCGTAGTGATTGCCATCTTCGGAATCATGATCGGGATGTTGTTACCTGCAATTCAGTCATCGCGTGCGGCGGCATTGCGGTCAAGATCGCTCAATAATCTGCGACAACTTGGGATTTCGTTGCACACCGTCAATTCAACGACCTTTTCCCCAATCCCGATCGGGGCCAGCCCCACATTACGGTCGTTGCGAAGCGGCGACCATGTTCCGGATATCGTTTCGCCCATCTTCGTTGCGGCATTCTTCGCCGAAGGACGACGATTTCCAACGGGCGAACAACCAAATGTCATTGAAGAGTATGCCGCGCAATTTCACCTTCTGCAGAGTCCTGCGGATCCTACACTGGTCGGTTATGAAAAATATTTCTTACATGTCACCAGCTATTCTTGGAACTTCCCGTTGTTCGTGGGTACTCCCAAATTTCCCGACTCAATAAAGGACGGTACATCGAATACCATCATGTTCGCCGAACGGTATTTTTCGCCGAAAAGCATTCCGCCGGGGGTGGCTAGGTTCACAGCCGGTTTCACCGATCCGCCCTGGGCCAGCCCGCTCGGAATCAACGGCGAGCGTTATACCGATCGCCGAGCCACGTTCTCCGATCCGGTCTACGGAGACATCCACGCCGTGACATCAGGCGATCCGCCTGTCACGCGACCCTCGACGCCGGGTGTCACCTTCCAACTTCGGCCCCGGCCGGACGAGGCGAACTGCCACATGCTCCAGTCGCCGTACTCGGCCGGCCTGCTGGTCGCGATGGCCGACGGCAGCGTCCGCACAATTCGACACGGTGTCAGCGAGACGATGTTCTGGGCCGCGATCACGCCGCGGGGGGGCGAGGTCGGCACGCTCGATTAAACCCACTGGACTATTTTGGCTTCCTTGTTGGCCGTCGTTTGGGCAGAATGGTGCCGCCACTGGAGCAGCTCCATGATCCGCGGCGCGCACACCATGTTCTACTCGTCGCGGCCGGAGGAACTGCGGGCGTTCTTCCGTGACAAACTCGGCTTTCCCGCCCACGATATCGGCGACGGCTGGCTCATCTTCGATCTCCCCGAAGCCGACCTCGGCGTCCACCCCGCCGATGGCGACGACGGAGCGCCGTCCGGCACGCCCAGCGTCTCCTTCTATTGCGACGACATCGCGAAAACCGTCGAGGAACTGACGGCGCGCGGTGTCGAGTTCACGGGGCCGATCGAAGACCACGGCTACGGATTCGTCACATTCTTCCGGGCGCCGGGCGACTTCGCGATCCAGTTGTATCAGCCGAAGTATGGGAAGTGACTCAGGTCCCCTCCCCCCTGGAGGGAGAGTGACTGTGTTGGTTGTCAAGCGAATTTCGGGTTCCAGCGTTGGTTGTCGCGGAGCATGGCGTTGGCCATCACCAGCAGTTTGCGGGCGATGGCGATGAGGATGACTTTGGGGGCCTTGCCGTGGTCGGCCAGGCGTTGGGCGAAGGCAGCCAACGCGGGATTGAAGCGTCGGGCCGACAAGGCGGCGAGGTACAAGGCGGTGCGGACGCGGGCCCGTCCGCCGGCGATGCCGCGGCGGCCGCGCATCCGGCCGCTGTCGCGGTTGACCGGGGCCACGCCGGCCAAGGCGGCGATCTGCTCGCGGTCGAGGGTGCCCAGTTCGGGCAGCTCGGCCAGCAGGGTGCGGCTGACCTGTTCGCCGACGCCCGGGATGGTCTGGAGGAGTTCGTCCTTGGCGCGCCAGGCCGGACTGGCCGCGATGGCGGCCGTCAGGTCGGCCTCGACCTTCCGCAGGCGTTGGTCGATCCAGCGGAGGTGGGCTTCGATGTCCCGGCGGACGCGGAGCGAGCCGGCGCTGCCGAGGCGGTTCGTTTCCATGGTCCGCATGTCGACCAGTTGTCGGCGGCGGTCCAGCAATTCCCGGAGGTGCTGGGCGTCGGCGTCGGGCAGCGGCCGGGGCGTGGGACGGACGCGTTCGGCGAACAGGGCGAGGACGGCGGCGTCCAGGGCGTCGGTCTTGGCGAGTTGGCCGGTGGCGCGGGCGAAGTCGCGGACCTGCCGGGGGTTGACCACGGCGACCGGGACGGCCGCGGCGGCCAGACTGGCGGCGACGAGCGTCTCGTACCCGCCGGTGGCGTGGATGAACCCGAGGGTGGCGGGGGGGGGGGCCACCCCCCCGGGGATAGCATCCACCCCCCCCCGGGGGTTGGGGG
>CAYVRB010000047.1:26677-27052 GCA_964453375.1 uncultured Alcaligenaceae bacterium
GTACCGGCGGGGGGCTTCGATCCCCGCGTGGGGCGCGGGGCGGGCGACCACCCTCGGGGTTATCGAAGCCACGCCCGCCGGGTCGTTGGCGAACCGCTCGGCGGTGCCGTCGGGGCGGATGTGGAGGTCGAGATGGTCCTTGCTGACATCGATGCCGACGAAAACGGGGGTCATGATTCGGTCCTCCTGCGGTGCCGCCGTGCGATCCCAGCCTGGCGATGCGGAGTGCGTCCGCGTGACTGTTCGGGCTTCGCGGCGGTTCCTCGGACGGGGGTTCCCACTCTCCCACGGCCTCGAGGGCCTGAGGGTTAACCCGCATATTTCACGTCGTCTGAGCGAGACCGAATAGCGCGACGGCCCAAGTGTTGGTACAAG
>CAYVRB010000048.1:0-26781 GCA_964453375.1 uncultured Alcaligenaceae bacterium
GGCGTGACAGCCGCAAGGCGAAGCACGGCCAGCACCTGAAGGTGGGCATCTGCGGCGAGCACGGCGGCGACCCGGACAGCGTGGTCTTCTGCCACGGCGTCGGGATGGACTACGTGAGCTGCAGCCCGTTCCGCGTGCCGATCGCCCGCCTCGCCGCCGCGCAGGCGGCGCTCGGCGAAGCGGGCAAGCGGGACAAGTAAGTATTGTTCCGGCCAAATTCGAACACCCGCAGAGGTTTCCTCTGCGGGTGTTTTCGTTGGGAGTCGTTCCACCGCCACCGCGCCACCCTTCCGCGGAACGACTCCCGAATTCCGGAACGACCATAGCCCGATAAGGACTTACGTCGAACTCGATGCATTCGATTCTTGGGTGTCAGTTTTTCGCTTCCGTTTCACTCCAGTGTCGGTCAGAATGCGGCGTGTCCCCTCGGAGCCGCCGCCGATGAATGAACGCACTTTGCCCCAGGCCGCGCCCCCCGCCTCCACCGGCACCCAGGCCGCTACGCCGGAACAGCTCAAGCGTTCCGCCGAACTCAGTGCGAACGCGTCCGGCGACTCCGCGCCGCGAACGCTCTCCGAACGCTACGAGCTGCGCGAGCTCCTCGCCAAGGGCGGCATGGGATCGGTCCACGCCGCGTGGGACAGGACCTTCGACCGCGCCGTCGCCGTCAAGCTCATCCACGACCACCTCGTCGACGAGCACGCGATCAAGCGGTTCCGGCACGAGGCCCGCATCGCCGGCCAACTCCAGCACCCGAACATCCCGCCCGTCTACGATCTGGGCCTCTTTGAAGGGGGCAAACCGTATCTCGCGATGAAGCTCGTGAAGGGCCGCACGCTCGACGACCACATCAAGCACCCCGGCGGCGACACGCCGAATCTCGTCGCCGTGTTCGAGGCGATCGCCCAGGCCATCGGCTACGCGCACAGCCGCGGCGTGATCCACCGCGACTTGAAACCCCAAAACGTGATGGTCGGCGCCTTCGGCGAAGTGCAGGTCATGGACTGGGGATTGGCGAAAGTAATGTCGGAGGACCACCCCGAACCGAGTGCTGGGCGCGAGCCGGCGGAATTATCCGAACAGACCGCCGACCCGGAGGCGACGACGGGTTACGGGACGCGAGCGGGGTTGCATGGCGATGCCAACGATACGCGCACGACGGCTGGCAGCGTCCTCGGCACGCCGGCGCACATGCCGCCCGAGCAAGCGCGCGGTGAAGTGGACCGGATTACCGAACGCTCGGACGTCTTCGGGTTGGGCGCGATCTTACTCAAAATCCTAACTGGCCATTCCGTCTTCGGCGGCAGTTCGGCGGAGCAGGCACGGCGAAAGGCGGCGACGGGCGACGTGGCCGACGCCTTCGCGCGGCTGGATGGCTGCGCCGCGGAGCCGGAGTTGATCGCGCTCGCGAAGCGTTGCCTCGCTCCTGATCCAGCGAGCCGCTACGCGAACGGCACGGAGGTGGCAAACGCGACGGCACGGATTCGCGCCGAGGCGGATGATCGCGCGCGGACGGCGGAGTTGGACCGAACGAAGGCCGAAGCGGAAGTCCGGGCCCAACGGAAACGCCGGCAAGTGCTGACGTGGAGCGCCGCGGTCGTCATGCTCGTGCTGACCGCCGGGATTGTCGGCACCGCGCTCGGATTACGGGAGGCGAAGACTCAGGAGGAGAACGCGAAGAACGAGGCGATCGCGAAGGGCGCGGCGCTGGAAGCGGAGAAAGTGGCGAAGAATAAGGCGGAAACGAATCTCGGATTCGCGAAAAAGGGGAACGAGATCCTCGGTTCCGTCTTTGCGGCTCTCGATCCCAAGAAGAACTACACCACAGTGGGAGAATTGAGCGAAGCATTGACGACGAATCTTGGGAATGCAGTCAAGGCATTGGACGGCTCGTCGATCGGCGATCCTCTCGACGTGGCGAAAATGCAAAACATCCTGGGATTATCTTTACTGGGACTCGGCGAACCAAAGCAGGCAATCGTATTATTCGAGCGCTCCATGGCCATTCGAAACGCCAATTTGGACCCTTACGATCCAGATGCCATCGAAAGCATCGGCAACCTCGCCGTCGGCTATGACGTGGCCGGTAGACCGAAAGAAGCATTGCCCTATTATGCCGAAGCCGAGAAACGCATGAAGATTTGCCGCGGCCCGCTGCATCGCGATACGCTGCAGGCCATGAACAATCTGGCGGTGGGACTCGAGGCGTCCGAACGACTTGACGAATCGCTACCACTTCACGAACAGACCTTGAAATTGCGAAAGTCAACTCTGGGGGTTGACGACAAGGACACATTGGAAAGTATGAACAATCTCGCATTGGCTTATTATTATGCAGGACGTTCCGACGATTGCATACCACTCTTGAACGACGCCGTCGAGCGAATGAAACGAATTCTCGGACCCGATAACCCCACGACTTTGACGAGTACAAGCAACTTGGCGGTAGTCTTACAAGCGTCCGGGCGACTCGAAGATGCGATTCTCAAGTTTGAGGAATCCTGGAAGAAATCGAAGGCGAAACTTGGTCCGGATCATCTTGATACGATTCGCGTGGCAGGCAATTTGGCAACAGCCTATGAAGCGGCTGGTCGACAACCCGAAGCCTTGACGATCTACGCGGAGACGTTGAAACTCAAGCAATTGAAACTAGGGCCCGATCACCCGGAGGCCCTGATCATACAACACAACCTTGCGACTGCTTATCAATCTGCTGGAAAATTGGCCGAAGCTTTGCCGCTTTTCGAGGAGAACCTGCGTTTGCGTGAGGCCAAACTCGGCGCGGACCATCCGAAGACACTTGAAAGCATGAACAGCCTTGCCAAGTACTATCATTTCAATGGCCGGCTCCCCGATGCGATTCCGCTGTACGAGCAGGCTTACCGTGCTTCGAGGAATAACGCCGGGCTTGGGAATTCCTTCACTCTCACCTACTTAAAAAATCTCGCGACCGCCTTGCAGGACATTGGACGGATCCATGACGGCTTACGAATCTATGAAGAGGTCTTGAGTTCCCAAGTACGCCAGTTTGGATTGAATCATCCCAACACGCTCCTGAGCATGGCGAACCTAACCGTTGGCTACTACGCCGCGGAGCGAATCGACGATGCGCGAGAAATGGGAGAGCAATCGCTTGGCCTCCACAAGAGCCAGTTTGGGATCAAGCACCCGGACACGATTGCGTGCATGAAGAATCTCGCGGACGTATATCGTAGCAAAGAAAACCACGATAAAGCGATACAACTATTGGAGGAAGCGCTGAAATTGGCGAAGGCCAATTTGTCGCCCGAAAACGAGTTGACCATCAAGGTGATGGAGCGACTTGCTTATACGTACTTAGTGGCGGGGCGATCAAGTGAAAGCCACGGCATCTACACCGAGTACATTGCGATGCAGAGGAAAGTATTATCCGCCAACCAAGTCGAATTCGCTCGACAACTGATTGAGGTCTCGCTGGAATTGCAGCCTGTCGGCGAGTATCACAAGACGGAGATTTGGCTTCGTGAATGCCTTGCCATCCGAGAGAAGCAACAGCCAAATGTCTGGGTGACTTATAACACCCAATCGATGCTCGGCGAATCCTTGCTCGGCCAAAAGAAGTTTGCGGAATCCGAACCATATCTTGTGAAGGGCTACGAGGGCCTGATCGCCCGAGAGAAGTCGATCCCTCCCATAGGACAACCTCGCCTCCCCGAAGCCCTCGATCGGCTCATCTGGCTCTACACCGCCACGAACCGGCTGGAAGAAGCGAAGAAGTACCGCGATCTTCGCTCCAAGTACCCGAAGGAACAAGCTCCTAAGCCGCGGCCGCCACGGCCGGCGATCTTGGCCAAATAGGTGTCGGAGGCACTTGCGTACTTCGTTTCATCCTTCGACTCAATCAAGTCCGTGTCAATTTGGGAATCCCCCGCCGCGCCATTGCTGGAGAAAAGACGGATGCGCATCACGCGAGCGGGTGTTTCGCCAGGAACGCCTTCACCTCCGCGATCGCCTCGTCGGGGGCGTCCTCGAGGAGGTAGTGGCCGCAGTCGGGCCAGGTCTTCGTCTGGGCGTGCGGGTAGAGGCGTTGCCACTCGGCCAGGAAGTGGCGGTCGAAGACGAAGTCCTTCATGCCCCAGAGCAGGAGCGTGGGCACGCCCACGAACTTCGCGGCGGCCTCCTCGACGCCGACCACGATGTCGTAGCCGGGGTCGGTCGGTGCGAGCGGGATCGTCTGCACGAACTTGAGCACGGCGATCCGGTTCGCGGGTGAATCGTAAGGCTTCAGGTACATCGCGCGCACGTCCGGCGGCAGCGGGGTACGGCGGACGCACCACTTCGCGGCCAATCGGCAGAAGGCGTTGCGATGGAGAATGAGCCATTCGCCGAGCTTCGTGTTGCGGCCGAGCCAGAGGCTCCAGGGGAACCCCTTCGCCTTCGGCAGCCGCGTGCAGCCGGTGTTGGTCGCGACGATGCGCGCGATCCGTTCCGGATGGCGCGCGGCGTAGCCCAGGCCGATCATGCCGCCCCAGTCCTGCACGACGAGCGTGATCTTCTCGCGGATGCCGAGGTGGTCGAGCAGCGCCTCGACGTCGTCGATGCGCGACTTCAGCGAGTAGTCGTAGAGAGAAGTCGGCGGCTTATCCGAAAGCCCGCAGCCGATGTGGTCCGGCACGATGCAGCGATGCGCGTCCTTGAGGGCGGCGATCAGGTTTCGCCAGTAGAAGCTCCAGGTCGGATTGCCGTGGAGCATGACGACGGGCGGGCCGGCGCCTTCGTCCACGTACCGCATGAGGTGTTGAGAATTCGGAATGCGGAATTCGGAATTCGGAATGAAATCCGATGCGGCACTCCGCACTCCGCACTCCGCACTCCGCACTGGATTCACCACTCGATCCCCAGCATCATGCAGTTGAGGCCGCTGCCGATGCCGAGCCAGCCGACGCGGTCGCCGGGGCGGAGGAAGTCGCGTTCCTCGGCGAGCGCCGCCGTCAGCGGCAGGGAGACGGTGCCGATGTTGCCGAGGTAGGGGAAGGTGCTGAAGTCCTTTTCGGCCGGGATGCCGAAGGCCTTGAGCATGGCGTCGCGGTGGCCGGCGCCGACCTGGTGGCAGATCACCTTGTCCATCTCGCTGCACGTCCAGCCGAACTTGGTCAGGAAGGAACTCCAGGTGCGGTAGCCGAGGTCGATGCCGTATTTGAGGACTTCGCCGGCGTGCGTTTCCATGAAGGGCATCATGACGTGCTTCATGCCGATGTCGATCCCCTTCTGCACGATGGCGCCGGCGTTCGAGCCGAGGTAGCGCTGCACGGCGTGCGAGAGGTCGCCGCTGAGGAGGCGTTCGATCGGGGGCGGGAGCGCGGCGGATTGCAGGCCCCAGCGGCAGAGGGCGTGGTGTTCGGGGGCGTTCTTGGTCATGCCGCCGACGAGTTGGCGGCGCTTCGTGGCCGAGATGTCCTTGGAGGTGACGAGCACGGCGACGGCGCCGGAGCCGCCGGTGAGCGTCGCGACCGACGAACGATAGAGTTCCATCGACTTCGTGTCGACGAGGCGGTCGA
This sequence comes from uncultured Alcaligenaceae bacterium, assembly GCA_964453375.1. GTDB lineage: Bacteria > Planctomycetota > Planctomycetia > Gemmatales > Gemmataceae > Limnoglobus. The sequence continues at coordinate 5,538 of CAYVRB010000048.1, forward strand.
TGACGTTTTCGTTGATCTCGCGCGCCGTCTCGCAGGAGACGACGAGGCCGGCCTCGGCCTGGCCCAGCTCGATCCGATTGGCGACTTCGACGACGCCGTTGAGCACGCCGAGACAGGCGTTGCTGAGATCGTAGATGGAGGCGTCGCCGTTCAGGCCGATGTTGGAGGCGACGGCGCAGGCGGTCGCCGGCTCGAACCCCTCGCGGCAGACGCCGGCGTAGATCAAGACGTCCAGGTCCTTCGGCGAGAAGTTCCCGCGCGCCAGCGCCTTCACGGCCGCCGCGGTGGCGCCGTCCGACACGGCGTAGTTGCGGTCCCACCAGCGGCGCTCGCTGATGCCGGTGAGAAGCTCCAACTGGCCCGAGACGAGTTTGTGTTCGTCGTAGAACGGCTTGAGGCGCGTTTCGAGTTCGGCCGTGGAGACCACGACGGGCGGCAGTTCGTATCCGAGCGCTTCGAGGTGGACGCGGGAATAGCGCATGGCGGGCTTCGGTGCGGAAGGCGGGGCCGGGTCCGTCCGGTCGGCCGGCGGCGGGCCGGCTCCGCTACTCTAGCGTGAAACCGGACATCTGGTAGATGATTCGACCATCGACGACGAGGAATCCATCGGCGGTCAGTCGCCGGTGGGTCGCATCTTCATCAGTCACTTCCAGCACCACCGTGACGAGATTGTCCTTCGGCAGCACCTGCCCGCGATAAGTCCATTCGTGTTTGCGGTTTAAGGCGACCGTTTGCCAGCCGCGCGGGGGCGGCGGGCCGAACTTCTTCCATGCGACGTATTTGAGCAGTTGCAGGAACGACTCCAATCCGAGCGAGCCGGGCCAGACCGGGTCTTGATAAAAGTGCGCCTGGAAGAACCAGAAGGACGGATCGACGGCGATGCGGCCCTGGATCAATCCGAGGCCGCGCCGACCGCCGCGCGGGAGGTAGCCTTCGATCTCGTCGACCATGCGGAGTTGCGCGGCGGGGAACGGCGCGTCGAACGGCAGGCGGCCGGCGTCGGTCCGTTCGTGCGGCGCGAGGAACGGCACCTTGGCGGTCGGCATGCCGACCTGGTTGGCGAGCGCGTCCTTGGTGAAGAAGCCGAAGTAGGTGGTGCCTTCGTACACGGTGCCGCGATCGCTCGCGACGTTCAGGGAGTAGTGCTGGATGATCATGCCGGCGGAGGACGAGACGTTCGTCATGGTCACGGCGGTGGTGAGCGTGCCGATGTCGGGGCCGACGGGGAGGAGTTGCGTGGCTTTGCCGCCGAGGTTGCGGAAGGAGAGATCGACGGGGCTGGTGAGCGCGGAGCCGCAGTAGGCGGCGAGCCAGCCGCAGGGCTGGAGCGCGATCTCGAGCAGCACGCTGAAGGGCATGGTCGGCGCGCGGTTGGCGGCGAAGTACCAGGCGTCCGGCGGGACGGCGTAGAGCGCGGTGCAGGCGGCGCCGGCCTTCAGCACGAACGGTTCGCCGGTTACGGCCGCGATGCAGTCGAGGAACTGGTACGGCGGCCCCGGCAGCCGGGCGATGACGCGGTCGCGGTCGAAGACGCGGTACGGCTCGCCGAATGCTTCCGACGGATTGCCGTTCGAGTACGCCAGGATCTTGGCGGAATCGTATTTTGGAGTGCGGAGTGCGGAGTGCGGAGTGCGGAGTGAAGACCAGTATTGTTCGAGTTTCCCGCGCGTGAGGCCGGTCATTCGGAGGGAGAGGTTCGTGATCTCGACGATCGGTTTACCGTCGGCGAACATGAGCGCGTCGGCGATGGCGTACGGCGCGGGGCCGTAGCCGAGTTCGCGAACGCTGATCTCGTAGGTCACTCGCTTCGTCGTTTCGAGCACCTGCCCGCGGCACTTCAAGCGGCTGTCCACGCCCGGCACCGGTTCGCAGACGACCTCGCCCTCTTCGCCGACCCAGCCGATGCGCGCGAGCAGGATCCGCAGCGTGTGCAGGCAGCACTCGTACATGAGCGTGCCGGGCATCACCTTGTCGTCGACGAAGTGGCACTCGATGAACCACTCCTTCGGCCGGAGGTCGTACTCGGCGCGGATGAAGCCGGTGCCGAAGCGCCCGCCGGCGGGGTCGAGTTCGACGACGCGGTCGACGAGGCGGAGCATGCCGCCGGGGAGCTTCATCGGCGATTTCAGCGGGAGGTTGGCGAAGGCCGGTCCGAAGGCGGCCGCGTAATCGCCGGCGCGGAGCGCCTCGACGCCGGCGTCGTCGACGATGCACCGTGCGAGCGGCACGAGATCGCGCCAATCGGCGGGCCGCTTCCCCGGCACCGGTTGCCGGTCGAGCTTCGTGTGGACGATCCCCTGGCCGGCGTCGAGGGCGGCCCGCGTGAAGAAACCGGCGACGCCGTTCTTCATGCTCAACAGCGGCTTGCCGTCGATCGTCCCCTCGAAGCGGAAGCGGAACAGCCACGCGTCGGCCTGGTTGAAGAAGCCGTCGATATGGATGTCGTACTCGATCCGTTCGCCGACGCGCGGCAGCTCGCGGTGGAACGTGACGACGGCGTCCAGCAGGCGATAGACCGCGTGGCCCTTCGTGACGAAATCGATGCCGAGGAAGCCGGAGAGGAAGAGGTCCGCCTGCCCGGCTTCGACGGTGATGCTCGTGGGGCAGCGGCCGGCGTCGAGGTACCAGCGGCCGGCGTGGACGGCGTGATCGGTGACGCAGCGGCCGGACGCCAGCGAGCGCGGCTCGCCGTCGATGCGCAGGATGCGGTCGACGAGCATGAGCGGCCCTTCGGGCAGCCGCACGCGCGTGGGGTGCGCGTCGATGGGGGCGAACTCCGGGCCGAGCACGTCGCCGATCCGGCCGACGGCGAAGGCGGTGCATTGCTCGAAGGTGAGCGCCGGAGGTGGAGCGGGGGAGAGGGGGAGTGGGGGAGTGAAAACCTCGAAGTCGTTCTTCTCTCCCCCACTCCCCGTCTCCCTGTCTCCCCCGCTGGATTGCAGCAGCGCGAGCGCCGCCACGCTGGTGTTCACGAGCGCGGTCTGGAGATGCAGGAAGAGCGCGTGCGCGTCGGCCGTCGCCTGCTGGCCCGCCATCGCGGCGTGCACGAATGGCGACCAATTCGCAGCCGGTGCCGTCGGGCGCGGCGCCGGGCGCGGCGTCTGCGTCAGCGGCGCGGCGATCGCCTCCACGACCACCGGCTCGGCCGGCGCCTCCCACGGTAGCAGCACCTCATCCACTGGCACGTTCCGCGGCGCCTCGGGTGCCCGCCGCAGGATCGGCGCGGCCGTCGGCACGATCAGGTCCCGCTTCGTGTTCCTCGCGGGCGGCCGATGCCCGACGCACGGCGAATCGCCGCCATAGAGCGCATCGAGATCCACCGGCACGCGTTCGGCCACGAGCTGCGCGAGCGCCCGCAGCACGAGCGAGACGGCGTCCTGCCGCGGCGCGCAGACCGACCGCGCGACGTGCGGGCGCTCTCCAAGCGTGGCCGCGATCATCCGCGACGCGGACGCGCCGGGGCCCATCTCCAGGAAGACGCGGGCGCCATCGCGGTACGCCGCCTCGACGACGTTCGGGAAGTCGATGGTGCCGACGAGGCCGGCCGTGATCGAGTCGGCCGCGTTCCCGCTGGTCATCCGGTACTCGCGGCCCCAGGCGCCGCTGTAGAACCGCATGCGCGGCGGCACCGTCGTCGGCAGCGTGTGCAAGGCCCGGTACGGCGCTTCGACCGGTTTCCCGGCCTCGCAGTGCGCGAGCGTCACGCCCGACACCGGCAGGAACGGCCGGCCCATCGCGAGCGCGAGCTTCTCCACGTCGGCGCGGAGGCCGCCGATCACGCACTCGTTCGGCGAGGTGACGATGAGCAGGTACGCCTTCCACTCCGGCCGCAGGTGCGGGCGCACGTCGTCGGGCGCCGCGGGAGTCAACCCGACGACCCAATCGATCGGTTCGGCGGTTCCGTAGCAGGCGCGGGCGGCGTCGTAGGGCGGGCCGAGGTCGGTGGTGAAGAGCGTGGAGTTTTGGATCCGCTCGTACATTTCGTCGCGGTCGGCCCAGACGCGGAGGCCGAAGAGGCCGGCGGATTCGCCGAGGCTCTGGCCGAGCATCGCGTCGAACGGGACGCCGAACGACGCCATCAGGTCGGCCGTCAGCGTGCCGAGGGCGACCTGGCCGAAGAGGAAATCGCGCGGCGCGGCCGAATCCGGGATCTCGCCGGTCCAGAACAGGTGCGGCGCGAACTGCGATCGCAGGCGAAGGTTCTCGCGGGATTGCCGGCGGAGGATGTGCGGCCAGTGGACGGCGAGATCGCGGCCCATGCCAGCGAACTGGTTGCCGGAACCGGGGAAGACGGCGGCCACCTTCCCGCCCTTGCCGAGCGGATAGGCGTTGAAGAAGAGTCGATCGCGCCACGCCGGGGGGAGTTCGACCGGCCCCGCGAGGAGGCGCTTCGCGAGCGGCAGGCCCTCGCGCAGCTCGTCGACCGAACGGGCCACGAGCGCGAGGGCGAGCTTGCGGCCCGGATCGGGCGGAACGCGGCGGAACCATTCGCGCGCGAGCGCCTCGATCGGGCGCGGGTCGTCCGGCAGCCGGGTCGCCAGGCGCGTCAATCCGTCCGCGATCGCGGCGGGGCTGTCGCCGTCGATGGCGAAGAGCGCCTCGGCCCGCGCGCCGAGCGGCTGCCGGTGCTCGGCATCGAGGCGTTCGACCTTCGTCGCGGACTCTTCCAGGATCGCGTGCGTGCAGGAACCGTCGAGGCCGACGGCGGCGACGGCGGCGCGGCGCGGGCCGTCGGCGCGGTCGTGCAGCCAGTAACGCGCTGGTTGCTCGGCGTCCGGCGGAAGAATCTGCCGATCCAGCGCGAGGCAGGCGCGGACGAGGCCGACCAGCGCGGAGGCGAAGCCGGTCCGGCCGACGGCGCGGCCGAGATCGCCGCGCGCGAGCGCCGTCGAACGCCGCGTCTGCCCTTCGATCGTGGCGAGCGCCTGCGCCTCGGCCGCGTCGCCGGTGCCTTCCAAATAGTCGATGCCCGCCGGGTCGACGGCGGCGTCGAGACAGGCGCGCAGGTACGACGACGCGTAGGTCGCCGCGTCCGGTCCGTCGGACGAAACCGGTCCGCCGCCGGCGGAGCCGACGCCGCGCACGACGGCGTAGACGCGATCGCCGTCGCGCCGCGCCGTCGAGAGCCGCTTGAGCACGATGGCGGCCGCGCCGTCGGCGTCGGCGCGCACGCTCGCGGCGCGCGGATCGGTCCCGAACTCCACGCCGCCCACCACGGCGCGGTCCAGTTCCTTCGCCCGCAGCGCCCGCACCGCCAACTCCAGCGCCCGCCCGGCGGACGTCTCCTCGCCGCAGATCGTGAAGCTCGGCCCGCCAAAGCGGAACGCCCGCGCGATGCGGCTGGCGGCGATGCTGCCGAGCGCCCCCATGACGCGGTTCGCGGTCAGCGCCGGCCCGGCCGCCGCCGGATCGATCCCCTGCCGCCGCGCCGCCCAACGCAGGTGGAAGTTCGTCGTGTTCAAATCCAACCCGAGGCCGACGAACACGCCGCTGGCCGGATCGCCGTCCTCCGGTTCGTCGGTCGTCCCGCGGCAATCGTCGAGCGCGGCCGCCGCCACCTGGAGCGCCAGGAGTTGCTGCGGCAGCAGTTCCTCCAGTTCCTTCGGCGGGATGCGGAACCGGTCGAGCGGCACGCGCAGCTCGTCGATCGAGCGCCGGCGCGGCGGTTCTTCGCCGAAGGTCGCCTCCTGGAACTCGCGAAGCGATTCCGACTCGCCGCAATGCGCCGCAAGGCCCACGACCGCGATCGCGGTTTCCTCCGTCTCCGCCGGTTCGTCGGTCAGCTCCTGGAGACGCGCCTGCATCCGGCGGATTTTCGAGAGCAGCGCGCTGCCGGTGCCGCCGGCGTCGACCGGGCCGACGGTGCGCGGGGCGTACTCCTGGCCCTTCCATTCCTCGAGCAGGAGGTGCGCGTTCACGCCGCCGAAGCCGAACCCGCTGACGGCGGCCTTGCGCGTGGCGCCGCGCCGCCGCCAGTCCTCCGGTTCCGCCAGGACGCGGAACGGACCGGTGCGGAAATTCAACTTGTCCGCCGGTTCGGCGAAGTTCGCCTGCGGGGGCCGCTTCGCCGCCGTCATCGCCAGAATCACCTTCATCGTGGCGGCGGCGCCGGCGCCGGTCAGCAGGTGGCCCACGGTCGATTTCACGGAGCCGATCGCGCACTGCCCGGCGCTCCACCCCGGTTCGGTCCGCCACAGTTCGAAGAGGCTCTCGAACTCGACCGCGTCGCCGACGGGCGTGCCGGTCGCGTGGCATTCGATCAGGTCGACGTCGGTGGGCCGCCAGCCGGCCTGGTGGTAGGCGGCGCGCATGGCGCGGAGTTGCCCCTCGACGGCGGGGGCGAGCAGGTTGCCGACGCGGTCGTTCGACAGGCCGGCGCCGGCGAGCACCGCGAACACCGGATCGCCGGCGGCGACGGCGTCCGAGAGGCGCTTGAGCACGAAGACGCCGGCGCCCTCGCCCACCACGAGGCCGTCGGCGGCGCGGTCGAACGGCGAGCACCGGCCGGAGGACGACAGCGCGCGGAGCTGCGCGAAGCCCATCTGCGTGTACTGGCAATCCGGCCGGGAGCAGCCGCCGGCGAGCATGGCGTCGGCGCGGCCGGCGAGCAGCTCGTCTGCCGCCAGCTTGATCGCGTACAAGGACGACGCGCAGGCGGCGTCCAGCGTATAGCCGCCGAGGCCGAGGCCGAGCGCCTTCGCCAGGAGGCCGGCGGGCAACCCCGCCGGATGGCGGTTCCAGCGATGGATCGGCCCCGGCGATTTCAACCCGATCGCGCCGCCGAGGATCTCCCGCGCCAGGTCGTTCGACTTGTCCGTCGGCAGGCAGATGTTGCCGAGCACGACGCCGACCTTGCGCCGGTTCACGTTCGCGGTGTTCGCGCCGTTCCAGGCGCGGCCGCCGACGTCGAGCACGAGGTGGAAGAGCGGATCGAGTTCGCGCAGGAGGTCGGCGGGCGCGTCGAGGCCGGCGAGGTCCGCTTCGAACGGATCGAGGAAGTAGCCGCGCCGCGAGTAGACCGTGTCGGGGTTCGCGATGCGGGGATCGGCGCAGCGGTCGGGCTGCAGGTGCCAGCGGCCGGCGGGAACGTCGCGCGAGCAGTCGACCGCGCCGACGACGTTCTTCCAGAAGAGTTCGAGGTCCGCCCCGCTGCCGGGAAACCGACCGGCCATGCCGACGATGGCGACGCGATCCGTGGTGGGCATGGGCGGTACGTTCTTCCGGCGGAGTACGTGGGACTAGAGAAATGGTGCGAACTGGCGGGCCATCGAACAGGGCGCGGTCGAATGTTGTAGAAGCGCTTCGACGTTTGGATTACCATACGCAAATATCGTTCACGGGTTCCCTCGGCGTGCGGCCGCTCGACGGTCTTCGCGCGCCGCGATCGGCGCCCGGGTTCCGTGCCGGGTGACTTCGCCCTTGAGCAACCTCACGCCCTCGACGCCGACGACTTGGAAAGAGTTCGCCGGAACGGATCGCTTCGTCGTCGTTCGGCGATTGGGCGCCGGCGGCATGGGGCTGGTGTACGAAGTCCTCGACCGCCGCCGCAACGAGAAGGTCGCGCTGAAGTTCCTGCCCCAAGCGGCCCCGGCGGCGCTGTTCGCCTTCAAGCGCGAGTTCCGAACCCTCGCCGGCGTGTCGCACCCCCACCTCGTCGGGTTGTACGAACTGTTCGCGGAGGGCGAGCAGTGGTTCTTCACCATGGAACTGGTGGACGGCGTGAACCTGCGCGAGTTCGTGCTCGACGACCGCGCCCCGACGGTCGCGATGCCGGACGAAACGCGGGACGAAACGGCGGCCCACGATCGCTCGGCCGTCGATACCGACATGGACCACCCCGTCGTCGCGAGCGGCCCCGAGCGCGGGCCAACGGTGCCGACCATCGACGACGCGATGCTCGCGCGACTGCGCCCGGCGCTGGCGCAGTTGGCGGTCGGCTTGATCGTCATGCACACCCACGGCGTGCTGCACCGGGACCTGAAGTCGCCGAACGTGATGGTGCGGCGGGACGGCCGCGTGGTCCTGCTGGACTTCGGCCTCGCGACCGGCGCCTGGGCGTCCGGCGAAACGGCGGGCGTCGTGTCGGGCACCGCGTCGTACATGTCGCCGGAGCAGGCCGCCGGCGATCCGCTCACGCCGGCCACCGACTGGTACAGTGTCGGCGTCATCCTGTACGAAATGCTGACCGGCGTCTGCCCGTTCGCCGGCTCCGTGCGCCGCATCCTATCGGATAAGAAGAAGCGCGACCCGGTGCCGCCGCGGGCGCTGAACCCGACCGTGCCGGAGGACCTCGAGCGGCTGACGATCGGCCTGCTGAACCGCGACCCTGCGGCGCGATACTCCGGGCCGCAGGTGCTGCAATGGTGCGCCGACGAACACGCGAAGGAAACCGCGGCCGTCGAACACGATGCGGTCGGCGGGAAGCCGCACTTCGTCGGGCGCTTCGAGCAACTGCGGGCGCTGGAATCGGAACTGGACCGAGTGCGCAACGGCGCGACCGCCGTCCTGCTGGTTCGCGGCGAGTCGGGCGTGGGCAAGACGGCGCTGGTGCAGCGGTTCCTGTCCCAGCTTCCACCGTCGCCACCGCCGCTGGTGTTGAGCGGCCGGTGCTACGAACAGGAATCGGTGCCGTTCAAGGCGTTCGACAGCCTGATCGACACGCTCAGCCGCCAATTGGAAGCCCTGTCGGACGCGGAATTGGCGACGGTGCTGCCGCGGGATATCGCGGCGCTGACGCGGATCTTCCCGGTGCTGGAACGGATCCCGGCCGTGGCCGCGGCCCCGTCGCGGACGGCGGCGATCCCCGACCAGATCGAATTGCGGCGCCGCGGCTTCGCCGCCCTGCGCGAACTCCTCGCCCGACTGGGCGACCGGCACCTGCTCGTGCTCCTGCTCGACGACTTGCAATGGGGCGACCTGGACAGCGCGAACCTGTTCAACGAATTGGTCCGCACGCCCGATCCGCCCGTGATGATGGTGCTCGGCACCTACCGCGCCGAAGACGAACGGCGGAGCGAGTGCCTGCGCCAGCTCGGCGTCGCGGACGCGACGGCCGGCCCGTTCCGCATCCTCCCCCTCGCGACGTTGTCGCGGGACGAATCGATCGACTTGGCCCTGCGCGTGCTGAACCACGACGGGGCGGACGAACGCGCCGTGGCCGAGCAGATCGTCCGCGAGTCCGGCGGCAGCCCGTACCTGCTGAGCGAACTGGCGCACCACGTGCGGGACGGCGTCTTGCGGCACCCGGAGTTGGCCGCCGCGGAGCCGCACGCCGCCGACGTCCGCGTCCGCCTGGACGACGCCCTCGGCCGACGGATCGAGGCGTTGCCGTCGGACGCCCGCGCGGTCCTCGAAGTCTTGTCCGTGGCGGGCCGCCCGTTGGGGCTCAGCGATCTCCTGAACGCGGCCAACATCCCCGACTCCCACGGCGCGCTGTCGCAACTGCGGAACGACCGTTTCCTGCGCGTGATCGGCGCCGGGAAAGACGAATTGCTCTCGCCGTACCACGATCGCATTCGCGAGACGTGCGTGGCCCGGCTGCCCGCCGACGCGATCCGGGAACGGCACCGGTCGCTGGCGCGGGCGCTGCTGGCGGGCGAAGCCGACGCGCAGACGCTGGCGATCCACCACGAGGGCGCCGGCGAACACGACGCGGCGGGGCGGTACTACGCCGCGGCGGCGGAGGAAGCCGCCCGCGCGCTGGCCTTCGAGCAGGCGGCGAACCTCTATCGCAAGTCGCTGGCCCTGCGACCGCTGACCGGCGCGGAGCGCCGGGACCTCGTCACGCGGCTGGCGGAGGCGCTGGCGAGCGCGGGCCGCGGGCGGGAGGCGGCGGAACAGTTCCTGGCGGCCTCGGCGCTCGCGGACGCGGATCGCACGCTGATGCTCAAGGGCCAGGCCGGGTTCAACTACTGCGCGGCGGGCGACATCGACTCGGGCCGGCAGGCGCTCGCGGCCGTGCTGGACGAACTGGGCATGCCGTTGCCGAAATCGCGGGTCGGCGCGGTCGCGTCCCTATTGCGGAACCGGCTGCGCCTCTGGTGGCGCGGCGCGCAATTCCGCGAGCGGTCCGATGCGGAACTGTCGGCCGACGAGCGCATGAGGCTCGACGTCACCTGGCAGGTGGCGACCGGATTGTTCGTGATCGATACGATCCGGGGCACCGACTTCGCCACGCGCAATCACCTGATGGCGTTGCGGGCCGGCGAGCCGTTCCGCATCGCCCGCGCCGTCGCGTGGGAGGCCGCCCAGTCGTCGATGGAGGGCGTCCGGCAGACCGCGAACGTCCAGCGGTGCCTCGACACCGCCGCGGCGCTGGCCGGGCGCTTGAATCAGCCCTACCCGCACGCGATCTCGCTGATGGGACAAGGGATCAGCCAGTTCTTCCTCGGCCGCTGGCGCGATTCGACCGACAGTTGCGATCGCGCCGCGGCGGCGTTCGCGGAACGGTGCGCGGGCGTCGCTTGGGAACTGTCGATGTCGAACGCTTTCGCCTATTGGTCGCTGTTCTGGTCCGGCGACTTCGCCGAGATCCAACGCCGCTACCCGCGGCTGATCGCGGAGGCGGAGCAGCGCAGCGACCGGCTGGCGGTGGCGAACATCACGACGTTCGCCGGGCCGTTCGCGTTCCTGTCCCAGGACGATCCCGAGGCCGCCGCGACGGCGCTGGCCGGCGCGATGGGCCAATGGTCGAAGCAGGACTTCCACACGCAGCACTTCACCGCCCTGTCCGCGCGCACCTACGTCGAACTGTACCGGGGGAACTTCGCCGCCGCCTGGGACAACCTGACGGCCCAGTGGGCCGGCGTCAAAGCCGCCTTCCTGATGCGGGTCGAAATCGTCCGCATCTATCTCCACCACCTGCGCGCCTGCGCGGCGCTCGCCGCGGCCGAGGACCTCCGCGCCGCGGGCCGGGCGAACGCGACGATCCCCGGCGCGGGGCGACACTGGTCCGTCCGCGCGCTGGAAGCCGAGGCTGCGGCGTACGCCAAGAAACTGGAGCGCGAGCGCGCCCCCTACGGGCCGCCGCTGGCGCTGCCGATCCGGGCCGCGCTCGCCGGACGGTCCCCGGAGGCCTGCGATCACCTGCGCGCGGCGTGCCGGCGATTGAACGAGATCGACGCCAAGATGTTCGCCGCCGCCGCGCAATACCAGCTCGGCGGGCGGCTCGGCGGCGACGCCGGCCGACGGGAGCGCGCCGACGCCGAACGGATCATGCGCCAACAGAACATCGTGCGGCCCGACCGGATCGCCGATCTGCTCGTGCCCGGATTCCGGCCGCTCGAATTCCAACGCGAAACCGAACGATAATAACCCCACGGGAACCAGTCATGCCAAAAGTCATCGTCCTCGGCGGCGGAGTGGGCGGCCTGAGCGCCGCCCACGAACTCGTCCAGCGAGGCTTCCAGGTCGAGGTCTACGAAAAGCAGCCGACGCTCTGGGGCGGCAAGGCGCGCAGCATGACCGATCCCGCCACCGGGCTGCCGGGCGAACACGGCTTTCGCTTCTTCCCCGGCTTCTACAAGCACCTGCCCGATACGATGTCCCGCATCCCGATCGGCGGCGGACGTTTCGCCGCCGACAACCTGACGGGAACCACGCAGATCGAGATGACGCAGGAACAGTTTGGGCCGATCCTCCTCGCGACCAAGATGGGGTTGAGCCTCGATGCGCTCCTGCAGGCCGTCGCCGACTTCATCAACTCCGGGCTGAGCATCGACGAAACGCTCTTCTTCGCCCAGAAGATGTACCAGATCGCGACGTCCTGCCAGGACCGTCGGCTGGCGGAATACGAGAAGATCGCCTGGTGGGATTTCATCGAAGCAGCCGCCCACTCGCCGGCGTACCAGAAGATCCTCGGCGAAGGGATGACGCGCTCGCTCGTCGCCATGCAGGCGCAGATCGCCAGCACGCGGACCGTCGGCGACATCCTGCTGCAACTCGCCTTCAACGGCGCCGACGGCACCGACCAGCCGGTCGATCGCGTCCTGAACGCCCCGACCAACGATGCCTGGCTGTCGCCCTGGGTGGCCTACCTCCAGGGCCAAGGCGTGAAGTTGGTTCCGAACGCGATCACGCAACAGTTCCTCCTCGACGGCAACACCATCACCGGGGCGGTCGTCAGCATCGACGGAACGAATACGACCGTCACCGGGGACTATTACGTCGCCGCAATGCCGGTCGAAGTCATGCAGGGGCTGGCCGCGAACCTCGTGCCCGTCTCGCCCATGCTCGGCAAGATTCAAAACCTCACCACGAAATGGATGAACGGCATCCAGTTCTACCTCAAGACCGACGTGCCGCTCGACAACGGCCACTGCATCTACCTCGATTCGACCTGGGCGCTGACCTCGATTTCCCAGCACCAGTTCTGGCCGAACACGAACCTGCCCGGGATGTCGAACGGGAAGGTGAACGGCGTTCTCTCGGTCGACATCTCGGATTGGGAAGCGCCCGGCGATCAGGTCGTCAAAAAGCCCGCCGAAGACTGCTCGGCCAACGAAATCGCCCAGGAGACCTGGGCGCAACTGAAAGCGCACCTGAATCGGAACGGCAGCATCGTCCTCGACGATTCCAACCTCTACGCCTGGCACCTCGACCCGGACATCACCTTCCCGCGCTCCACGCCGATCAACGACGCCAACGCCGAACCGCTGTTGGTCAATCTCGAGAATAGCTGGCAATACCGGCCGACGGCCGCGCTTGAGATTCCGAATCTGTTCCTCGCTTCGGACTACGTGCAGACGTACACCGACCTCGCCTGCATGGAAGGGGCCAACGAAGCGGCCCGCCGCGCGGTGAACGCGATCCTGACCGCGTCCGGCTCGGGCGCATCGCCGTGCCAGATCTGGCCGTTGACGGAGCCGGCGTTCTTTGCGCCGTACCAGCAGGACGATCAGACCCGATTCAACCAGGGCCTGCCCTGGAGCGAACCCTGGCCGCCGTGGGGCGCCGCGGTCGATTTCGCCGTCGTGAAGAGCCTGGCCGATTTGAAGGCGCTCTTCGGCCGTTGATCCCGGACCAACGCGGGAACCACCCGCAGGCGAGCCGAGCGGCGTGAGCCGCCGGGTGGCGACCAACGTCCACGACCCGGCGGCTCCCAGGATGGCGCCATCAACCAAAAAGCCGGGGGACGATCGTCCCCCGGCTTCCGCGGTTCCCGTCCCGGCTCAGTTGCTGAACTCCGGGCGGCGCTTGCAGAGTTGGGTCTGGAGGCGGGCCACGATGCTGCTGTGCATCTGGCTCACGCGGCTCTCGCTCAGGTTCAGCGTCGCGCCGATCTCCTTCATCGTCATCTCCTCGTAGTAGTAGAGGATCACGATGAGGCGCTCGTTCCGGTTCAGGCCGCGCGTCACCAGCCGCATCAGGTCGCGGTTCTGCAGGCGGTGCGTCGGGTCCACGGCCTTCTTGTCCTCGAGGATGTCGATCTCGCGCACGTCCTTGTAGCTGTCGGTCTCGTACCACTTCTTGTTCAGGCTGACGAGGCTGACGGCGGTCGCCTCCGCGACGTACTTCTCGACTTCCTCGATTGGAATCTGCAGGCGGGTGGCGAGTTCCTCGGCGGTGGGCTTGCGGCCGAGGGCGGTCTCGAGTTCCTTGCTGGCGGCGTCGTACTTGCTCTGCTTGGACCGCACGAGGCGCGGCACCCAGTCCATGGTGCGGAGTTCGTCGAGCATGGCGCCGCGGATGCGGGGCACGCAGTAGGTCTCGAACTTGACCCCGCGGGTCAGGTCGAACGCTTCGATGGCGTCGAGGAGTCCGAAAATGCCGGCGCTGATGAGGTCGTCGAGTTCCACGCCGTCGGGCAATCTCGCCCAGATGCGTTCGCCGTTATATTTGACCAGCGGCATGTAGTGCTCGACCAACCGATTCCGCAAGTCCAGGGTCGGATTCGCCCGATACTCCTGCCAGACTTGTTGGATGTCGGTCTCGTTGCGGGTGCCCACCATCGAAATCCTCCCTGATGTCCGGCAAGCTGCGGGACCGGAACGCCGTCGGTTCCGAAGCGGGCGGCGACTGCGAAAAACCAATCGCCCGCGTCGGTCGAACCGTTAGCCCCGGCCTTCGGATTCGAACGTCCGCCGCCCGGGCGCCTCGCGACTCCCCAATCGTTCGGTGTCGGGCAAGCGGTCGTCGTCCGAAGTCGCGGTTCCGCGCATGCGTGCCAGCGTCCCCCCGCGGCGCCGATCGGGACGGACCGGCGCCTTCATCGCGTTTATCGGACGGGAACTTCACATCCTTGATGTAAACTCTGCAAAGCCCCCATCCGAACGGGCCGACCTTGTCGATCGGGGCGGCCGGGAATGCGGGATTGTGCCCCCACAATCCCGCATCCGACGCGCCCCCGACAAAGCCCGCGCCACCCGACCCGACCGGGGCGAAATCCCCTCCGTCTCGGCCGCTTCGAGTGAACGGACACTTGTCGCCCGTGCGAGAGGCGGGACATAACGTCCGCCGGGGGCGTTGTCGAGACTTTTCCGGCGTCGATTCGGAGGAAAGGATCAAAGCGGCCGCGCGGAGCTTCGCCAGCTTCCCCGGTCGCGCGGCGCGCCGGTAGAAATGACAAAACCGCCGGCCAGCGGCCGGCGGTTTCGCGGGGTGAACCCGATTCGATGGGTCACTCGAGCGACGAGGACTTCTCCTTCAGCTTCTCCGATTCGTTCGCCACCTTGAACTCCGCCTTGAGCAGCGCCACCGTCGCTTCGCGGTGCTTGCCCTGCATCGTGCGCATCTCGCGGTCGCGGACGGCGCCGGCCAGCGGCTTGCGCCCCTCGGCGATCCCCTTGGCGCGGAAGTCCTCCTGCCCGTGCCGGTCGCGGTCCACCAGCACGGCGACATAGTACACGTCCTTGGCGCGGTCGGCGCCGAACACGCTCGTGCCCAGCGTCTTCCCCTTGTTCTCCAGGAGCGCGTTCGCCATCTCCACGGACGGATACGGCAGGTCCTTCTTCTCGAGGTGCTGCAACTGGAACGCCACCGGTTGCTCGTCCTGGCCGCGCACGTCGAAGATGTTGCGCTCGGCGCGGATCGGCGTGACCTTGTCCACGAAGAAGTACCGCGAACGCAGCAGCTTGTCGACGGCGTCGCCGCCGTTGCCATAGGTTTCGATCTGGAACTTCGAGTGCGTATCGCTGACCACCTGCGTGATCTTGCCGCGGGCGTCCTCGGCCTTCTCCTCCTTGATCTTCTCGTCGACGCGCTTGCGGAGGTCTTCGGCGGCGGCCTTCGCCAGCTCGCGCGCCTTGGCGCGCTGCCAAGCGGCCAGCACCTTCGCACGCGCGTCCTTGATTTCGCGCGGCGTCTCCGGTTCCTTCGTTTCGGTGCGCCACGCCAGGTAGGTCGGTTCGTTCGGCCGAAGCGTGACGAACGACCCGGGGCCGTGGTCGGGATACGTGACCGGCTCGAAGTAGCTGAGGTTGGTGGCCGCGGCGCGGGGGTCGCGGGGGTTCATGAAGAAGCGGGGGCCGAAGCGGACATTCACGTCGCTCATCCCGTGGCCGCGATCCTTCTTCTCGGCGAGGACGGCGAGGCCGGGGTCTTCGTCCATCGAATACTGGTCGCGAAGTTCGGTGGAGCCGCCGGTCTTCAGGCCGCGCTCGGAGACGAACTTGTCGACGAGGGCGCGGGCGTCGGACTTGTCCTTCTTCTGGCCGAGGCGGGCGAGTTCGGTGGCGAACTCACGGAGGTCCTTCTCGGCGCGGCTGCGGGCGAGGGCGTTCTTCACGCCGTCGATGAGGTCGTTTCGGACGACGGCGAGGGGCGGGGGCGACGGCATGGCGGCGCCGGCGGCGAGGACGTTGCCGAGCAGGTTCGAGCCGGCCGCCGTGCTGGGGGCGAGCATCGCGCCGAGCACGCGGGCGCGGTCGTTCCGTTCGTGCTGGGCCGAGCGTTCCTTGACGACGAGGCCGGCGGTGAGGGGCGACCCCTTCGTGAGGCCGGAACCGACGAGCGTGGCGAGCGCGGCGGCGACGTTCTGCGGCCGGACGACGCTGCTGTCGAGGATCTCGTCGGTGGTGGCGCGGAACGGGTACCATTTCGTGTCGATGCTGACGGCGAAGCGGGACCGGTAGTCGGCGTAGGCGGCCTGGAGCGCCGGGTCGGGCAGCGTACTGGTGAGCGCGCTCGTGATCGGGGCGAAGGCGTCGAGACCGAGGCCGGCGAGGCGCACGCCGCCCTCGCTCAGCTTCCAGACCTCTTCGCTGGCCTTCTTGTAGTACGGCTCCTCGCCGCGGACTTCGAGCCACGCGAGCTTGAGTTTGCGTGGTTCGCGGAAGCCGGGCAGTTCGCGGTCCGGCGCCGGTTCCACGCCCTTGTACTTGTCGAAGAGCGCCCGCAGTTCGCTCTCCGTCGGCGTCTCCTTCACCTTGTCGAGGAAGTTCTCCGCCGGCACGGACATCACCGTGTACGTCGCCGCGTCGCACTGGTCCTTGAAGAACTGGTAGGTGTCGAACGGGGCGACGGGGACCGGCACGCGGCCGGCGACGTAGTCCTTGCCCATGACGACTTCGACGGCGGCGCGGACGCGGAACTCGTCCGCGAGGGCGGCGAGCAGGCGGGAGCGGCTGAAGTTGATCTTGGAGGCGAAGGACTTTTCGACGGTGCTCCAGACTTCGGGGGTGACGCCGTTGCCGAGGTCGTCCTTGGCCATGCCGGGGGCGTCTTCGGCTCGGATGACGACGCCGAGCTTGTCGGCCTTGCGGAGCCAGAGGACGTATTCGAGGCGGTCTTCGTTGGAGCGGGCGCGGCCGGGGTAGCCGAAGTAGTTTCCGTCGCGGCCGAGGCTCTCGCCGCGGTCGTCGAGGCGCATCAGGTCGCGCGCGGAGTCGGCGAGGTCCTTGTCGGCCGTGGTGCCGCCGGGGAGCGATTGCAGTTGCAACAGGCCGGTGCGGACGCGCTGCTTGTTGTTCTGCTGCATGTTCATCACGTCCGACTGCGAAATCGGAATGTTCTGGGCCTGGAACATGCGGAGTAGGTTCATGTCGATGTAGTTGGGCCGCTGGCGCAGGAAGTCCTCGAGCGCGGGCTTCGCCTCCTTGCTGGCGGTCTTGACGGCGTCGCGCAGGTCGTCTTCCTTCTGCTGGGCGACGGCGGCGAGCAGCGACTTCATGAACTCGTCGGCGAGGGCGCGGTCGTCGTCGTGCTTGAAGAGTTCGGCGTCGTAGAGTTTGCGGCCGTCGATTTCGGCCATCACGTCCTTGCCGCGCTGTTTGAAGCTGCCGAGCCAGCCGGGCAGCCACTGGAAGAAGTCCCCTTGGCCGAAGGAGAGGACGAAGGTGAACATGACGAAGACCGTGAGGGCCGCGAAGGCGGTCTTCTGGTTGCGGCGGAAGAAATCGAATGGGTTGTAGGCCATTGTCCTGCCTCGAGTTGCGGCGGGGAATTTCCCCCACGGCGTTGGCTAGTCCCTTGACGGGCCGTATATCGCTGTACTACGGTGACGGAGTTTTGACGCCGTCCGAACATTCGATTGTACGGAATTCGCGGGTCGCAACAACGTCCGAGGGAGTATCCGCCGGTGCCCACCCCACGCAAGAAGCCCGCCGAAACCACGGCCAAGAAGGCGACCCCCGCGAAGAAGGCGCCCGCCAGGAAAGCCGCCCCGCGCAAGGCGAAGGAGACGACCGCCGTCGAACCGGCTTCGGCGCGGCCGAAGCGCTCCACGCCCACCGCCGGCGGCAAGGGGCAGTACGACCTCGTCATCGTCGAATCGCCCGCGAAGGCGAAGACGATCAACAAATACCTCGGCAACCACTACAAGGTGCTCGCCAGCTACGGCCACGTCCGCGACCTCGCCACCAACAAGAAGGGGATCAAGGACGAGGAAGTGCAGGGGATCAACATTTCGGACGGCTGGAAGCTGCGCTACGTCGTCGACGCCGGGAGCAAGAACAAGGTCCGCCGCGGACGGCGGACGCAGCAGGAGATTTTGAACGAGCTCGAAGCCGCCGCGAAGAAGGCGAACCGCGTCCTACTGGCGAGCGACCCCGACCGCGAAGGGGAGGCGATCGCCTGGCACATCGCCGACGAGTTGCAGCTCGATCCGGCGACGACGTATCGGATCACCTTCCAGGAAATCACGAAGTCGGCGATCCAGAACGCGCTGGCGCACCCCGAAGCGATCAACATGGATCGCGTCAAGGCGCAGGAGGCGCGCCGGGCGATGGACCGCGTCGTCGGCTTCCCGCTCTCGAACCTGCTCGGCGAGAAGGTGCAGTACGGCCTCTCCGCCGGCCGCGTGCAATCAGTGGCCGTGCGCCTCATCGTCGAACGCGAGTTGGAGATCGAAGCGTTCAAGAGCGAGGAATACTGGAAGTTGACGGCCCTGCTGACGCCGGAGGGCAGCGGCGTCGCGTGGAAGGCGAACCCGGCCAAGGCGAAGATCTTCGCGAAGAAGAAGGGCGAGAAACCGGAACCCGCGCCGGATGCGAAACCCGAATCGGCCGAGGGGGCCGATGCGCCGGCGGACGAGGAGGAGGAAAAGCCCGGCATCCCGGACGCGCCGGACGGGGCGTTCCACGCCGAGCTGGCGAAGTGGAACGACGCCGACGCGGCGCTCAAGTCCGAGGCCGACATCGACGCCGTCCTCAAAGCGCTCGAAGGCAAGCCGTTCGTCATCACGAAGGTCGAGCAGAAGGACCAGCAATCGAAGCCGAAGGCGCCGTTCACGACGAGCACGATGCAGCAGGACGCGAACCAGCGGCTGCGCTTTACCGCCAAGCGGACGATGGACACGGCGCAACGCCTCTATGAAGGCGTGGAGCTGACCGGCCTCGGCCCGACCGCGCTCATCACCTACATGCGAACCGACAGCACGCGCATCTCGGCGGACGCGCTCAACACCGTGCGCGGCCGCATCCAGCAGGCCTTCGGCGAGCGCTACCTGCCCGCGAAGCCGAACTTCTACGCCAGTGGCAAGGCGGCGCAGGAAGCCCACGAGTGCGTCCGGCCGACCGACGTGGAGATGACGCCTCAACGCGCCGGTTCGCTCGGCCTCGCCGGCGACCAACTGCGCCTCTACACGCTCATCTACAACCGCTTCGTCGCCAGCCAGATGACGCCGGCGGTCTTCGCCGTCACGAACGTCGAGATCGCGGCCGGGCCGGGCCTGTTCCGCACGACGGGCCGCATCCTCAAGTTCGACGGCTACCAGAAGGTGCTGCCGCCGGGCAAGCGCGAGGACACGGAACTCCCGAACCTCGCCGAAAAGCAAACCCTGACGAAGCTCGATCTCTTCAGCACGCAGCATTTCACGCAGCCGCCGCCGCGCTTCAACGACGGCTCGCTCGTGCGCATGCTCGAGAAGGAAGGCATCGGCCGCCCCAGTACCTACGCCAGCATCATCCAGACGATCCAGGACCGCGGCTACGTCACGCAGAAGGACCGGCGCTTCCACGCCACCGGCCTCGGCAAGGTCGTCACCGAACTGCTCAAGGCGCACTTCCCGAAGATCATGAACTACCAGTTCACGAGCCACTTCGAGGAGGAACTCGACGACATCGAAACGGGCAAGTACCAGTACGAGCAGGTGCTGAACGAATTCTGGGGCGACTTCGCGAAGGAACTGGAGGCCGCGAAGGGCGAGATGCCGCAGCGCCGCGGCGGGATCGAGACGGGCGAGAAGTGCCCGAAGTGCGGCCGGTCGCTCCTGGAGCTGATCTCGCGGAAGACGAAGAAGCCGTTCGTCGGCTGCAGCGGCTACGCGGAGGAGACGAACCCGTGCCGGTACATCGTCGGCGTCGTCGAGCCGGAAGTGACGGACATCCCGTGCCCGAAGTGCGGCAAGTTCATGCTGAAGCGCGTCGGCAAGACCGGCCCGTTCCTCGGCTGCTCCGGCTACCCGGACTGCAAGACGACGATGAACTTCGGCCCCGACGGCAAGCCGGTGCTCTCCAGCGTCGAGACGGAGTACAAGTGCTCGAAGTGCGGTTCGCCGCTGGCGAAGCGCGAGGGGAGCCGCGGGCCGTTCTTCGGCTGCACGGCGTACCCAAAGTGCAAGAACATTGTGGACGTCGGCGCCGACGGCACGCCGGCGAAGCCGATCGAGACGGGCATCCATTGCGACAAGTGCCAGTCGCCGATGACGATCAAGCGCGGCCCGCGCGGCCCGTTCCTCGCTTGCACCGCCTACCCGAAGTGCCGGAACGCCAAGGCGCTCACCGCCGAGTTGAAGGAGCAGTTGAAGGACCAGATTCCGGCCCCGCCGCCGAAGAAAGAGATGCCGAAGGTGGACATCCCGGACACCTGCCCGGAGTGCGAGGGGCCGATGCGCTTGCAGAAGTCCCGCTTCGGCGGGAAGTTCTTCCTCGGCTGCACGAAGTACCCGAAGTGCAAGGGGACGAAGAAGATGTACCCCGCGCTCGAAGAGGCGATCCAAAAGGCGGAGCTGGCGGCGGTCTCGTAGTACGTTCCGAGATCGGCTGGCGGGTAATCTCTTCTCGTGAGGTTGGGATTTTGTGTGCTTTTCCCCCTCCCCCTGGAAGGGGGAGGGACGGGGTGGGGGTGACGGGAATCGCGACAAGCTGGTCGCGAGATCCACCCCCCACCCTAACCCACCCCCTCAAGGGGGGAGGGAACAAAGCCACTGCTGTGATTGCGCACTCCTGAATCGAGAGGCGGCGTCACTCCTCGGTCGGGCGCGGGCGGTTCGCCCAGTGCGCCGGCGGGGCGCCGGCGACGACCACGCCCTTGTCCGCCCAGCCGAGATAGGCCCGCACGTCGCCGGGCGTGTAGCGCAGCGTCAGCCCGCAGCGGCGGCGATGGGAAGTATTCGCCTCCGAACCGTGCAGCAGCGAATCGGAGTGCAGCGACGCCTCGCCGGCCTTCAACTCCACGTACACCGGTTCGCCGTACTGCTCCACGTTCGGCACGGTCTGGTTCAGCACGTTCGAGTCGTCGGTCTCCTTGAGTTGATACGTCAGGTGGCCGAGGGTGTGCGTGCGCGGGATGTACTTCATGCAGGCATTGCCGCGGTCGGCGTCGTCGATGGCGAGCCAGACGGTGACGGCCTTCGCGGGCGTGAGCGGCCAGTAGCTGGAATCCTGGTGCCACGCGACCGTCTTGCCGTCGCCGGGCATCTTGCAGAAGAAGTGCGATCCCCAGCCGATCGCGCTTGGCCCCAGCAGGTCCGTCACGA
This sequence comes from uncultured Alcaligenaceae bacterium, assembly GCA_964453375.1. GTDB lineage: Bacteria > Planctomycetota > Planctomycetia > Gemmatales > Gemmataceae > Limnoglobus. The sequence continues at coordinate 26,671 of CAYVRB010000048.1, forward strand.
CGGCGACGATCCGCGGGTTCGTGAGGATGTCCCACACGCGCCCGTGCCGCAGGTGCGCGGAGCTGATCGAGTAGCTGTCCTTCCCCTCGGCGGCATAGCGCGCGAGCAGCC
>CAYVRB010000049.1:0-26552 GCA_964453375.1 uncultured Alcaligenaceae bacterium
CGATCTCGGAGAGGCTCTTCCGGTCGAGCATCACCATCGCGAGCTGCAGGCCGTGCATGAACTCGCTGTACCGCAGGCCGCGCATCCGGCAGGCGGCGTTGATGCGGATGATCCAGAGCTGGCGGAATTCCCGCTTCTTGGCGCGGCGGTCGCGGAAGGCGTACGCCCGCGCCCGCAGCAGGGTCGAAATTGATTGCCGGTAGAGGTTGTGCCGGCTGAGGCGGAAGCCCTTCGTCAGCTTGCGTGTGCGTTTCCGGCGCAGCGCCGTCGTCTTCCCGCTTCCCGCGCGAACCATGGTTCCAGTCCCCTGATTTGGATGTGTGTGTGTGGTGTGTGAACGAGTCGGTGGTTAGTATTCGCCCATCGCGATGAGGTACTTCTTGACGATCGCCCCGGTGGTGATCGACGTGCCGCGGAGCTGGCGGCGCTGCTTCGCGGTGAAGTGGGCGTTCAGGTGGCGCTTGCCGCAGATGCCGTGCTTGAGCTTGCCGGTGGCGGTGCGCCGGATCCGTTTCAGGACCGACTTGTTCGTCTTGTTCTTCTTGGCCATGGTTCTCTCCGTGGTGGGGGGCATCGGCGAGGCCGATGGCTTAGGTCCCCCAGGCACTGGGGCGCGGCCGGACCGTCCGGCGGCGCGGCGGGGACCGGAGTCCCGCGCAATCAGGCAAGTCTTTGTAGGAACGGAACCGCCGCGCGAGAAGGGATTTCCCCCGATTTTCGCTCCGACGCGCTGTTCACTCCGGCTTGACCGGTTTACCAAATTACCTTATGACGCCGCCACGACCACCCACGCACCGGCCCGTGCTCCTGCCCGAAACGCTGGCGCGGCTCGCGCCGCGCCCGGGTGAAACCTGGGTCGATTGCACCCTCGGCGGCGGTGGCCACGCCGCCGCCATCGCGGAGTTGCTCGGCCCCGGCGGGCGCCTCATCGCGCTCGACCAGGACGAGACCATGCTCGAACGGGCGCGGACGCGGCTGGCGCCGTGGCCGGCCACGATCGTGAACGCGAACTTCGACCAACTGAAGGACGTGCTGGACAACCTGAACCTCCCGGCCGTCGACGGCGTCCTCGCCGACCTCGGCTTCAGCTCGGATCAAATGGACGATCCGGCGCGCGGCTTCAGCTTCCAGCACGACGGGCCGCTCGACATGCGGCTCGACCCCGCCGCCGGAACCACGGCCGCGGACCTGGTGAACACCCTCGGCGAGGCGGCCCTCGCCGACCTGATCTTCGAGTTCGGCGAGGAGCGGCACAGCCGCAAGATCGCCCGGAAGCTCGTGGAACGGCGGAAGACGAAGCCGTTCGCGACGACGGCGGACCTGGCGGACGCGGTGAAGCACAGCGTGCCGTGGGGGCCGGACACCCGGCGCATCCACCCCGCGACGCGGACGTTCCAGGCCCTGCGGATCGCCGTGAACGACGAACTCGGCGCGCTGGATCGCCTGCTGGCGACGCTGCCGAAGGTCGTGCGGCCCGGCGGGCGCGCGGGAATCATCAGCTTCCACTCGTTGGAAGACCGCCGCGTGAAGCTCGCCTTCCGCGACCGGCCCGAGTGGGACCCGATCACGAAGAAGCCCGTGGAGGCGACCGACGCGGAAGCGGCGGCGAACCCCCGGGCCCGCAGCGCGAAGCTGCGAGTCGCGAAACGAACGGACTAACCCGGAGGCTCAGGGATGAGCGACGTCAACAAACTCGGTTTCGATCCGATTCCCGTGCTCGGCTCCGGGCGGCCGGAGCTGCCGAAGGTGCCGGACCTGCCGTCGGCGAAGTCGGCCGCGCCGAAGCCGGTCGAGTCGAAAGCGGCGCCCGCGCCGGAACCGGTCGCGGCGACGCCGGCCGCGCCGACGGCGAGTTCGCTCTGGCAACTCTTCGAGCCGAACCGCACGAAGGGCGTGATCGCCGCCGGGATCGTCAGCCTGCTCGGCGGCGCGGCGACGATGAAATACCTCTGGCCGCCGAAGGCGCCCGCGTCGACGACGGCGAAGGCGGAAACCGAGTTCCCCGCGCCGCTGCCGGCGGTGCCGGCCTACGAAGAACCGAAGCCGCTGCCGAAGGTCGAGCCGGTGACGCTCGTGCCGATCGTCCCGGCGAGCGGAACGCCGACGGCGATTGAACTACCGAAGATCGACCTGCCCGCGCTCACGCCGGCGTCGAGCCCGACGGCCATCGCGGTCCCCAAAGTCGATCTGCCGGCGTTGGTGTCGACTCCGTCGTCGTCGCCGTCGATCCCGCTGCCGGAGTTGGTGCGCACGAGCGGCACGGAGCCGGCGAAGCCGGCGGAGATCAAGTTGCCGGAGTTGGTGCCATCGGCCGGCACGGCGCCGCCGATTCCGACGCCGGTGGCGCTGCCGGTGCCGCCGACGACGGCGGTTCCCGCGCCGGCACCCGCGCTGCTGCCGCTGCCCGAAGTCAAGGTCGAGGTTCCGAAGGACATCCGTATCGACCCGCCGACGCTCGCGCCGACGGCGGTGCCGGCCGCGCCGAAGCTGCCGGAGATCGGCCTGCCGAGCCTGACGGAAACGCCCGCGCCGAAGATCGAAACGCCGCTGCCCGGCGTGGAGTTGAAGCCGGAGATCAAGCCGCTGCCGGCGACGGAACTGCCGGCGATTTCGAGCGTGCCCGTGACGGCGACGCCCGCGTCGGCGGTGCGGCCCGCGCCGGCGCCGATCGCCGCGACCCCGCCGCGCACCGACTACGACGTCGACCTGCACTACGTCCGCGCCGGCGATTCCTGGGGCGCCATCAGCAAGCAGCACTTCGGCGACGAGCGCTACGCCGACGCCCTCAAGGGCTTCAACCAGAACGCCTCGCTCGCGAACGCGCCGCGCGTCGAGGTGCCGCCGATCCACGTGCTGCGGAAGAACTACGCCACGCTGATCGGCCGGCCGGTCGAGAAGTCCGGCGAGTGGGGCGCGATCGCGACGTCGGGTGCGACGGAACCGAAGCGCTCGATCACCGGCGGCGGGTACAAGATGTACACGGTGCCCGCGGGCGGCCGCACGCTGAGGGAGATAGCCGCCGACGCCTTCGGCAACGAGGACCTCTGGGGCAAGGTTTGGGACACCAATCCGAAGCTCGTGCCGGACAAGGTCGTGCCCGAAGGGACGAAGATCTACCTGACTTCGCAGGCGAAAATCGGGGAGTGAGTTCCGATAAACTTCGGTATGGTTTCAGCCGCGGAGCGGCGAACGAAGTTTGCCAGGGGCGCAAGCCCCTGGTCGAGGGGCGCGTTATCGAGCTGCGGAGCGGCGACAGTGCTTCTGTCACCGCTCCGCGGCTTTCGTGTTGGCGATCGGGACCAGGGGCTTGCGCCCTTGGCAAACGACGACCGCCGCTCCGCGGCTGATGGCCAAGCCGTTGGGATCTCGGTCGCGGTTCGGTGAACGATGCTGCCGGAGCGGATGCCCCGGGTCGCGAGACAAACTCCCACCGCGCCTTCGAACGATTTCCATGATCGGCTTCAAACCGCGCCCGATTCGTGTTGACGCGACGGAAGGCTTGCGTTAGAACCGCCCGACCCAAAACGGCTCGACGGGAACCGGAACATCACGCGGGCCGACGCTCGGCGGCAGGGGAACACGGGGAACGGACTCCCCCGACCGCCGCGCGACGAGGGCAGAGGAGGCCGATATCGTGAAGCGACTGACCCTATGTTTCCTGGCCGCGGCCGGTCTGGCCTTCGCGGCCTACGCGACGCGCGGGCTGAACGCGCAAGGCCCGGCGCCGGCGGCGGCCGCCCCCGCCACCCGCGGCACCGTCGCGGTCTTCAACGTCGCCCGCGTCATGAAGGACTTCCAACGCTGGCAGTACTTCGCCGCGACCATGAACGACGAACGCCAGAAGCGCGGCGCCGAACTCGCCAAGTTCCGCAACCAGATCCTCGAAAAGGAAGCCGCCATCCGCGGCGAAACCGTCGCCACCAAGAAGCAGCAGCTCGAAGGCGAAATGGTCGCCCTCCAGCGCCAGTTCGAGGACCTCGAGAAGAGCATCCGCAAGGAAATCGACGACAAGTCGGCCAAGCACCTGCAGGAACTCTTCACGCAGATCCGCACGGTCGTCGAGCGCGTCGCCGAAGTCAACGGCTTCCAACTCGTCATGGCCTACCCGGACGCGATGACCGAAGAGGAGATGAAGTCGCCCCTGTACTACGACCTCAAGCTTCGTCCGCCGGCGGCGATGCCGTTCTACGTCTCGCCGAGCATCGACATCACGAAGGTGGTGGTGCTGACGCTGAACCAGAACTTCGCGGCCCCCGGCCCCGTCCCGGCCGTGACGCCGACCGGCGCCACGACGACCTCCGGCGTGCCGTCCACCGGCGGCCCGATGAAGTAAGACCCGTTCGGCCCGCCGCGACCCGGCGGGCCGACGCCCTTCCGCCCCGACTCCAGGATCGACCGTGCGAACCGTGGCCCTCCGATTCCAGCGCACGCTGGCGAAACCCGCCGACGTGGCCGGCACCGGATTCATCTCCGGCCGGCCGATCCGCGCCCGGTTCCACCCCGCCGCCGAGAACGACGGCGTCGTCTTCGTCCGCTCCGACCGCCCCGGCGCCCCACGCACGCCCGCCCGCGCCGAATTCGTCTCCGACACGCGCCGCCGCACCACGCTCGGCTCCGCCGCCGACGGCGTCACCCTCGTCGAACACCTCCTCGCCGCCCTCGCCGGACTCCGCGTCGACAATTGCGTCGTCGAACTCGACGGCCCCGAACCGCCCGGCCTCGACGGCTCCGCCGGCGAGTTCGTCCGCGCCCTGCGCGCCGCCGGCGTCGTCGAACAGGCCGCCCACCGCCCGATCCGCGCCGTGCGCGCCCCGGTGATCGTCGCCCGCGACGGCGCGAGCGTCGCCCTGCACCCCGCCGCCGACGCCACCCTCCGCATCACCTACGCGCTCGACTACGGCGCGACGTCGCCGATCCCGCGCCAGACCGTCACCGCGCGAATCGCACCCGATTCCTTCGCCGCCGAACTCGCGGACTGCCGCACGTTCCTGCTCGAAGGCGAGGCCGACGCGCTGCGATCCCAGGGGATCGGCCGGGCGGTCGACTTCGGCGACTTGCTGGTGTTCGGCCCGCGCGGGCCGATCGGCAACGCCCTGCGCCGCGCCGACGAACCGGCTCGCCACAAGATCCTCGACCTCGTGGGCGACCTCGCGCTGACCGGCTTCGACCTCGCCGGCCACGTCGTCGCCTACCGATCCGGCCACGGGCTGAACGCGGACCTCGCCCGGCGGATCTTGGCGCGGGAGGCGCACGCGACGGCCCCCGCCGTCCTGCCGTTTCCCGCCCGACGCCGCGCCGCGTGAGGTCGCCTGACTCGCTCGCCAGGGAAGGCAACATGACTCGACTGCGCATGGCCGTGATCGGCGTCGGACACCTCGGGCAGCACCACGCCCGCATCCTCGCCGGCCTGCCGGACGTCGACCTCGTCGGCGTCGTCGACGCCAGCATCGACCAGGCGAAGCTGATCGCCGCCCGCCTCGACACGCGCCCCTACTCCACGCACGAACCGCTCCTCCGCGCCGTCGACGCCGTCTCGATCGTCACGCCCACGATCCACCACCACGCGGTCGCGTCGGCGTTCCTCAAGGCCGGCGTGCCCGTGCTCGTCGAGAAGCCGATCTGCCCCACCCTCGCCGAGGCGGACGAACTGATCGCGCTGGCGGCCAAGGCCGGCGTCCCGTTGCAGGTCGGCCACATCGAGCGCTTCAACCCCGCCTTCGAGGAACTGATCCGCCGGCCGATCCGCCCGAAGTTCGTCGAAGCCGAACGCCACGGCCCCTTCACCGGCCGCAGCGTCGACATCGGCGCCGTCCTCGACCTGATGATCCACGACATCGACCTCCTGCTCGCCCTCGACGGCACGGCCGTGAAGACCGTCGACGCCGTCGGCGCCAGCGCCTTCGGCGGCCACGAGGACATGGTGAACGCACGCCTCGTCTTCGAGAGCGGTTGCATCGCGCACGTCACCGCCAGCCGGATCACCCAGCGCCCGAAGCGCCGCCTGCGCATCTGGGCGCCGGAAGGCTACGCCGGCATCGACTTCGTCACGCGCAAGTTGGTCCTCGTTCAGCAAAGCCCGGAAGTACGGCAGTACGGCCTGCGGGCGGACAAGATGGACGCCGCCGCCCGGGCGCGCCTCAAGGACGAAGTGTTCGGCCGGCACCTGCAAGTGCGCTACGTCGATGGCGACCGCAAGGGGGACCAGCTCACGGCCGAGCTGCGGCACTTCATCGACTGCGTGCGCACCGGCCGCACGCCGCGCGTCACGGGCGAGGACGGCCGCGAAGCCGTCGCCGTCGCCGAGCGCATCCTCGCGAGCGTGCGCTGCCACGAATGGGAAGGCCGCCCGGACGGCGCCGTCGGCCCGAACCGCATGCCCCGCCCCGCCGGCTGGCTCTTCGAAGTCCCAAAGGCCGAAGCGGCGTGACCGCCTACCGCCGCGCGTCGAGCGAGCCGGCGGGCGTCTTCGCGGGCAAATACAATTCCGGCACGCCGGCCGCTTTCGCCTTCTCCGCGAGCGTCTTCATCTCCGCCGTCGTCAGCGTGCCGTACTCGGCGAGGATCGCCGCCAGCCGCTTCGCCAACTCTTCGGACAGCTCCCGCTGCGCCTTCGTCGGCGGTCCTTCGCCGTCGGTCGCGTTGCCGAGCAGCCACGTCAACTGCGAGTAGAGCATCGCCCCGCCGCGCGCCGCGAAGATGTCGTACACGATCTTCGCCTTCGGGTTGTGCAGCTTCTCCTCCACCGCCGCGAGCCGCTTCCCGAACTCCGCTTCGAGCTTGAGCAGTTCCTTCGCGTCGGCCTTGTCCTTGAACAATTCCTTGCGCAGGGCGAGCTGCTTCTGGAGCGCGCGGATCGCGAGCACCGTCTCGGTGAGCGATTGAATCCGATCGCGGACGGCGAGGGCGAACGATTCCTGCTCGGCGGTGAACAGCTTCGCATCGAAGCGCGGATCGGGCCGCACCTCGAAGGGCACCGTCTGCGCGATCCCGCCGACGGTCAGCGTCGCGGTGAATTTCCCCGGCGTCGCCGGGATGCCCATGCCGGGGTTGCCGGCGTCCACCTTTGCGCCGGGAATCGTGTCGGCGCCGTCGTGCGTGAAGTCCCACACGAACTTGTTCAGCCCCGCCTTCACCGGCATCTTGCGCTCCTTCTTGTCCTGGCCGTCGTCGTCCGCGTCGTCCGTCTTGTCGCTCTCCGGCTTGCCGCTCGCCTTCGCGATGGTCTTGCCGGCGGCGTCGCGGATCTCCAGCTTCGCTTCCTTCGGCTCCTTCGCGAAGGCGTACCAGAACACCGCGCCGCGATCCGGGTCGCGCGTCGAGCTGCCGCGATGGTGGCCCGACACGCCGCCCCCGCCGCCCATCCATTTCGTCGCCGGGATCGCCGGATACAAGTGGACGGGTTTCTCCTTCAGCGATTCGTTCCAACTCCGGATCACCGTGAGGTCGTCGAGAATCCAGATCGCCCGGCCGTGGGTGCCGACGACAAGATCGTCGTCCTTCACCTGGAGATCGTGGACGGGAACGGTCGGCAGATTCAGCCGCAAGGGCCGCCAGGTCGCTCCGGCATCCGCGGAGAACATCACGCCGCGCTCGGAGCCGAGGTAGAGCTGGCCCTTCTTCTTCGGGTCCTCGCGCACGACCTTCGCGTGAACGCCGGCGTCGAGGCCGTCCACGATCTTCGTCCAAGTCGCGCCGAAGTCCGAGGTCTTCCAGACATGGGGCCGGTAGTCGTCCATCCGGTGGTTGTCGACGACGAGGAACGCGGTGCCCGCGTCGTGCGGCGACGCTTCAAGGCACGTGACGGTGCCCCAGTCGGGCAGGTCCGGCACGTTCTTCGTCACGTCGACCCAGGACTTGCAATCGTCGCGCGTCAGGTGCACGCGGCCGTCGTCGCTGCCGGCCCACAGCAATCCTTTTTGTTTCGGCGACTCGGCGAGCGCGAAGATCGTGCAGTACGTCTCCGCCCCGGTGTTGTCGCCGGTAATCGGGCCGCCGCTCCATTGCTGCTTTTGCTTGTCGTCGCGGGTGAGGTCCGGGGACACCTTCTCCCAGGACAATCCGTGGTCCGTGGTGCGGAAGAGGAAGTTGCCAGCGTGGTAGACCGCGCCGGTGTGCTGGGAAACCAGGATCGGCGCGGTCCACTGGAAGCGGTACGCGTGCTTCGCCGGGTCGATACCGCTGGGGTTCCACTGGTTGACAGTGATGTTGCGCGCCTGCTTCGTCCGGTGGTCGTAGCGCGTCATAATGCCGCCGTACTCGCCGGCGTAGACGACGTTCGGATCCTTCGGATCGGTCACGCAGTGCCCGGCTTCGCCGCCGCCCACCGAGTACCAATCGCCAAGGCCGATGCTCCCTTTCAAACTCCGGCTCGGCCCACTCGCGCTGCCGAGATCCTGCATGCAGCCCATGACGCGATAAGGCACCGAATTGTCCGCGTGGACGTGGTAGAACTGCGACAGCGGCAGCGGCGGGGCGAACCAGGTCTTGCCGCCGTCGGCGCTCAGGTCCACGCCGCCGTCGTTGGCGCAGATCATCCGGTTCGGGTTCTTCGGATCGATCCAGAGGTCGTGGAAGTCGATGTGGTGCTGGCCGCGCACCGGCTGGAACGACGAGCCGCCGTTCGCGCTCTTCTGGAGCAGCACGTTCGGGGCGAACAGGACGTCGGCGTTCGACGGATGCACCGTGAGCGTCTGGTAGTACCAGGCGCGTTGGCGGAGGTTGCGGTCGTCGCTGGCGAGCCGCCACGATTCGCCGCCGTCGTCGGAGCGGTAGAGGCCGCCCTTCTCGGCTTCGATCAACGCGTAGACGCGGCTCGAATCCGACGGCGCGACCGCGACGCCGACCTTGCCCCACAACCCCGGCGGCAGACCGTTCTTCTTCCCGTCCTTCGTCGTCGCATTCTTGAGCGAGGTCCACGTATCGCCGCCGTCGCGCGAGACGTACAGATCGCCGCCCGGCCCGCCGCTGGTCATCTCCCACGGCCGCCGCCGCGCCTGCCACATCCCGGCGTAGACGACGCGCGGATTGCCCGGATCGATCGCCACGTCCGAACAACCGGTCTCGTCGTTCTGGTAGAGCACCTTCTCCCACGACCGGCCGCCGTTCTTCGTGCGATAGACGCCGCGCTCCGGGTTCGGCCCGAAGGCGTGGCCGAGCACCGCCGCGTAGCAGACGTCCGCGTTCGTCGGATGCACCGCGAGCGCGCCGATCTGGCCGACCTGCTTCCAGACATGCTTCCAGGTCTTGCCGGCGTCCTCGCTCTTGAAGAGGCCGGCGCCGGGCGACACGTTGCCGCGGATGTTCGCCTCGCCCGTGCCGACATACACGACGTTCGGATCGGACGGCGCGACGGCGAGGCTGCCGATGCTGCTCGTCGGCTGGTCATCGAAAATCGGCTTCCAGGCGAGGCCGCCGTCGGAGGACTTCCAAACGCCGCCGGAGGCGGTGGCCGCGTAGTACGTCAGCGGATCGCCGGGCACGCCGCACGCACGGCTGACGCGCCCGCCAGCGTACGGACCGACGAGCCGGTACTTCACCGCCGCAAACTCCGGCGGAGCCTTCGAGTCATCGGCTATCGCGGGAAAGAGGAAAACGAAAGCGCAAAGGAGCGCGAGCGATCGGCGCATGGCGGCAGTTCCCACGGGAATCGTGCGGCCATCTTAATTCGGGGGAAATGGCGAAGACACGACGGACGAACCGAAAGTGCCGGTCGAATCGAACCGACCGCCCGCACAACCGGAACCGGCCCACCGCGGACCGTACTCACCCCACGAACACGCCGCCGACGTGGCCGGCGAAGGCGTCGAAGGCGAGCAACTCCGGCGGGGCGGCGGACGGGAACGCGCGGCCGCGATAGGCGGTGACGCGCGAACCGGCGCCGGCGCCCGCGCCGACGACGAGGTCGGCGCGGGCATCGCCGTCGAGGTCCTTGACGGCGACGCGGATGCCGCCGCGCGAATTCGGATCGCCTCCGAAGAAGTTCGCGAGCGTCGCATAATGGTTCGCGAGGAGTGCTTTGCCGTCCAACGCCAAGACGCGCGGTCCGCCGCCGGGGCCGCCGCCGGCGATCAGGTCGCCGAAGCCGTCGGCGTTAAGGTCCCCGACCGCGATGAAGACGCCGTTGCGGAGCGTCTGCTCGAACGCGAAGAAGTCGCCGAAAAGCTTCCGGCGCGTCGTCGCGACGGTGGTGCCGTCGAACGCGGCGACGCGGGGTCCGCCACCGAACCCGGCGACGACGACGAGGTCGCCGACGCCGTCGGCGTTCAGGTCGCCGATCGAGGCGCGGGCGCCTCCGCGGAAGTTCGCATCGTCGATCCCGAAGAAGCTGGCGATCTTGGCGAAGCTCGCCCCGCCGAAGAGATCGACGCGCGGACCGCCGCCTTCGTCGGGCGTGACGGCGAGGTCGGGCCGACCGTCGCCGGTGACGTCGCCGACGGCGACGTAGACGCCGCCGGTGAAGCTCGCTTCGAAGGGATTCGCGGCGAAGAGTTCGGCGCGCGTGGCGCCGTCGAGGATGCGGACGCGCGTCGGCGCGCCGGGGCCGGTCGCGGCCACGAGGTCCGGCACGCCGTCGGCGTTGAAGTCGGCGGCCGCGGTGCGCACCTCCACCGTCAGGTTCGGGAACGGCGCGATCGACCAGCGCGGCGAGCCGTCGGCGTTCATGAGCACGGCCGACGGGCCGACGCCGACCGCGAACGGTTCGCCCACGGGAACGGGCGGAATACCCGGCGGGGGCGGACTCGTGCCGTTCGAGAAGGTGAACTGGCTCGCGGCCGTGGCGAGCGAGCCGCCGTAGCCGAAGAAAATCGGGTTGTTATTCGAGTCGGGTTTCGTTTCGCCGGACACGACATGCACATTCACCGTTCCGGGGGCGTGCGCCGGCACCGTCGCGTCGATGCGGGAATCGGAGACGACGGTGAACGCCGTCGCGGCGGTGCCGCCGAAGTTCACGGAGAGGTGCCCGCCGGCGCCGGAGAAGTTCCTCCCGAAGATCGAGATCGCCGAGCCGCCCCCCGTCGGTCCGCTCAACACGCTCAAGCCCTCGACGACGGGCCGCAGGTCCACGACTTCGAAGTCCACCGGCTTGATGCCCCGCAGGCGCAGGATTTCGTCCATGTCCCACAGGCTCGACGGCGTGCCCTGGAAGAAGAAGTCGCTGCCGTTGTCCGCGACGATCAGGCCGTAGTCCTTCATCGCCTGCGCGATCGCCTTCGTCGCCGGCGACCATGTACTTGGAATGACAAAGTCGGCGCGGAGGCGGAACCGTTCGCCCATCCGCGGCAGGTCGGCGTCGGTGCGGCTGCTGGCCTCGTGCGACGCCGGATACACGTACTCGCTCTTCGTTTGCACCACCGTCACGCGGATGGCGTGGTCGATGACGCCCTGTCCTCCCGCAGAAACGGGGAACGCTTCGTCTGGCCGGATCAAGCCCGGCGCGATCGGCAGGCCGGCCGCGTCGGCGCTCGTCCAGTTCGGCGTGCGGAAACTGTTCTCGTTCAAATCCCAGAAGCTGACCTGATACGCGCCCCAGACGTTCGCCGGCTTGGTGCCGCCGTAGGAGAACTCGGTCTCGCCGGGCCGGGCGGCGCAGTACAGCTCGTAGAGGACGTTCGCGGTCTTGTCGTAGATGAGCACGTGCGAGTCGCCGCGCGCCGAGGGCGGGTTCGGCCCGGTCGCGCCGTCGCCCTCGATCACGGCGTTCGCCGGGATCGGCACGAGCACGTTGTCGCTCTCGTCTTCGTACCCTTCGGGCGGGATGAAGACGCTGACCTTCGGCGTGGAGGCGTCGACGACGGTGATCGGGATGCCGTAGAGTTCGCCGTCGGTGACGGGGTTGCCGAAGTCGGGCTTGATGCCGCGCGTGCCGGTGCGGGCGACGATGCGGCCGATGATCGCCGCCGAATTCGTCGCCACGGGAGCGTCGGCGATCTTCTGGTTCCAGGCGCTGTCGTCCGGGAAGAGATTGTGGCCGAAGAAGGACGGCAGGTCCCGCGCGTCGAGTGCGACGAGCGCGGGGCGAACGGTGGCAGGCATGGCGTTTCCGCAACGAGCGGGGCGACGACTTGCGGAACTCTAGATCGCGGTGTCGGAAAAGTCGGGATCAATGGTTCGGGATTCCCGCCGCGGTGTCGGACAATCGTGCGCGCCGCTCACATGCCGCTCGTCTCTTCGATCTTGCCGTTCCTCCACGCGCGGCGGACGGCCCAGCGATGGAAGAGGTGCGCCGCCGTCGCCAGCGCGGCCGTGCTCGCCAGCGTGGCGAGGAACAGCTCGCCGGTGCTCCAGCCCGCCAGCGGCGATTGCCCGAGCGCCGACTCCGGCGGCGGTACGCCCAGGATCGCCCGCCGCATCCCTTCGAGCCAGTAGGTCGTCGGCAGCGCGAGGCTCACCGGCTTCAGCCAATTCGGCAGGATCGCCAGCGGGAAGACCACGCCGCTGAGGAAATACACGACGCCCGCGATCCCCTCGCTGAGGAACATGCTGCTGCGGCTCATGTTCAGCACCGCCGACGCGAGCAGCATCCCCGCCGCCCAGAGCATCACGAAGCCGATGGCGAGGAACGCGAGCAGCCAGCCGATCTCGAGGTGGCCGAAGCCCAGGCCGTTGCGGATGCCGGGCAGCGCGAGGCCGGCGAGCAGCGTGATGGCGCCGCCGGCGATTCCTTCCATCGCCCGCGCCAGGCCGCGGCCGAGGAAGTACGTGCCGAACTCCGCCGGGCTGACGTAGATGAACTTCAGCATCCGGTAGCTCTCGCGGTCGGAGATGACGACGTACGACATGCCGAACATGACGGCGCCGACGAGCGCGTAGCAGGCGTTCGAGACGTAGACGTACGGCAGGAACTCCGGGGGCACGCCGCGCCCGAAGGCGGTGTCGGCGGCCGCGTCGGCGGCGTAGTACATGCACACGAGCATGAGCGAGCCGGTGATCGGCTTCACGACGAGGTACAGGACGAACAGCCAGGGGTTCGCCCAGTTGCTCTCGACCTGCCAGCCGAGCCACGTGGACCACGAGAGCGTGCGAAGGTGCGTGCGGATGATCGGAACTCGCGCGGGGATTCGCACAGTTTACGATTCGCCGGCGCGCGGGCATGGGATCTGGCAAAAGCGTGCGGAGGTAAGGAACGAATTCCCGCATATCACACCGCGCCGGCCTTCTTGGCTTCCCATTCCTCCGGCGTCAAGAGCACGTCGCGGGCGTTGCTGCCGTTGTAGCCGCCGACGAGGCCGTCCTCGGCCATGAAGTCGATGAGGCGGCTGGCGCGGCCGTAGCCGATGCCGAGGGCGCGCTGGAGGAGCGACGTGCTGCCGCGCTGCTCGCGGACCACGATCTCGATCGCCTGCTCGTACATCTCGTCGCGGCTGCGGAGCTTCTCGCCGAGGTCGCCCTCGCCGTCGAGCGTGTCGGTCTTGGCCTTCACGTTCAAGAGTTCCGTGTCGTAGTTCGGCGTGTCGAGTTCGATGGCGGCGGTCACGCGCTCGATCTCCTGATCGTCCACGTAGGCGCCCTGCCCGCGCACGAGCGTGCTGGTGCCGGGCTGGAGAAAGAGCATGTCGCCGCGGCCGAGGAGCTTCTCGGCGCCCTTCTCATCCAGCACCACGCCGCTGTCGGAACGGCTGGCGACCTGGAAGCAGATGCGAGCCGGGAGGTTCGACTTGATGAGGCCGGTGACGACGTCCACCGTCGGCCGTTGCGTCGCGAGGATCAGGTGGATGCCGGCGGCGCGCGACTTCTGGGCCAGGCGGATGATGTGCGATTCGACTTCCTTCTTCATGGACATCAGCAGGTCGCCGACCTCGTCGATGACGATGACGACGTAGGGCATTTTGGCCGGCAGCTTCTGGCGCTCGTTCTCGTCCTGCGGATCGACCCGGCGAAGCACTTCCTCCCAGCCGAGTTCGTTGTAGCTGGCGATGTTCCGCACCCGCGCGCGGCGGAGCAGTTCGTAGCGCTCCTCCATCTTGTCGACCGCCCACGCGAGGATCGCCTCGGCCTTCTCGTTCTTGGTCACGACGGGGTGCATCAGGTGCGGGATGTTGGCGTAGCCGCTGAACTCGACCTGCTTCGGGTCGATGAGGATCAGCCGGCATTCGTCCGGCCGGCGCGTGAAGAGGAAGCTTTGGAGGACCGTGTTGAGGCAGACCGATTTGCCGGTGCCGGTGCGGCCGGCGATGAGCAGGTGCGGCATGTCGGCGAGGTCGTAGCAGAGCGGCCGGCCTTCCACGTCCTTGCCGAGGAACGTCGGCAGCTTCATCTTCGCCGCCTTGGCCTGCGTCGCGAGGATCAGTTCCTTGAGGCGAACGGTCTGCCGGTGTTCGTTCGGCACCTCGATGCCGACGGTGTCGCGGCCTGGCAGCGGCGCGACGATGCGCACGCTCGGCACCTTGAGCTTCAGCGCCACGTCTTCGGAGAGCGTCGTCACCTTGTTAAGGCGCAGGCCGGTTTCGAGGGCGATCTCGTACTGCGTGATGACGGGGCCGGTGTGGATGCCGACGACCTTCACGTTGATGGCGAACTCGGCGAACGTCTTCTCCAAAAGCGTGGCTCGTTCGCGGAGGAACGATTCGTGGTCTTCGACCGGGAACGGATCGGCGTCGTTGAGCAGCGACAGCGAGGGAAGCTGGAACTCGGCGAGCGTCTCCTGCTCGGCGGCGGACGGCTTCGCGAGGTCGACGATCTCCGCGTGGCTGATGATCGGGATGTTGGCGAGCCGGGGGCGTAAGCCCCCGGATTCTGGATTGGTCTCGCGAGAAACCCGGGGCTGACGCCCCCGGCTCGCCAGGATTTAGACGACGTGATTGCTGCCGGCTTCGACGGCGCGGGTGCCGAACGAAAGAGTTCGGATCCCGCGCCGGATCGTGCCGACGACGAGGCGGGGCATGGCGAGTAGCGTGCCCGCCAGCAGCGCGAAGGCGAGGATCGCGGGGACAGCGGCCGCGGGAGTACGATCGTCGAGCGTGAAGCGGAGGAAGGCGCCGAGCGCGCCGCCGGGGCCGTGGACGGTGCCGGGGCGGGGGAAGTCGGCCGCGCGATGGTCGGCGAAGACGGCGGCACCGGCGACCAACAGAAGCCAGCCGAGGGCGCGCGCGGCCAGGGTGAACGCGGAACGGCGGCGGACATAGTGGACGACGACGGCGAACCAGCCGACGAGAAGTACGAACGCGGCGAAGCCGAGCGCGGCCGCGAGCGGGGCGACGACGAGCGCGGTGTCGGGGCCGAGGACCGGTTCGCGGCCGGTGAGCGGCGGGAAGGTGGCGAGCGCGGCGGCGACGAGCGCGCCGAGCAGGAGTAGGCTCCAGGCGACGGCGTCGAGGCGGAGGCGGGGCGGCGGAGTTTCGCTCATACCTCGATTCTCCCGCGCGCCGACTTGAGACGAAGCGACGATGTTCCCGATGTGCGCCGTTTCGGCGCTTCCCCCCGTCCTAGAATCGGCTTCGACCGCACAATCGCGAATCCTTGCGCAGGTTCCCATGCTGCATATCGCACTCTTCGAGCCTGAGATTCCGCCGAACACCGGGAACGTGGCGCGCCTCTGCGCCGCGACCGGCTCGCGCCTTCATCTGATTGGAAAGATGGGCTTCACGATCGACGACAAGCAACTCAAACGCGCCGGCCTCGACTACTGGCCGCACGTCGATCTCGTGCGACACGATTCGTTCGAGGCGTTTGAAACGTTTGGGTGGGAACGACTCTGGGTCGTGGACAATCCGGCACCGCTTCGACACACCGATGTGCGCTACCAAGACGGCGACTGCCTGTTGTTCGGGAAGGAATCGACGGGGCTTCCCGAGCGCATCCGCGCGAAGTACGCCGAGCGCATCGTCAGCATTCCGATGTTCACGCCGCACGTGCGGAGCCTGAACCTGTCGACGTCGGTCGGCATCGCCGTCTACGAAGCGTTGCGGCAGGTGCACGGCTGGTAGAACCGGCACGAGCCGACGCGGTTCGGGGATCGGATTTGTTTTCGCGGCCTCGGCACTTCGCCCAACTTCGCCAGAGTGTGGCAAAGTACTTTCACACGCCATTCATTCCCGGATCGTGCATCGCGATGCCTGTCCCGCATGGGGACGGGGGTCGGCGGTCCGTCGTTTCATCCGCGAATCATCGGAGAGCGCATGCCGGAGCCGGTCGTCGCGTTACCGACCTACGAGGATCTGTGTCGGTACATCCGCCAAACCCTCTGCGAGCAAGATGCCCTCGATTTCGATCAGACGCCGTTCTACCAGACGCCGATCCATCGGCGCGGTCGGGCGTGGGGCGTGCTGTTCCACGTGGTGGGGCCGCGCGAGTTGAAGACGAGCGCGGTGTGGGCGGAGCCGGAGAGCCGGGTCGTGTTTTACAATTCGCAAGGCCAGCGGACGCGGGAAGTGCAACTCCAGGAAGCCCCGGCGGGCGGGGCAATCTCGCGTGCGGCGTGATTCGGAATTCTTTCACTTTCGGTCCGACAGATTCGATTGACAGGCCGGATTTCCCCGTTATAGCCGGTGGAATTCGTCGCGATGGTTCGTGCGCCCGCGGTCTTCGCGGGCCGGCTCGGGGGAGCCGTCGAAAGGTCGCGAGGAATCATTCGTGCTCCGGCACTACACTGCCGCGCTTGCGCGCGGTCGGCGGGGGAGACTGGCATGACGCCTGTCGTGAATCGTGGCCCTGGGGAAGGCCATCGGATCGTCCGCGCGTTCGCGGCGATCCCGTTCGTCTTGGCTCTCGTCGCGATCGCCGGCATTGAACGCCGCGGCGGCGCGCAGGCGCCCGCCGTGCCGGCGCCGCCCGCGCCGGCGACGCCGCCCGCGCCGCCGCCGACCGGCCCAGGCGCCGCGATGGCGAACCCCTTGCTCTCGCCCACGCCGCGCACCGTCGGCGCCACGCCGACCGCCACGCCCGAGAGCCGCATCAAGCAGGTCAAGCACGTCGCCAAGCTGCTCGATCCCGAACTCACGCTCGACCTCGTCGCCGGCCAGACGCGCGTCATGGTCCTCAAGACCGTGCCGATCCGCGTGCAGTCCGGCGACGAGAAGATCATGACGATGAGCATCGCCAACACCAAGGAACTCCTGCTCCAGGGCAAGGACGTCGGCACCACCGTGCTCAACCTCTGGTTCGGCGACAAGGACGACCCGGCCAAGCAGGAGACGCTCTCGTACCTTGTGCGCGTCTACCCCGACCCGGAAGCGAAGGAACGCCTCGAGAAATCGTACAAGCAACTGGAAGACGACATCAACAAGCACTTCAAGGACACGTCCGTCCGCCTGAAGCTGCTCGGCGACAAGCTCGTGGTCAGCGGCCGCGTCCGCGACGCCCAGCAAGGCACGCAGGTGCTGCAGATCATCCGCGCGAACATGCAGGCGAACGGGAACGGCGGCGGCAACCAGAACCCGCTCGGCGGCGGCCAGGCGGGCCTGATCCCGCTCGGCCCCTCCGGCCTCACCACCGTCGGCGTCGGCGCCCCCGGCCTCGCCGGCCAAGACCCGCTCTCGAACTTGGTTTCTCCCTCGCTCGACCACTACATCGCCAGCGCCGGCAACAACATCGTCAACCTCCTCGAAGTCGCCGGCGAACAGCAAGTCGCCCTGCGCGTGATCGTCGCCGAAGTCTCCCGCGCCGCCGCCCGCAGCATCGGCCTGAACTTCAGCATCCGCAACAACCAAGGCGTCATGGTCTTCCGCAACAACACCGGCAACGTCGGCCTGGGCGGCGGCGGCGGCGGTGGGGCCGGCGGCGCCATCGCCAACCTCGGCGCCATCCTCGACGGTGGCAACATCCCGCTCGCCATCAACGCCCTCCGCACGCTCTCCTACGCCAAGTCCCTCGCCGAACCCACGCTCGTCACCATGAACGGCCAAGGCGCGAACTTCCTCGCCGGCGGCCAGTTCCCCGTCCCGATCGTCAGCGGCTTCGGCATCAACAACGGACTCCAGGGCGTCAGCTTCGTCCCCTTCGGCGTGCAACTGAACTTCACCCCCTTCATCACCGACCGCGATCGGATCCGCCTCCAACTCAACGCCAACGTCAGCAGCCGCGACGTCGGCGTCGGCACCAACATCGGCGGGTCGAACATCGCCGGCCTGAACACCCGCAACGTCAACACCGTCGTCGAACTCCGCCAGGGCGAGACGCTCGCCGTCGCCGGCCTGATCGAATCGAACCACGGCGCCGACGCCACCCGCGTGCCGCTCTTCGGCGACGTGCCGTTCCTCAACCCGTTCTCCACGAACCGGCATTCCGCCGGCGAGAAGGAACTGGTGATCTTCGTCACGCCGGAACTGGTGCGGCCGCTCGAAGCCGGCGAAGTCCCGCCGCTGCCCGGCGCCGACATCCTCGAACCGACCGACATCGAGTTCTACCTGTTCAACCGTCTCGAAGGCCGCGTCGGCCCCTACCGCAGCGCGATCCGCACCGACTGGGGCCGCATCCGCCACTTCGAGAAGGTCGAACGCGCCCTGCTGAACGGCCCGAGCGGCTACTGCCCGGCTCCGTAATGCGGAATGCGGAATGCGGATTTCGGAATGCGGAATGAAGACCAACACCGTTTAGCGGCGAGGCGGAGTCTTCGGAGCCGAGCGCGGAACGTCCCTCGAGGATCGACGATGCATCTTCTCACTCGAATCCCGGTCCTCGCCGTCCTGCTCTTCGCCGGCAACGGATGCCTGCACTCGTCGTTCGGCGACCTGAAGCTGCCGAAGTCGATGAAAAACGTCTCGAAGCCCGCCGAACCCTCGCCCGCGAACGAGGCGGAGCTGTCGGGCAAGCCCGCCGCGACGCTCGCGCTAACGATGGCCGAGGAACTCGAAAAGGCCGGCAAGGACGGCGACGCCATCGCCTACTACGAGAAGGCCCGCGCCGCCGACCCCGCCGCGAACGCGAAAGCGGCGCGCCGCCTCGCCGTCCTCTACGACCGCGCCGGCGACCCCGGCAAGGCGATGCAGGAATTCCGCGAACTGCTCAAGGCCAAGCCGAGGGACCCGGACCTTCTCAACGACATCGGCTACAGCCACTACAACCGCAACGAATGGACCGACGCCGAGACGCACTTCCGCAAGGCGCTCGACTCCGACAAGCACCACAAGCGCGCCTGGGTGAACCTCGGCTTGACGCTCGCGCAGCAGGGCCGCGCCGACGAGAGCCTGACGGCGTTCGAGAAGGCCGTCAGCCCCGCGGAGGCGAAGTCGAACCTGGCGTTCGTTCTGGCGACGCAGGGCAAGCGCGACGCCGCGGCCGACCTGTACCGACAGGCCCTGTCGGCCGACTCCACGCTCAAGTCGGCGAGCACCGCCCTGGCGGCGCTCGAAAAGGCGACGACGGTGGACGGGAACTGACGAAGTTCCTCGCCGTCGGAGTCCGCCAGTGTTCGTTTCAACTCTCGAAGAACGTGCGCTCGACCGCTTCGTCCCTCCGAAGAAGAACCGCGTCGCTCCGCTAGAATGAGCGCGGCGAATCCCGCCGCGAGAGCCGCGCATGGCCGACCCGCTCTTCACCCCGGAAATCCGGCTCATGCTCGAGGAGCGCGACGCCGCGGGGCTGCGCGCCTTCTGCGAAGACCTCCATCCCGCCACGATGGCGGAAGTGCTCGACGGCTTCGCCGCCGGACAAATCTGGGACATCCTCGACCACGCCGAAACCGCCAACCAGGCCGCCATCTTCGAGTACCTGCCGCCGGCGGTGCAACTCGAGCTGCTGGCGTTCGACCGCCCGCAGGCCGCCGCCCTCGTCGGCAAGATGTCCCACGACGACCGCGCCGGCCTCCTCCGCCGCGTGCCCGACGCCGTGCGCGAACGCCTCCTCAAGGGCCTCGACGACGCCGCGCGCAAGGACATCGTCGCGCTCGAGGAGTACGGCGACGACACCGTCGGCGCCATCATGACCACCGACTTCGCCGGCCTCGCGCCGGGATTGACCGCCGAGGAGGCGATCGAGCAGCTCCGCCAGCAGGCGCCGGAACGCGAGACGATCTACTACAACTACGTGCTCGACGAACCGGTCGCGAAGCCCGGCGGCCGAACCACGCGCAAGCTGCTCGGCATCGTCTCGCTGCGCGACCTGATCCTGGCGAAGAAGGACGCCCGCATCCGCGACCTGATGCGCGACGAGGTGGTGGCGGTGCGCGCCGACGACCCGGTGCAGAAGGCGGCGCAGGTGCTGGCGAAGTACGACTTCGTGGCGATGCCGGTGTTGGACGCCGACGGCGGGATGCTCGGCATCATCACGCACGACGACGTGATCGACGTGATCCAGGAGGAGGCGACGGAAGACCTGCAGCGCCAGGCCGGCGTCGGCCGCATCGAGGGGAACTACCTGGAGGCGAGCTTCCTCGAAGTCTGGTTGGGCCGCGTGAAGTGGCTGGCGATCCTCTTCATGCTCCAGATGATCACCGTGAACGTGATGGCGTGGGAGGAGGAGAAGATCCGCGCGTTCGCCGCGCTCGTGGCCTGCCTGCCGCTGGTCATGTCCGTCGGCGGGAACGCGGGGTCGCAGGCCGCGACGCTCGTCGTGCGCGCCCTCTCGCTGGAGCAGATCCGGCCGGGCGAGTGGCGCCGCGTGCTGGGCCGGGAAGTGCTCATGGGCCTCGCGCTCGCCGGCACGCTCGGCGTCCTCGCGCTCTTCCGCACGTACTTCCTCACGCCGAGCACATTGGTGCCGGATGGCGACGTCCTCTTCAAACTTACGATCGTTCTCGGCGTCGCCGTCGTCGCCATCTGCCTCTGGGGCACGCTCCTCGGCGCCATGCTTCCGCTCGTCATCCACCGCTGCGGCGGCGACCCCGCGCTCGTCTCCAGCCCCGCCATCGCCACGCTCAGCGACGTCACCGGCATCATCATCTACGCGAACATCGCCATGCTCGTCTTCCGCGGCTAATGGTCCGATTGTGACGGTCGCGCCGATCGCGCCGATTGAACGGCGTTTCCGGCATTCCCTTCAAACGGACCGACCGAAGCCCGTCGGCCCGCCCCGCCGACGTATACGATGGCAAGGATTCCGCCCGCACCGACGAGGACCGTCCGCATGGCCGCCCCCGCGGCTTCCACCGGACTCGGCTCCGTCGCCGCCGACGCGCTCGTCGCGCTCGGCGACTGGACGGCCTTCTCCCTGCGCGCCGTCCGCGGCGTCCTCGCGCGCAGCTTCCTCCTCGCGGAACTCGTGCGCCTCTGCCTCGTCGTCGGCGCCGGCAGCGTCGGCGTCATCGCCGTCACCGGCACCTTCATCGGCATGGTCCTCGCCGTGCAGTCCTACGGCCAACTGCGCCAGGTCGGCCTCGAAACCTCGCTCGGCGGCCTCATCCACATGTCCGTCGTGCGCGAACTCGGGCCGGTCCTCGCCGCCATCATGCTCGCCGGGCGCGTCGGCAGCGCCATGGCCGCCGAACTCGGCACCATGCGCGTCACCGAGCAGCTCGACGCGCTCGCCTGCCTCGGCGTCGATCCCGTCCGCCACCTCGTCGCCCCGCGCGTCCTCGCCTGCGTCCTCATGATCCCGCTGCTCACCGTCCTCGCGGACCTGATGGGCCTCGTCGGCAGCACCTTCGTCTGCCTGCGCATCTACGGCATCGACCCGCACCACTATTGGGAGCACACCCGCGCGTTCGTCGGGATGTGGGACGTATCCGTGGGGCTGGCCAAATCGACGCTCTTCGGCGCCGTGATCGCGTTGGTGGCGTGCCATCGGGGCTTCCACGGCCAGGCGGGCGCGCAGGGCGTCGGCCGCGCCGCCACCCAGGCGTTCGTCGTCTCCTTCATCGCCATCCTCGCGATGGATTTCGTCTTCGGCCTCGTGGCGAACAGCGTCCACGACATGATCTGGCCGCCGAACGGAGCGCGACCCGCATGACCGCGCCCCTGCTCGAACTGAAGGACGTGGCCGTCCGCTTCGGGGCGCAGGCGGTGCTGCGCGGCGTCTCGCTCGCCGTCGACGCCGGGCAGACCGTCGCGTTCATCGGCGAATCGGGCTGCGGCAAGACCTGCCTGCTCAAGCTGATCGTCGGCCTGCTCAAGCCCAGCGACGGCGACGTGCTCTTCGAGGGCAAATCCCTAGGCGCGATGGGCGAACGGGAGATGACGGCGATGCGGCTGCGCGTCGGCTTCCTGTTCCAGGGGGCGGCGCTGTTCGACAGCCTCACCGTCTTCGACAACGTCGCGTTCGGCCTGAAGGCGAAGGGCGGGCGGACGGCGGCCGCGATCCGGGACACGGTGATCGAGCGATTGCGCGAAGTCGGCCTGCCGGAGGGGGTCGAAACGAAGATGCCGGGGGAACTGTCGGGCGGCATGAAGAAGCGCGTCGGGCTGGCGCGGGCGCTGGCGCTCGATCCGGCCGTCATGCTCTACGACGAGCCGACGACCGGCCTCGACCCGGTGATGACGGACGTGATCAACGGCCTGATCCTGCAGGCGCGCGCGAAGCGCCCCGTGACGAGCGTGATCGTCACGCACGAGATGCGCACGGTGCGGGATGTGGCCGACCGCGTCGTGATGTTCCACCCGCTGGCGCGGCTGGAGGCGAACGAATCGCAGGTGGTCTTCGACGGCGCGCCGGCGGCCCTGGCGAAGTCGCCCGACCCGCGCGTCCGCCAGTTCGTGGAAGGCCGGGCGGCCAGCGCCAATGCGGAATTCGGAACGCGGATTGCGGAATCATAAAGACGGGAGGGCACCACCATGTCGGAACGAACGGCGAAACTGCGGCTGGGCGGATTCGTGGCGGCGGGCCTCGCCGGCTTCGCCGGCCTCGCCATGCTCTTCGGCGGCGCGCCCCGCGTCTTCGATAACCGCGCCCAATTCACCATCCTCTTCGGCGAGGCGCCCGGCCTCGTCCCCGGCACGCCCGTCCGCAAGTCCGGCGTCCGCGTCGGCGAGGTCACCGCCCTCGACCTCGAAGAGAACACCGGCCAGGTGCGCGTCACCATCCTCGTCGACAAGAAATTCCTCCCGCGCCAGAACGAGGAGGCCACCATCTTCCGCGGCATCCTCAGCGGCGACACCTCGCTCGACTTCATCCCGAAGGTGACGGCCGACGGGCTGCCCGTGACCACGCGCGGCGAGGCCTACGCCGTCAACGCCGAGATCGCCGGCCAGACGCCCATCAACCCGAACACGCTCGTGCGCCAGGCGTCGGGTGTGCTCCCCAGCGCGCAGGAGTCGATGGCGCGCATCCTCAACTCCCTCCAGCGCGTCGAGCAGGTGATCCCGAAGGTCGAGCGCGCCTTCGACGAAATCGCCGACTTCGCCAAGGCCGGTAAGGACTTCGTGCCGGAGCTGCGCGAGACGAACAAGAAGGTGCAATCGCTCATTTCGCTCAACGATCCACCGCAGAATCCGAAGCCGGACGACAAGGCCGAAGGCACCCTGCGCGCGACGCTCGTCGACATCCGGGACTTCATCAAGGCGACGCGGCCGCTGGTGGACGACGTGCGCAAGGTCATCAAGGACAACGAGGCCGACCTGACCGGCACCCTGAAGGCGGTGCGCAAGACCGCCGAGGGGGCGAGCGACCTGCTCAACGACGACAACAAGAAGACCCTCGCGGCGATCCTCAAGAACGTGCAGACCGCCACGGACGAGGTGAACAAGAGCCTGAAGGTGGTGACGATCTTCCTCGACGCGGGCGAGAAGACGCTGAAAGAGTTGAACGCGCGGATGCCGCAGGTGGAGCGCACGCTGGCGGCGGCGGAGAACGCGATGAAGAACGCGGAGGGGGCGATCAAGAACATCGAGACGGCGACGAAGCCGATCGCCGAGAACGCCGACCAGATCGTGAAGAACGTGAACCTGACGGCGGACCAGTTGGCGAAGACGTTGGTGGAGGTGCGCGAGACGCTGCGGACGCTCAACCGCGCCGACGGCACCCTGCAGAAGCTGATCGCCGACCCGATGCTCTACAACCAGGTGAACGACGCGGCGGTGTCGTTGACGCGGACGCTCCTGCGGGCGGAGAAGATCGCGGCGGACCTGCAGGTGTTCGCGGACAAGATCGCGCGGCGGCCGGAGTCGCTGGGAATCGGCGGGGCGATCCGGCCGAACGCGGGACTGAAGGAGGCGCCGTCGTCGAATCCGCACGAGCGGCCGATCCTTCCGACGCCGCTGTCGGGCGTGCCCCCGGCGGGGCCGGTCGTGCCGTCGTACCGTCCGCAACTGACGCCGCGCACGAACGACCTGCCGCCGAAGTGAGGAGTCACGGCTTCTCGAAGAAGCTCAGCTCGAACTGGCCCGGCACCTGGTATTCGATCTTCGACCAGGTCGTGAACGTCAGCGGGCCGACGCCGTACTCGACGCGGCCCGGCAGCAGCACGCCCGCGACCGGCGCCAGCTCCGACAGGCGCAGCGCCCGCGCCACCGTCTGCCCGTTCTCCAGCATTTCGTAGGTCAGTCGGAGCAGCCGATTCGATTTGGCGTCGACGTGCAACAGGATCGGCGGGTCGTCGCCGAGCCAGACGCGCAGGATCGTCTCGCCGCCGTCCTTGCCGTCGCGGACGATCGCGGCGACGAGCTTGTCCGAGGTCAGCGGCGTCAAGAGCGTCATCCGGTCGCCGTTCACCTCCGGCAGGATCGCCTCGAGCGCGGCGATGTCCAGCGGGATCGGCTTCGCGGAGAGCTTGCTCTGGTAGCGCCAGCCCTGCGCGCGGTTGAGCGAAAAGGTCTCGGGCACGTTGCCCGTCGCCGCGATCGCGAAGGTCGTGCGGTACTGATCGCCCCAGATGGCGATCTCCATGGTGGCGTCGGAGCGGCTGCCGTCGGGGATTTTCCAATCCCCCTTCCGCAGGATGCGCACCTTGCGGAGCCGATCCAGGCGCGACGGTTCGTTCTCGGTGTGCGCGAGCAGGATGGCGTTCACGGCGAGCGCCGCGGCCGGGTCGGACTTCGCCGGCTTCGGCGCTTGGATCGGCGGCAGCGCCTCCTCGGCCGGGCCGTCGTCGATCGGCTTCGCGGTCCGCGGCGCCGCCGAACCGCCGTCGCAACCGGCGAGCACGAGCAACGCGAACGGCAGGAATCGCAAGCGGGGCATGTCCTTACCCTGGGAGTTTGGCGAGCAGGTTGACCATTTCGATGGCGGTCACGGCGGCCTCGAACCCCTTGTTCCCGGCCTTGGCGCCGGCGCGGTCGATCGCCTGCTCCAGCGTCTCGGTCGTGAGCACGCCGAAGATCACCGGCACGCCGCTATTCACCGACGCCGTGGCGATGCCGCTGGCGGCGGCGCCGGCGACGTGGTCGTAGTGCCCCGTCTCGCCGCGGATCACGCAGCCGAGGCAGACGACGGCGGCGTAATTCCCGGACCGGCCGAGCTTCTGCGCCACCGGCGGGATCTCGAACGAGCCGGGGACGCGCACGGTGTCGATGCGGTCGTCGGTCACGCCGTGGCGGCGCAGGGCGTCGACGGCGCCGGCGAGGAGCTGGTCGACGACGAACGCGTTGAACCGGGCCGCGACGATCGCGAACCGGCCGGCGGGCGGCGAGAAGTCACCTTCGTAGAGCATGGAGGCACCGGTTAGGGAATCGAACGGCCTTCGACCACGGCCCGAAAGTCTTCGGAGCAGTTCCGCCACGACCTCATGTAAGTCTCTTCGAGCGGTGCGGACACGTGGGAATCGGTATCGAGGAAGATCGGTAACGGAGGAAGCGAATCGCCGACGGCGACCGGTTCGACGAACGCGGCATAGACCGGATCGGCCACGTAGGACGCGACCGTCAGCGGTTTGTCGGTCGGAATCTCGAGCGGTTCCTCCCGGATTTCATCCCACACGAACTTGTGAAGCCCGGAGGGATCGCGCGACGTTGGCGGGAACAGATCGACGAACGAGACGTGGACGCCGCGCTGGAGAAACGCCACGACCTTCGTTCGGAATTTTCGGATCGCCCGATTCCCCCGTTTGTTTCCCGGCGAGACGAGTTCCACGACGGCGACCAGATCGCCGTGATTGGTGCGGATCGCCACGCGGTTGGCTCGGTAGGCGTAGTGGATCGGATCGTCCTGGGCTTCGGATGGCAGGCTCATGTACCGAGTTCGAGGCATGGCCTTGATGACGGCGCCACCCGGCCCGTTTTGCTTGAAAGGCGTACTTCGGCGGGAAGCCGTCAGAACGTCGGGAGCGAAGCCCATGATGCTGCGATCAATGAGGGCGGAGAAGCCGGTGGGCAGCAGCCCGGCGTTGAGGGCGTTGCACAATTCGACCGACCAAATCTGGTGGAAATTGTGGTAATCTCCCGCCGGCGCCTTCGTCCAATCGTGGATCGGCATCGTCCTTCCCTCACGTCAGGTTCACGCTGCGGAGGAACTCCTCGTTCGTCTTGTACTTGCCCACCTGCTTCAGCAACAGCTCCATCGCCTCGACGGGGTGCATGTCGGAGAGGACCTTGTGCAGGATGTGGACGAGGCGCAGCTCCTCGGCGGTGCGGAGCAGCTCCTCCTTGCGGGTGCCGGAGGCGTTGACGTCGACGCAGGGATAGACGCGGCGATCCATGAGGCGGCGGTCCAGGTGGACCTCCATGTTGCCGGTGCCCTTGAACTCCTCGAAGATCACGTCGTCCATCTTGGAGCCGGTGTCGACGAGGGCGGTGGCGATGATGGTGAGGGAG
>CAYVRB010000050.1:0-21428 GCA_964453375.1 uncultured Alcaligenaceae bacterium
CGGGCCGCCGCCAACCACTGGTTTGCGTTCCTGGGTCTTTGCAAAAACCCCGTTCGCCAACCAGAGGTTGGCGAACGCCGCATCCCGAACCCGAGGTTCGGGACGAGTATACAAACGACGCGGCCCGGTTCGGAAGAGCCGGGCCGTTGTCGTTTCAGTCCGGTTCGAGGCCGGCGGCGCGGAGCTTGGCGAGTAACCGCTCGCGTTCCTGCTCGGCCTTCAAGGCCCGCGTCTCGGCCGACTTGCGTTGGGCCTCGGCGATCTTGGCGTCCGTCTCGGCGTTCTTGGCTCGCTTCTCCGCCTCGGCCGCAAGCCGCTGCGCGTCCTCGGCCTCGTCGCAGAGTTCCTCGAAGGTCTGGAACTTCTTCCCGTCCGGTCCGTAGATCGCGAGTTCTTCTCCACTCATGTCGAATCGAATGCCGAGGCGCGGGCTAATCCAGCCGTTCGGATCGTTCACGACCACGAACCGGTCGCCATCGCGGACGTAGATTTCGAGCGCGTTTTCGTCGGGATCGTAGACGACGTACTCCTGCGCGCCGTAGTCGCGATAGAACTTCAGCTTCTCGCGCATCTCGCGCCGAGAGTTCTTCGGCGAGAGAATCTCGAAGATCACCTGCGGGAAGACACCGCCTTCCTCCCAAACCTTGTAGCTGCCGCGGTGGCCGCGCGGTCGGCCGAACGCCACGTACACGTCCGGCGCCTTGCAGATCTCCGGTTGGCCTTCGACGGGATAAATGAGGTTGTCCCCGGCGACGAACGCGGCCCGGTCCCCGACGCACACGCGGTCGAGGTTCCCCTTGATGGTTACGATCCATTCGTACTGGAGCGTATTCTCGGCCATGGGCTGACCGTCCGAATCGGGGTAGATGATCGGCGTGGATTTCGAGGGCAAGCCGGCGCTCATGCGAACCTCCCGATAGGCGTCCGGCAGGGAAAGATTTCCGCCCCCGGTAGGACGGACTTCTAGTCCGTCCATACCAACCCGAACGGACTAGAAGTCCGTACTACCGGGGGTAAACACCATTTCCGTTCGCCTTACCCCGGTAGGACGGACTTCTAGTCCGTCCATACCAACCTGGACGGACTAGAAGTCCGTCCTACAGGGGGGTAAACCATTAGTTCCGTACGCCTTACCCAATGATAACCGATTCCCCCGCCTCGGGCACGCGGACGTCGGCGAAGCCGGCGGCGCGGAGCGTCTCGGCCATCGCGTCGGCCTGCTCGTGCTCGCCGTGGATCAACCGCACCTTGCCGACCTTCCCCGCGAGCGGCGCGAGGTACGCGAGGAAGTCGTCGCGGTCGGCGTGGCCGCTGAAGCCGTTCAGGTGCACCACGTCGATCCACTTGTTCCAGTCGCGGCCCTGGAAGCGGATCGTCGGCTTGTTCTCCAGCAATCGGCGGCCGGTGGTGCCGTGCGCCTGGTAGCTGACGAGCGCGACGGTGCAGCGCGGGTCGTCGATGTTCTGCTTGAGGTGGGCGACGATGCGGCCGGCGTCGCACATGCCGGCGGAGGCGATGATGATCGCCGGGCCGGGCTTCGTGACGAGCACGGTGCTCTCCTCGAACTCGCGGACGTACCGCACGCCGTCGCCGCCGAGGATGCCGTGGCCCTCCTCGACGGCCTGCGCCACGTCGGCGGAAAGGCTGTTCGGGTGCGACCGGTACACGTCCGCGATGTCGGCGGCGAGCGGGCTATCGACGTAGATCGGCGTCTTCGGGATCGCCCCTTCGCGCAGCCCCTTCTGGAGCAGGTGGACGATGAGCTGCGTGCGGCCAAGGGCGAACGCCGGGATCAGCACCTTCCCGCGCCGGGCGACGGTCGCCTTGACCACGTCGTAGAGCTTGCGGACGGTCTCCTCCATCGGCTCGTGGATGCGGTTGCCGTAGGTCGATTCGCAGACGAGCACGTCGGCGGCCGGAATCGGATGCGCCGGTTTGAGGATCGGGCTGCCGCGCCGGCCGAGGTCGCCGGTGAACGTGAGCGTCCGCCGGCGGTCGAGCGCCTGCACCGCCACGTGCACCGCCGCCGAGCCGAGGATGTGCCCCGCCTCCACGAAGTGGAACTTCACGGAACGGCCGATCTCCACGTCCTTCTCGAACGGCACCATCACGAGTTGGTCGAAGACCCGGTGCACGTCGTTGTGCGTGTAGAGCGGCTGCACCCACGGCTCGGCGTAGTTGCGGGCGATGTTCAGGTGCGCCGCGTCCTCCTCCTGGATCTTCGCCGAGTCGCGGAGCATCACGCGCAGCAGGTCCCGCGTCGGCGGCGTGACGTAGATCGGCCCCGTGTAGCCGCGGCGCGTGAGCGTCGGCAGGTTGCCGCAGTGGTCGATGTGCGCGTGGCTGACGATGACGGCGTCGAGCTGGTCCGGGTGGAACGGGAAGTGGCTGTTCCGTTCGCGGGCCTCTTCGCGCTTCCCCTGGTGCAGTCCGCAGTCGAGGAGGATCTTCCGATTGGCGGCTTCGAGGAGGTGCATGGAGCCGCCGACCGACGCGGCGGCGCCCCAGAAGGTCAATCGCGGTTCGTCGGTCGGTCCCGTCGTGGTGGATTTCATTTCTCCATTATAGGCCGGCGGGGAATCGCGCGCCGGTCGATATGCTACCGGGGAACTCGACGAACCGATCCTCCGCGCGAGAGCCGTGCCATGTTCATCTACGAGAAGGCGCCGTTCCCCTCCTGCCACGCGTCGACGGTGGTCGAACACGAGCCGGGGAAGCTGCTGGCCGCGTGGTTCGGCGGCACCGACGAAGGGGCGAAGGACGTGCAGATCTGGGGCAGCGCCTACGACGGGAAGGCCTGGAGCGCGCCGGCGGTGCTAGGCACGCAGCCCGGCCAGCCGTGCTGGAACCCGGTGTTGTTCAAGCTCGCCTCCGGTCCGCTCGTGCTCTGGTACAAGGCCGGCCCCAGCCCGTCGACCTGGGTCGGCTTCGAGCGCCGCTCGACCGACGGCGGACAGACGTGGACGAAGCCGCAGGTCATGCCGGCGGGGTTCTTCGGCCCGGTGCGGGCGAAGCCGATCCAGTTGAAGGATGGCACGCTGCTCGCGGGCACGTCGGTGGAGGCGGGCGCCGGCGCGACGCGCACCTGGACCCCCTTCGTCGACCGCTCGACGGACGACGGCGCCACCTGGATCCGCTCGAACGCCTATCACACCGCCGGCAAGCACGCGCAGATCCAGCCGGCGCTCGTCGAGACGAACGGCACGATCGTCGCGCTCCTGCGCTCGTTCGCGCCGTACAAGGTCTGCCGGTCCGAATCGACGGACGGCGGCAAGACGTTCTCGCCGGCCGTGGCGGTGGACGTTCCGAATCCGAGCGCCGGCCTCGACGCGGTGCGCACGAAGGACGGCGCGATCGTCATGGTGTGCAACCCGGTGCCGCTCGGCCGTTCGCCGCTCTCGCTGATGCGTTCGACCGACGACGGGAAGACCTGGGCGAAGGCGCACGACCTGGAAACGGAGCCGGGCGAGTATTCGTACCCCGCTATGATCGCGACGAACAACGGCATGCTCCGGCTGACGTACACCTGGCGGCGGACCCACATCAAGACCATCGCGGTCGACCCGGCGAAGCTGCGGGGGTGAGGTTCACGCCAGCACCCAGGTGTCCTTGCTGCCGCCGCCTTGGCTGCTGTTCACGACGAGGCTGCCGCGGGGGAGCGCCACGCGCGTCAGGCCGCCGGGCACGACGGTGATCTTTTCGCCGCAGAGCACGAACGGCCGGAGGTCGATGTGCCGGCCCTCGAGCGCGTGGCCGTCCACGAAGGTCGGGTGCGTCGAGAGCTGGACCGTCGGCTGGGCGATGAACTCGCGCGGATGCGCCTTCACCTTGGTGGCGAACTCTTCGCGCTGCGCCGCCGTGGACGCGGGGCCGATCAGCATCCCGTAGCCGCCCGATTCGTTCACGGTCTTCACGACGAGTTTGTCGAGGTTCGCGAGGATGTGGCTCTTCTGTTCCGGCACCATCGGGCGGAACGTCTCGACGTTCTGGAGGATGGCGTCCTGGCCGAGGTAGTACTTGATGACGGCGGGGATGAAGGGGTAGATGCCCTTGTCGTCGGCGATGCCGGAGCCGATGCCATTGGCGAGCGAGACGGTGCCGGCGCGGTAGGCGTTCACGAGGCCGGGCACGCCGAGCATGCTGTCGGGGCGGAAGGCGAGAGGGTCGAGGAAGTCGTCGTCGATGCGGCGGTAGATGACGTCGACGGGTTGCAGGCCGCGCGTGGTGCGCATCTGGACGCGGTTCTGGTCCACCACGAGGTCGCGGCCTTCGACGAGTTCGATCCCCATGCGCTGGGCGAGGTAGCTGTGCTCGAAGTAGGCGGAGTTGTACATGCCGGGGCTAAGCAGCACGACGGTGGGGTCGGGCCGGCCGGGCGGGGCGATGTATTTCAGCACGTCCAGGAGGTGGGCGGGGTACTCGTCGTTGCTGCGGACGTCGTAGCCGTCGAAGATCTGCGGGAAGACGCGCTTGAGGACCTGGCGGTTGTGGAGGACGTAGCTGACGCCGGAGGGGGTGCGGGCGTTGTCTTCGAGGACGAGGTAGTTGCCGGCGGTGTCGCGGATGAGGTCGGTGCCGCAGACGTGGACGTAGATGCCCTTGGGCACCTCGGCGCCGACGAACTCGCGGCGGAAGAACTCGCCGCGGTAGATGAGTTCGGGGTCGATGACCTTGTCCGCGAGGATCTTCTGGTCGGTGTAGAGGTCCTTCAAAAAGAGATTGATCGCGGTGAGGCGCTGGACGAGTCCGCGTTCGACGGTCGCCCATTCGTCGGCGGGAATGATGCGCGGCACGGGGTCCATCGGCCAGACGCGCTCGATGCCTTCCTCGGCGCGGTAGACGGTGAAGCCGACGCCGTCCTGGCGCATGGAGAGGTCGGTCATCGCCTTGCGGCGTTGGAATTCCTCGGGGGTGAGTTTCTTCAGGCGTTCGAAGAGCGGGCGGTAGTGCGGGCGCGGCTGGCGCGCGGCGTCGAACATCTCGTCGAAGGCGGCGCCGAGCGGGTAGTGCGAGAATAATCCGAGCGAATCGGTGGCGGTCGACATAGGGGAGAGCCGCATCTTCGGGCACCGGTGCCCGACCGCGCGGCAAGACGGCGGTCGAACGATCCCGGTTCCTCGTACTTTTGTCGGTTGCCCACCAAGTTGCAAGGCCTGTGCCCGCGAATCCGGCGCGTCTGCCATTTTCGGCGACGGGTCCTATCATTGCGGGGGAAATGGAACCCCGAACCCCCAGCCCAGCGGGTCGCATGTCGTACTGCCTCGCGATTCAGACGAAACTCGGCCTCGTCTTCGCCTCCGACTCGCGCACGAACGCCGGCCTCGATCAGGCGAACGTCGCCCGCAAGCTCTTCACGTTCGTGAAGCCCGGCGAGCGCGTCTTCGTGCTGCTCACCAGCGGCGGCCTGTCGCTGAGCCAGAGCGTGCTCGCGGTCATCCATGGCGAGTACGGCGCCGGGAAGGGCCTCGCCGACGCGGCCACGATGTACGACGCCGCCCGTTGCGTCGGCGACGCCGTGCGCACCGTCGCTGCC
Organism: uncultured Alcaligenaceae bacterium; assembly: GCA_964453375.1. Classification (GTDB taxonomy): domain Bacteria; phylum Planctomycetota; class Planctomycetia; order Gemmatales; family Gemmataceae; genus Limnoglobus. The sequence goes on from CAYVRB010000050.1 coordinate 5,534, forward strand.
CGCGACCGCGAATACCTGGAGCAGGACGGCATCGCCTTCAACGTCAACTTCCTCATCGGCGGGCAGATCGGCGCGCAGCCGCACGAACTCTACACGATCTACCCGCAGGGAAACCCGCTGCGCGCCACGCCCGAAAGCCCCTTCCTGCAGATCGGCGAGTCGAAGTACGGCCGCCCGATCCTGGACCGCGCCGTGCGCTACGATTCCACGTCGCTCGAACAGGCCACGAAGCTCGCGCTCATCTCGCTCGACTCGACGATGCGCTCGAACCTGACCGTCGGCCCGCCGGTGGACCTCGTGGTGTACCACGCGAACGAGTTGAAGGTCCGGCAGCAGATGCGCCTCGGCGCCGACGACCCGCAGTTGATGATGATCCGTACGCAGTGGGAACAGGAACTTAGGGCCGCGTCGCAGCGCCTGCCGGAGGTGAAGTTCCCGGAGGGGTGAGGGCGGGCGGGGCGGTTGAAGGGAGATTCGCAGCGTGGACATCGTCGTGCTACTTCACGGAACGACTCGTCAACGCGCCGAGCGGCTGTTGACCGGTCCGCCCAATCCGCGCTTCCGAGAACCCGGCGAACTCCCGTCGCGGCACACGATCGGTTTTTCCACGACGCGCGAAGGGGAAGCGGATCGGGGTCTGTCGTCGTCGACCGAATACGCGAAACGAAAGGCGAAGACTTTTCCGAACGAAGGCGGGCCGGCGATCTTGCGAGTCGCGGTTCCCCGATGGATAATCGAACTGGTTGAGAACCACGGGGCGCTGGGCCCGGTGGCGTCCTCCGGAGAAGTGAGTTTCTATGACGACTGCGGTTTGCCGGAATTGGCGCAACTCTGGAGCCAGTTCGAAAAACAGGTGATCGAACTATGACACCGAACAGCGTCGACTCCTTGGTTCTGCGGGCCGTCGAATCCTCCAATCCCGTCGTCTGGTTGGCGGATCAGGTTCTCGTGCTATCGCAGCACCATTCGCGGGTTCGGATTGAGCGGACGGACGACTCGTGGCATTCCACGGTCGGTTCGAATTCGGAAGATCTCTCCCCGAAATATCATCGCCTGCTTCGGCCGCTCCTCGCCCGGCTTGCGAAGGTGTTGGCGGACGAGACCGGCGGGGAGTTCGATCCCTACGGCTGCGAGTTCGCGATCCGGCGCGCCGGGATCGGCGGGCCGGTGCGGTTGAAGGTTTCGATCCGCAACACGCCGGGGGAACAGCGCCTCGCCATCGAGCGCACCGAACTCGACGAGGCGCCGCGCGCCGTGGAATCGGGCGGCGCGGGGGCGCCGGCGGCGCGGGACGCGGCGTACGCGGCCGCGCCGGCGCCGTGATCACTTCGCCAGCGCCTCCAGCTTCGCGAAGATCGGTTCGACGATCGGCTTGAGCTGGGCGCCGAGGCCGGGCACTTCGTAGGTCTTCTCCGCTTCGCCCTTCGCCGCCGCCAGCTTTTCCTTGATCGCCGCGATCGCCTTGGTCTTCTCGGCGGGCGGCAGCTTCTCGATCGTTTCCTTCACGCCGTCGACCTGGCCGCCGAGGGTCTTCAAGGTCTCGACGGCGAACCGGGTGCGCATGCCGTCGCGCGTATAGGCCAGCGCGGTCGAGAATCCGTTGAAGAACTCCTCGATTTTATCCTGCGATTGCGTGACGGCCTGCGCGTCGGCGTCGGCCGGGTCGGCCTTCGTCAGCCCGGTCGCGCGGCCGGGCAGCGGCGCGGTCGGCCGGTCCGCGTCCCAAATCTGCTTGTACACGACGAACACCGCGCCCCCGCCGCCGACCAGCAGCACGAGGAGGATCGCGAGGAACACCCGGGAGCGGCGCCGGGGCGGCTTCGGTTCGGCGAGCGGTTCGGACATGGCGACGACCTGCGGGAGAGTGGGACCATCGACGATTTTCTTATCCCGCGCGGGGGTTTCCCGGTACCATCGTCTTCAGGAAATCCCGGAGACTCTCCATGCGCCGCCTGTTCGTCCTGTTGGCCCTCGCCGCCGTCGGCTCCGCCCGCGCCGACGAGAAATTCACCCTCAACGCCCGCGCCCGAACCGAGACGGCGCCCGGCTCCGGCCGGTACCACGCGCAGACCCAGCCGACGGCGTGGGACGCCGCCAAGACCGCCGTCGTCGTCTGCGACATGTGGGACAAGCACTGGTGCCCCGGCGCCACGGCGCGCGTCGGCGAGATGGCGCCGCGCATGCACGACCTGCTCGTCGCGGCGCGCAAGAAGGGCGCGCTCATCATCCATTGCCCGTCCGACACGATGGAGTTCTACAAGGACACCGCCGGCCGCAAGCTCGCGATGGCCGCCCCCAAGAGCGAGCCGAAGGTGCCGCTGGAACGCTGGTGCAAGCTGGACGCCGGCAAGGAGGGCAAGCTGCCGATCGACGACTCCGACGGCGGCTGCGCCGAGTTCGCCAAGAACTACCGCGCCTGGACCCGGCAGCACGAAGCCCTCAAGATCGAAGCCGGCGACGCCATCACCGACAGCGAGGAGGCATACCACCTCATGCGCTCGCGCGGGATCGAGAACGTCGCCGTCATGGGCGTCCACACGAACATGTGCGTCCTCGGCCGGCCGTTCGCCATCCGGCAGCTCACGAAGCAAGGCCTCAACGTCGTCCTCGTCCGCGACATGACCGACACGATGTACAACCCCGCCAAGGCGCCGTTCGTCTCGCACTTCACCGGCACCGACCTCGTCGTCGAGCACATCGAGAAGCACTGGTGCCCGACCGTCACGAGCGCGGACTTCCTCGGCGGCGCGGAGTTCCGGTTCAAAGAGGACAAGCGGCCGCACCTCGCCATCCTCGCGGCGGAGGACGAGTACAAGACGGAAGTCTCGCTGCCCGACTTCGCGCTCAAGCACCTCGGGAAGGACTTCCGCGTGTCGTTCGTGTTCGCCGACGCGAAGAACAAGCACGTTCTGCCGGGCCTGGACGCGCTCGACTCGGCCGACGCGGTGCTGCTGAGCGTGCGCCGCAAGCCGCTGGTGAAGGAGCAACTCGATCGCGTGCGGAAGTTCGTGGCGAGCGGCAAGCCGGTGATCGCGATCCGCACGAGCAGCCACGCGTTCGCGCCGCGCAAGGGCGAACCGATCCCGGAGACGGTCGCGGCGTGGGAGACGTTCGACAAGGACGTGCTCGGCTGCGAGTACAAGGGGCACTACCCGAACACGCAGAAGACGTCGATCGACTATTTGCCGGCCGGACAGCCGCACCCGGTGCTGAAGGATTGGCCGAACGCGCGAGTGGAGTTCGCGTCGTGGATGTACAAGTCGAATCCGCTTGCGGCCGACGTGAAGCCGCTGCTCGTGGGCACGTCGGGCGGCAGCGCGCCGGAGCCGGTGGCGTGGCTGCGCGAGAAGGCGGACGGCCGCGGCCGCGTCTTCTACACCTGCCTCGGCCACGTGGACGACTTCCAGCAGGAGGCGTTCCTGAAATTGCTCAAGAACGGCATCGTCTGGGCGACGGGGAAGTAACGGCGGGTTCACCGAAACGGAATTCGATCGATGCACGAACTCGCCATCGCCCCGAACGGCCGGCTCGTCGTTCGCGACGGGTCGGACGGTCGCGTTCCCCCGGCCCTCGTCGAGGCGTATCGCGAGGGGCCGGCACACGGCGTGCTGCTCTCCGCGGCCGGCGCCGCATCGACCGCGCTGCCCGCGTCCTTCGAGTTCGCCCGGTCGTTCGGCCGGCTCTACCTCACCCAACTCTGCAAAGCCGCGACCGGCGAACCCGGCGACGCCATCCCCGAGCTTCCGCCGCCCGCGGGCGAACTCGAAACCCTGGTGCTCCAGGCCCCGCCGATGACGGGGTTGGAATACCTGACGGTCGATCTCCTCGCGGATTGGTGGCGCGAACTCGACGCGCTCGCCCGGCACGAGATCGCCGCGCATCCCGACGGGGCGCGGGGCTACCTGCGGGAGCGCAACCCGCAGTGGCGGTTCGTCGGCCGCGTCACGTTCCATTTGGCCGAGAATAAACGGGACACCGAGCGCCCGTTCGCGTTCCTGGCGACGTACGCGAACGGCATGACGGCGCAGGGCCAGGTGCGGCACGAGCCGCTCGGCCGGGCGCTCCAGCAGCACGCGGGGAAGCGGGAACGCGCCGCGATGCTCGCGCTGCTCGCGCCGGTGTCGCAGGCCGCCGAGCGTTCGACCGTGGTGAAGGCGCTCGTCGATTCGGGGCGCATTTACCACCCGCTGGCGTGGACGCCGCGCGAGGCGTACGACTTCCTGCGCGAGGTGCCGCTGTTCGAATCGAGCGGGCTGATCGTGCGCGTGCCGGACTGGTGGAACGCCCGCACGCCGCCCCGGCCGCGCGTGAACGTGACGGTCAATGTGAAGGGCGCGACCGGCCTCGACGCCGGCGCCTTGCTGGACTTCTCCGTCGGCCTCGCGCTCGACGGGGAATCGCTGGCGCCGGACGAGATCGAACGGCTGCTGCAATCGACCGGCGGCCTCGTGCCGCTGCGCGGGAAGTGGGTCGAAGCCGATGCCGAGAAGCTCCGCGAAGCGCTCGACCACTGGAAGCAAGTCGAACGAGACAGCCGTGAATTCGGCGTCTCGTTCCACGAGGGGATGCGGTTGCTCGCCGGCGCGAACCTCGCGAACGACGCCGGTGACGAGGAACCGGCGGCGATCCGCGAATGGTCGGGGCTGACCGCCGGCCCGGAGTTGGACGCCGCACTCCAGCGGCTGCGGTCCCCGGAAACGTCGCGGGACGAATCGCCCCCCGGCCTGAAGGCGGACCTGCGCCCGTACCAGCGCACCGGCTACGGCTGGCTGCGCTTCGTCGCGCGGCTCGGCCTCGGCGGCTGCCTCGCGGACGACATGGGCCTCGGCAAGACCGTTCAGGTGATCGCGCTGCTGCTCGACCTGAAGCGCGATCCGGCCGGCCCGAGCCTGCTCGTGCTGCCGGCGTCCTTGATCGCCAACTGGAAGGCGGAGCTGGCGAAGTTCGCACCGAGCCTCGCCTACGCCGTCGCGCATCCCTCGGAGCCGAACGAGCTCGACGCCGCCGGCACCGACGCGCTCGATCTCGTCATCACCACCTACGGCATGCTCGCGCGCGTCGACTGGCTGCGGACGCGCCGCTGGCGGCTCGCGATCCTCGACGAAGCCCAGGCGATCAAGAACTCCGGCACGAAGCAGGCGCGCGCCGCCAAGGCCCTCGTCGCCGCCGGCCGCGTCGCTCTCACCGGCACGCCGGTCGAGAACCGCCTCTCGGACCTCTGGTCGCTCTTCGACTTCCTCAACCCCGGCCTGCTCGGCACCGCGAAGCAATTCTCCGGATTCGCCAAGCGGATCCAGAACGCCGATCCGCCCTCCTTCGAACCGCTGCGCAGGCTCGTGCGGCCCTACATCCTCCGGCGGTTGAAGACCGACAAGCGCGTAATCGCCGACCTGCCGGACAAGACGGAGGTGAAGGCCTACTGCGGGCTGGCGAAGCCGCAGGCGGCTCTCTATCAGGCGGCCGTGGACGAACTGGCGGCGGCGCTGCAGGGGGCCGAGGGCATCCGCCGCCGCGGCATCGTGCTCGCCTCCCTCATGCGATTCAAGCAAATCTGCAACCACCCCGCCCAGGCCGCCGGCACGCACGACTACGCCCCGGACCGCAGCGGTAAGTTCCAGCGCCTCGCCGAGCTGGTCGAGGAGATCGCCGCCCGCCAGGAGAAGGCGCTCGTCTTCACGCAGTTCCGCGAGATCGCGGAGCCGCTGGCCGGGCACCTCGCCGCCCTCTTCGGCCGGCCCGGCCTCGTGCTCCACGGCGGCACCGGCGTCAAGGCGCGCCAGCAACTCGTCGATCGCTTCCAGCAAGACGACGGGCCGCCCTTCTTCGTGCTTTCCCTCAAGGCGGGCGGCACCGGGCTGAACCTGACGGCGGCTTCGCACGTGATCCACTTCGATCGCTGGTGGAACCCCGCCGTCGAGAACCAGGCGACCGACCGCGCCTTCCGCATCGGCCAGAAGCGGAACGTGCTCGTTCACAAGTTCGTCTGCCGAGGCACGGTCGAGGAGCGGATCGACGAGATGCTGGCCGCGAAGGGCCGGCTCGCGGACGAGGCCGTCGGCGACGGCGCGGGCGAGGCCTTGCTCACCGAGATGGATGATGCTACGCTGTTGCGGTTCGTGCGGCTCGACCTGAGCCGGGCCACGGACGGCTGACCGCGAGACAGGAGGCTCCGATGGGATGGTATTCGTTCAAGCCCTACGTGCCCGTGGCCGAGCGCCGCGCCCAGGCGGCCCGCGAGGTCGCACGTCGCGCGAAGTCCGGCCGGCCGGCGAAGCCGGTGGTCGTCGAGGGCCGCGCGATCGCGGACTCGTTCTGGGGCCGGGCCTGGTGCGCCAATCTCGAAAGTTATTCCGATTTCGAGAACCGCCTGCCGCGCGGGCGATCGTACGTCCGCAACGGATCGGTCGTCGACCTCGTCATCGGCAAGGGAAAAATCGACGCGCTCGTCTCCGGTTCGGAACTTTACGAGATTCAGATTTCGATCGACGAACTTCCGAAGGCGCGGTGGACGGCCTTCAAGGCGGACTGCGCCGGGCGCGTTGGTACGCTCGTGGAACTTCTGCGCGGCCGGCTCTCGAACGCGGTGATGGCGCGCGTGACCGACCGCGAGCGCGGCCTCTTCCCGGCGCCGAAGGAAATCCGCATGTCGTGCAGTTGCCCCGACTTCGCCGGCATGTGCAAGCACATCGCCGCGACGATGTACGGCGTCGGACACCGACTCGACCGCGAACCCGAACTGCTCTTCCGGCTCCGCGGCGTCGACCACGCCGAGCTGATCGAGGCCGCGATCCCGGCCGATCTCGTCGGCGCCGCCGCAGCCCCGACCATCGCCGCCGCCGACCTCGCGGACGTCTTCGGCATCGCCATCGACGACGCTCCGCCCGTCGCGGCGCACAAAGCGCATCGGAAGCCGACGCCGAAGCGTGCCGCGTCGAAGGCCTCGAAGGCGAAAACCGCGGTGAAGAAGAAGCTGCCGAAGAAGGGCTGACGCGCGGATCAGACCGACCAATCGACGGCGACGAGTCCGGGCACGCGGCCGAAATCGCGCAGGTTGCGGGTGGCGACCGTCGCGCCCGATTCGAGCGCGATGGCGGCGATGCGCAGGTCGTTGCCGCCGATGTTCAGCTTCTGCTTCATCAACGATTGAAATCGGAGTATGGCGAGTTCGGTCATGGGTACGATGGGAAATCGACTGAAGAACGCGACCGCATTCGCATATCGGTCCCACGCGTTCGCGAGCTGTTCGGGAGTCTTGGCGCGGGCGATGGCGATCGATCGACCATCGATCTGCTCCTTGACGCCGATGACCGGAATCCGCACAACGCCGCGGGGGTGGGCATCCACCGCGCGCACCAGTTTCGGATGTCCTTGTTGCAACAGGCTCAAGGCGAACGGCCGGAGGACGATTACCCGTAGGACGGACCTCTGGTCCGTCCTTGCCAAGACGGACCAGAGGTCCGTCCTACAAAAAAATGCGAGTAACATTTCATCTGCCGATCGCCCAAGCTGTCGGTGTCGAGGAGGTACGTCATCCCTTCGACCCGTCGTCGATGCCGAATTCGAGCCGATCTCGTTCATCCGACAAGGCTCGCTGTTCGCGCAGGATTTGCTCGAAGTCGGTCCAATCGGACGATTCGCCGAGGGATTTCCAAGCCCTCAGAAACTCGTCATCGTCGATGGGGAGATTCACGATCTTCCCGTGGGTTCCGATGCGATCCGTCAGCCGTTGACGGAGGGCGTGCAACGCTTCCGGCTCCGAACCGGCTTCGGCATGCAAATCGGGCACGGTCAGGCTCGTGGCCTTGAATCCCTGCGCCGTGGGTTCGACCAAGACTGCCATATTCATGGTTCATCTCCAATCGGAATGGATTATACCCCCCGCCCCGTCCGCACGCAGCGCGCGATCCGCTCCGCGGCCGCGTCGATCTCCTCCGTCGTCGTCTCGCCGAGGCTGAAGCGCATCGCGGACTTCAAAACGTCCTCCGGCGCGCCCATCGCCGCGAGCACCGGACAACGCCGCCTCGAAGGCCCCGAAGGCGAAAAATCAATGAGGAAGAAGCTACCGAAGAAGGGCTGACGAAAGCGTCAGACCGACCAGTCGACTGCGACGAGTCCGGGCACGCGGCCGAAATCGCGCAGGTTGCGGGTGGCGACCGTCGCGCCCGTCTCCCGCGCGATGGCGGCGATGCGGAGGTCGTTGCCGCCGATGTTCAGCTTCTGCCTTTTGAGTTCTCCCAATCGATCGAAAGCCGATTCGGTCATCGGAAGAACGCGAAATTGCGAGAGCATCTCGGTGGTCGATGCGATAGAGCCGGAGATCGCGGCATACTCCGAGCCCGTGCGCACTTGTCGCAGTCGCGAAAACCAACCGCCGAATTGTTCTTCGACCGTGATCGCGGTGATCGCCGTCACGGTTCGATGTGCGACGACCGACGCCACCACGACGGGATGTTTTCGCTGGAACAGCGACAACATGTCGGTATCCAGGATGAACTGAATCATTCCGCGGCGTCCCGGGCGTCGCAGGCGTCACGGTATTCCCGGATGGCCGATTGATACTTCGCCCATTCGTCGTCCGGGATGCTCGCCAATTGGTCCCACGATTGTTGGAAACGATCCACCTCGAGCGAGAACGGCGCAATCCGGGCGCCCGTCGAGAGTTTTTCCCGATACCGCGTCTTCGCTTCTTCCACGGCCTGCGTTTCCGTCGCGGCCTCCGCCACGATGTTCAACGGCGCGCCGGTCGAGACTCGCACGCCGGCGGAACACGGTTCGATCAAAATGGAGATGGTCATCGAATGCTCGTCCGCAATGGTGAATGGATTATACACCCCGCGCCGTCCGCACGCAGCGCGCGATCCGCTCCGCGGCCGCGTCGATCTCCTCCTCCGTCGTCGTCTCGCCGAGGCTGAAGCGCATCGCGGACTTCAACACGTCCTCCGGCGCGCCCATCGCCGCGAGCACCGGCGATGGCAGAAGCGATCCGCTCGAACAAGCCGAGCCGGTCGAACAGGCCACGCCGGCGAGGTCGAGCGCCATCAAGAGAAGGTCCGCCCGGCAGCCGGGGAACGAGAGGTTCAACGTCGTCGGCAGCGAGTCGGCGTCGCCGGGCGCAGGGCCGTTCACGACGACCGGTGGCACGGTTTCGCGCAACCGGTCGAGCAGCCGCCGCCGGAGGCGCGTCAGTGACAATGCGGTGTCAGCCATCGTTCGCACGGCGTGTTCGAGGGCGACGGCCATGCCGACGGCGAGCGGCACCGGCTCCGTGCCGGGGCGCAGCCCGCGCTGCTGGTGCCCGCCGAAGACGAGGGGCTGGAGCGCCGTGCCGCGCTTCACGAGCAGGGCGCCGACGCCCTTCGGCCCGCGGAACTTGTGGGCGGACATCGAGAGCGTCGCGACGCCGAATTCGCGGAAGTCCACGGGAATCTTGCCGACCGCCTGCGCCGCGTCGGTGTGGACCGGCACGCCAAGCTCGACGAACGCGCGCACCGGCTGGATCGCCCCGGTCTCGTGATTCGCGAGTTGGAGCACGATCAATCGAATCGTGGTCGCGCTCTTGTCCCCTCCCCCCTGGAGGGGGAGGGTTAGGGTAGGGGGGACAACGACGACTCCACGATGATCGACATCGAGCCAGTCGATCGTGTGCCCGCGTTGCTCAAGTTGCTTCAGCGGCTCGAGCGCGCAGGGATGCTCGATCGGCGCCGCGACGATCCGCGCCGGAGGCCGGCCCGCCAATCCGAAGAGCGCGAGATTGTTCGCCTCGGTGGCGCCGCTCGTGAAGATCACTTCTTCGGGCTTCGCCCCCACGAGCGCGGCGACGCGTTCGCGGGCGTCTTCGAGGTGGCGGCGCGCGGCGCGCCCGCGCGCGTGCGACGACGCCGGGTTGCCCGGCGCCTCGATTTCGACGCGCCGGGCGGCCTCGAGCGCCGCCGGCAGGATCGGCGTCGTCGCGTTATGGTCCAGGTCGATCATCGCGGCCCCGACGGATCACTCCCGCGCGAGCGCCGCGCCGTCCTTCGCCTTCACGGTCGGCTCGCCCTTCAGGTAGCCGAGCGATTCGAGGAAGCGGTCGGCGCGCTCGGCGGTCGCCTCGCACCACGGGGAGCGGTTGAAGAAGCCGTGGGGCTGGTCGGCGGCGGTGTACAGTTCGGCGCGCACGCCGAGCGCCTTGGCCTTCGCGGCGTAGTCCGTCCCGTGCGCTTTCAGCTTGTCGGCGGTGCCGAAGAAGATGACGGCCGGCGGCGCGTCCTTCGCCAGATACAGCGTCGGCGAGATCGCCTTGGCCACGTCGTCGCCGTTCGCGCCCGGCACCTTGCGGCCGTCGATCATCGTCAGGTTCAAGGCGGGATTGAAGAGGACGAGCGCGTTCGGCTTGGCCGACACCTTCGGATCGTCCTTCGCGTCGAAGCCGGCGACGAGCGCCGTGGCGGCCGCGAGGTGCCCGCCCGCCGAGCCGCCGGACGCGATCAGCTTGTCGGGGTCCACGCCGTACTTCGCGGCGTTTGCGCGGACGAATCGCATCGCCGACTTCGCGTCCTCGACGCAGACGTCGGGCGTGGTCTTGTGCTTCGTTTCGATCCGGTACTCGGCCGAGACGGCGACGAGGCCGCGCGAGGCGAAGTACTCCGACTGCGGCACGAATTGCTCGTAGGAGCCGTTTTTCCAGCCGCCGCCGAAGAAGAACACGATCGCCGGGCGGCGATCGGCGGCCCAGCCGGCGGGATAATGGACGTGCAGCTTCAGCTCGCCCTGCGGCGTCGATTTGAAGACGACCGCCTCGGTCTTCACCTTGGCGTCGGTCAGCTTGACCGAACCCTTTTTCTGTTGGGCCGCGAGGGGCGCGGCGAGGAGGAGCGCGGCGGCGAGCGCGGCGAGGCGGTTCATGGAACGTCTCCGGGTGCGCGGCGGGTTCAGCCCATTTCCGTATCGCTGTGGATCGCTTCGTCCGTGAGGCGGGCGATCGTGAACGCCTCGCCGATGGAGCGGCGCATCCAATCCTGTTCCTTCCCTTCGGGCACGCGTCCGGCGGCGATGTAGGCGGCGTAGATGTTCGCCGCGGCCTGCGCCACGACCATCTCGCTCGGTTGCAGGGCCAGGAACGGCTTCGCCATGATGCGCCTCGATCGTGGGGGGGATTATCCCCAAGGGTAACGGACGGACGGGGCCGGGACAATGGAATTAGCGCTCGCGCTTGGCCTTCTTGCGGGCGTCCTTGAGGGCGCGGCGGGCGGACTTGGCGAGGCGCTTGGCGAGGGATTTGTTTGAAGCGTGCCGGGCGAGATCGAGCGCGGCCGCGCCGACGACGAGGTCGCGCTCGGCCGGATCGAGTTGGGCGAGGAGCGGCCCCCAGGGGTCGACGGGGACGGGGCCTTTGCCGGGCTTCCATTCGATCCCGCCGCCATCCTGGATGACGCCAGCGAGGATTCGGCGGATGGCGGCGAGGTGGCCGTTGATCGCGGCCGGCGTGACCGGGCGAGGGATGAGTTTCGCGAGGTTCGGCATCACGCCGATCTTGTCGGTGGCGACGCCGTGGGCGCTGGCGGTGTTGACGTTCGGTGTCTGGTCGGCGAGTTTGGCGCGGAGTTCGAGGGGCGAGTACGCCGCCCCCCCGTCGGATTTCTTCCACGATTGAAGCAGGAGCGCCGCGCCGGCGACGATGGCGGCGGCGGCCGACGTGCCCGTGAAGTTGGAGATGTAATGGTTGGTGATGCTCGGGCCGTTGTAGCCGCTCGTGTAGACGCCTTCGCCCCATGCAAAGCAATCGACGCGGGTTCCGAAGTTCGTAGTGGAATATGGGGCGCGTGGCGGCGCGGTGTCGGTCGAATTCCCGGCGGCGACCAGGATGGCCCCGGAGTCGCGGAACCAACGATCGAAGATCTTCGCGCCGGTTTCATCTTCTTGCAGATCGAGATCGCGCGTGCCGTTGCCGGCGGCCTGGACGACGACGATGCCGCGCGACACGACGTTGAGAATCATCTGGAAGACGACGAGGTCGACCTCCGCGGGGAAAGCCGTTTCGCCGCCAAGCGGTTCCGGTCGGATCAGCCGGTAGACTTCGACTTCGAGGAGCAGCACGTCGCCGCGATTCATCGTCCGGGCGGCTTTGCGAATCGCTTCGGTGGTGTGGTAAAGGCTCCCGAGGAAGCAATGCGAGACGACGCGGGAGTTGGCGTCCGGTGCGAGGCCGGCGATGCCCTGTCCGTCGTGCTGGGCGATAACGACGCCGAGAGTGTTCGTACCGTGGCCTTTATGTTGGTCAACGCCGGAGAAATCGCCCCAAATCTTGGAGATAGAGGCGGGGAATTCCACGTGGTTGAGTTGCCAGTCCGCTTCGAGATCGACGAATCCCACGCCGGCGCCGGTCGCGACGCGCCAGGCGGCGTAGGCGTCGATCCCGGCGGGGGCCGGATCGAGATAACCTTGACGGTGCGCCCTCGGCTCCGCCGGGGGACCGGGCAAACGCGGCACGCCTTCGACGTACGCGCGGCGGACGCCGGGCCATTCGCGCACGGCCTTGGCGATCCGTTCGTAATCCAAGCCCGGCGGGCACCAGATGCGATACCATGTTCGGAACGAAAACGGCTCGGTGCCCTGCACCGGCTGCACGGCGTCCAGTTCCGCCAAATCGGCGGCGCTCGCGTCCGCGAAGAACGGTTGGAACACCGCGCCGGGCGCGTTCGCCTGCGCGAAATCGTCCCAGTCCCGACCAATCACTTCGCGCAGTTTCGATGCCGCCGTGTCGTCCAGCGGCAACGAAACCTCGCGGTGGAACCAGACGGCGATCGGGCGGGCGTTCGGGGGAATGGGCGGCACGGCGTGACTCGGCGGCGAATGAGAACCGTCGGACCGCGCAATCGCGCGGTCCGACAAGCGGTCAGGCTTTCGTAGGCGTCCGGATCGGCCGCGGCTTGCGGACGACGATCGGTGGAAAGATGATCCCCAGGGGCTTCTTCCGCCGCCGACAGAACGAGTCGACGATCTGATTCGACGCGTCGAGCATCACGATCTCGATGTCGTAGGCGACCACGCCCTTCTTCCCCTTGCCCGTCGGCAACTTCAGGATCACTTCCCAAAACGCCGGTGGTCCCGCGACCAGCGCCGCGAGTTGATAATCGCAAACGGACCGGCGGAATCGATCCGGCTTCGGCGGACCGTGATTGGGTTTCAGGACCACCTTGACCAGCAATCCCTCCACGCGCGCCACGCCGCTGGAATGATTGATGCGCACCTTGAACTGGGAAACGGCCATGGGCGATTACTCCTCGATGATGATGGAACCGGCTTCGCGTTTCGAGAGTCCCCCGAGGGCGACCACGTTGATGCCGTCTTCGGAATCCGAATCGGCGACGACCCCGCTGCCACTGCTCCAATTCTCCAAGTCGACTTCGAGCAGGTGCGCCCCGGTTTCGTTCGTCGTCAGCGACGTGGCGTCGTAGGTCTTGTCGAGCGCGGGATTCAGGGCGGCGCTTCGCTGGTCGTCCTTCGTGACACCGCCTTTCTTCAAGACCAGGCGCAGTTTGTGGTCGGAGGTCGGAATGCCGCCGACCCCATCGTAAACGCGAACGACGGGGAAAAACGTCTGGGCGACGTTTGTACCACTTCCGAGCGGCCACTCGATTTCCACGGTTGCGGGCATGAGGTCCTCGAATTTCAAGGAGGGGGGGACAACGGTTCGATCGTGGCATTGCGGATCGCCACGCTCGAGTTGTGCGAAAAGATACCCAACGGTCGCCGGGGCGACCACGGTTGGACGGAGGGCCAAACCCGATCGCCGACGATGGACGATACTTTCTCGTGTCGGGAACGCAGGTAGTGATCCATTTGCTCCGCGCTGAAGTGTCCCAAGTACAACATGCTGCCGTCCGAGAGCTTCTTCCAACGAACCTTGCAGCCGTTCGGATCGATTTCCAATTCGATGGTCCGCCATTCGCCCGGCGGTTGATTGCCGACGTACGGGAAGAGGTGTATCTGGCTCTGGCCCGTTTCCAGATTGCGAGCCATCGCGTTCGGCGTCTCGAGTACGCAGTTCAAATGGAAACCGACCTTGTGGCCGTAGTCGTCCGCGTCGGGCTTCTGGGCCGTTTGCCACGGCAAATCGTTGAAATCGATCGAGAACATCAGATGTGCGGCGGCATCCGCGGCCGTCAGTTTCTGCGCGCCGAAGAAGAGTCCGACCTTGCCGGCGTCGTTGCGCGTCAGCCCGCCTGGCACCGAGTGCAGGCCGCCCTGGTGTTGGATCTCCGCACGAAAGAGATAATGGTTCACTTGCGGATCGTCCACAAGGACCAGACCCGTGGTCGGATTCGCCGTCATGCCGATCGTCTTGTCGTTGAGAAGCGACGGATGCAACGTGCCGGGAATGCCCACCCATCCGTGATAGCGTGGCGGGCCGTCGGGGCCGATGAACGTGACTTTATTCCCGCGCGCCAGCGCGCGTTCGATCGCGCCTTTCTCGTCCGTGACGCGCCGCACGATCGCGGCGGCGGCGGCAAGGACGAAGATCGCACCGAAGACCGCCAGCGCCACGCGGTGCCGGCGCACTCGGCGACCGAGGCGCTCGAGCGCCGTCGGCGGCACCGCGAGCGTCGGCTCGCCGGCGGCCCAGTTCGCCAGCTCCCGCGCGAACGCCTCCGCCGACGCGTAGCGCCGCGCCGGGTCGTGCGCCAAGCTCTTCTCCACGATCGCGCCGAGCACCGGGCAGAGGTCCGGCCGGCGCTCCGTCGGCGGCACCACGTCGCCGACGCGCGCCCCGCGCAATGCCCGCACGGTCGATTGTGCCGTGTGCGGCGGGCTGGCCGTCAGCAGGTGGTACAGCGTCGCGCCCAAACCGTACACGTCCGACGCCGGGCCGACCCGATCCGCGTGGCCCTCGGCCTGCTCCGGCGAGATGTAGCTCGGCGTGCCGATCACCACGCCCGTCTCCGTCAGCTCGCCCGTGTCGTCGTCGGTGTGCTTGGCCAGGCCGAAGTCGGTCACCTTCACGGCGCCGTCCGGCGCGATCATCACGTTGCTCGGCTTGAGGTCGCGGTGCCACACGCCCTCGCGGTGCGCGCAGTGCACCGCCTCGGCCGCGAGGCGCACGATGCGCGCCGCCTCCAGCGGCGACAGCGCGCCGTCGCGCCGCACGCGCTTCGCCAGCGTCTCCCCCTCCACGAATTCCATGGAGAAGTACGGCCCGTGGTCGCACTCGCCGCACTCGTAGACGCGGACGACGCCGGGGTGGTCGACGCGGCCGAGGGCGCGGATTTCGTTCTCGAAGCGTTCGCGGCCCTGCGCGTGCGCGCCGACGCCGGGGCGCATGACCTTGATGGCGACGCGGCGCTCGGTGCCGGACTGGATGCCGCGGTAGACGTTGCCCATCCCGCCGCCTTCGAGCCAGGCGACGTCGCGGTAGCCGGCGAGTCGCGGCGCCGCGCGGCGGTTCGTGCGCGGGTTGGCCTCCGCCACGATGGTGCTGCCGACGTTCGATTCCGGCAGGTGCGTGCCGGTGAGTTCGTCCGGCAGGTCGACGACGAAATCGCCGTCGCGGTCGGCCGGCGTGCCGGAGGCTTTCGGCGTTTCGTTCCCGGCGAGCGCGCCGCCGCACGACGGACAGGTGCCGTCGGTCAGGTGCTCCGGCAAGGGGACGCCGCAGCTCCGACATGTGCGCGAGATCGACATGACCGCACCACGGGAAGGGGCGAGCCACCGTCAGGTTAACCGACGGGGGATCGCTGTCAACGAGATTC
The DNA here is from genome assembly GCA_964453375.1 of uncultured Alcaligenaceae bacterium. Taxonomy (GTDB): domain Bacteria; phylum Planctomycetota; class Planctomycetia; order Gemmatales; family Gemmataceae; genus Limnoglobus. The sequence goes on from CAYVRB010000050.1 coordinate 21,262, forward strand.
GATTACCGATTTCGACGGGAATGTCCGGCCTCTCCCCTGATTAGGGGAGAGGGATGCGACCCCGTCGGCGAGCCGAGCGGCGTGTGCCCCCCGGGCGCGGGCGATGGGGCACGACCCCGCCGCGCACGCCCCGCGGCGCCCCCAACAATTAGGGGCGCCGTACCCCC
>CAYVRB010000050.1:21438-26412 GCA_964453375.1 uncultured Alcaligenaceae bacterium
GGCGGCGCGCGGCGGGGGGTGGCCCCGGGGGGGGGGGCGTGGGGCCCCCCCCCGGGCGGCCCACCCCCCTCGGCTCCCCAATCATTTCGGAGCGCGTTCCCCGCATTATGCCTTTGGTTTCAACCCGGTCAGGGTGCCGGTGCCGGAACCGAACTTGTCCGTTTCGATCCCCATCCGCTGGAGCATCGAGACGTACAAGTTCGCCAGCGGCGGCGGCTTGTTCGGGTCGAACGCGAGGTGCGAGCCGTGACGGAATCCGCCGCCGGCGAACAGGACGGGCAGGTTCTTCGTCGAGTGGTTGCTGGCGTTGCCGAGGTTGCTGCTGAAGAACACCGACGTGCGGTCCAGCAGGGTTTCGCCGTCCTCCCTCGTGCCCTTCAGCTTCGCGAGGAAGTCGCGGAGCGTCTTGAGCTTCTCGATCTCCACGGCCTTGAGTTGTTCGAGTTTCTTCGGGTCCTGCCCGTGGTGCGAGAGGTCGTGGTGGCCGTGCGACACGCCCGCGACCGGCGGCACGAGGCTCGTGCCGAGCAGCAAGAGCGTCACGAGCCGCGTCGAATCGGTCTGCAACGCCAGGTGGATCAGGTCGAACATCAGCTTCGCCTTCGCCACGAGGTCGGCCGGGTTCGCCACGTTCTGCGGCGGCTTCGCGTCCACCTTCGGCTTCGGCTTCTTCGCCCACTCCTCCGCCCGCGCCAGCCGGCGCTCCAGCTCCCGCACGCTCGTCGTGTACTCGTCCAGCTTCTCGCGGTCCTCCGCGCCCAGCCCGTCCCGCACGCCCTTCGACTGCTCGCCGACGGCGTCCAGGATGCTGCGCCCGTTCGCCAGCCGGCGCTTCTGCGCCTCCACCTCGTCCGGCCGGCCTTCGAGAAACAACTTCGCGAACACGCTCGACGGGAACGAATCCGACGGCACGATCGCGCCGGTGCGCGTCCACGACAGGCTGAACCCCTCGCACGAGAGCGCGAGGCTCGGGAAGCGCGTGCGCTCGCCGATCCGGTCGGCGGCGAACTGGTCCAGCGAGATGGAGTTGCGGAAGCCGGCGCGTTGCTCCGGGTGCGGGGCGGCGGTGAGGAAGCTGTAGATGGAATCGTGGCTGGAGCCGACATCCGGGTGCGCGAGGCCAGTGATCGGCGTGACGTCGCCACGCAGATCTTTGAACACATCGAGATACGGCGAGGCCTCGTAGTCGGCGCCGGCGGTCTTGGGGACGAAGTGCGGCGCGTGCAGGCCGAGCGGCGTGCAGACGCAGACCATGCGCCGCGGCGTCTCCTTCGCGGCCGCCGCGCCGAACGCCGGCAACGCCAGCGACACCCCGGCGGCCCGCAGGAACTGGCGACGAGACGGGGTCATGCGGATGGCTCCGGGTTCGAATGTCACCATCGTAATCCGTGCGGACGGACGATGCGCGGGAATTCCCTTCGCAAGGGCGTTCCAGAATGTCATCACCGTAGCCAATGGCCTCATTCGCCATCGTGGTCTTCGACGCCAACGGCGTCGTTCTTTCAGCCCAGGGTTGAGGGCGCTTCGCCCGACACCCTGGGACAATGACCGAAGGAATTCGACTCCGAAGGAGTCGTTCGGAGCGATGGCTTCGTGAACGACACCTTTGGTGTCGACGACTTTTGCATCGCGGTCCTGGGGTGTCGCTCGCCAAGCCTCGCTCAACCCCAGGCTGGGAGAACGACACCTTCGGTGTCGAAGAACGACCGCGCGGATCGAACATGTTCCAATCCATCGATTACGACGCGCACGCCTTCAGTCGCTTCAGGATCAACTCCCGCTCCGCCGGCGACGTGGCCAACCGATACGCCCGCGCCAGGTGCTCGCGCGCGTTCGCCACGTTCCCGGCGCGGCGGTGCAGTTCGCCCACGACCGCCGGCCAGAGGTAATAGCCCTCGGGAATGCTCCCCGGCGGGATCGCGTTCAACTCCGCCAGCCCCGCCGCCGGGCCGTCGCGCTCGGCCACGGCCACGGCGCGGTTGAGCGCGTGCAACGGCGACGGCGCGATCCGCAACAGCAGGTCGTACAGCCCCACGATCGCGGTCCAGTCGGTCGCGGCGAAACTCGTCGCGGCCGCGTGCTTCGACACGATGCCCACCTCCAGGTGGTAGCGCGAGAGTTCGTCCCCGTCACCGGACCGGACGAACCAGTGGAACCCCTCCGCGAGCAGCGCGGGGTCCCACTTCGCGCGGTCCTGGTCCTGGAGGAGATGCTGGCCGCCGCCGGCGATGCGCGCCTCGAAGCGCGCGGCGTTCAACAGCATCAGGGCCAGGAGCGCGAACGTGGTCGGGTCGCCGGTCGCGGGGTCGGCGGCGAGCAGCCGGCCGAGGCGGATCGCCTCGTCGCACACGTCGCGGCGGACGAGCGCGTTCCCCTGCGCCGAGTGGTAGCCTTCGTTGAAGAGGAGGTAGACGACGGTGCGGACCGCTTCGCGGCGTTCGGGCAGGCGCTCGGCCGGGACGGCGGACGGGTCGAAGTCGATCTCGCGCAGCCGTTCCTTGGCGCGGAACAATCGCTTCTGGACGTTCTCTTCGTTCGTCAGCAGGCCGGCGGCGATCTCGCCGGTGGAGAAGCCGCAGAGCGTCTTGAGCGCGAGGGCCACCTGCGATTCGAGCGGCAGCGTCGGATGGCAGCAGGCGAAGAGGAGGCGGAGTTGATCGTCGGCGATCACGTCATCGGAAAGCTCCATCGGCTCGGCGGGGAGGTCGCGGTCGCCGAGATCGGATTGCTTGCGGTCGCGGCGGAGGGCGTCGGTGGCGGCGTTGCGGGCGACGCGGTAGAGCCAGCCGGCGGGATCGTCCGGCACGCCGCGGAGGGACCACGACTGCAGCGCGCGGACGAGCGCGGTCTGGACGACGTCTTCGACGAGTTCGAGCCGCGCGACCCCGATCGCCCGCGCCAGGTGCGCCACCAGCCGGCCGTACTCGTGCCGGAAGAAGTGTTCGACCAGGGCGTGGGTCGGGGCCGCCATGACGGCTCAGGGTATCACACGTAGCCGGCGAGTTCGCGGATTTCGAGCGTGCCGTACTTCGCGCCGGGGCACTCCTTGGCGATCGTCACGGCCGCGTCGTAGCTGTCGGCCTGCACGACCGAATAGCCGCCGAGGATCTCCTTCGCCTCGACGTACGGCCCGTCGGTGACGGCGGCGCCGCCGTTGCGCAGGACCTTGCCGCATTCCTTCAGGCCGTCGCCCGGATCGAGGATGTTCCCGGTCTTCATGAACTTCTCGACCCAGACGCCCCACTCGGCGAGGGCGGCCTGCATCTCCTCCGGCGAGGGTTGCACGGGCATCGGTTCGTTGCGGTAGATGAACAGGTACTTCGCCATGACGGTTCCTCGTGGTGGTTCGCGGTGCCTTTCCCCGCGATTCGCCCGATCGACGAATGGCGCGGCCGGAAGCGGACAGGAATCGGAAAAAGAATCCGGGATGGTATTTCTAGCGATGCGATCGCCGTTGCGTGCGGGTGTTGGGAGATGGAACTCCGAACGACTCCGTTGGAGTCGGATCCGCAACACAAAACGCACCCAGGGTGTCGGGCGAAGCGCCCTCAACCCTGGGCTGAGGGAACGACGCCGTTGGCGTCGAAATCCATCGCGATCTTCGCAATGACCGACATCCTTTCATGACGCCCGTCCGGGGTTTCAGGAGCGGCAAGAAAAAACTTGCAAAGCGCTCGACTCGTCGGTTATGATAGAGGTGTGGAAATATCCCCTCGGGGACGTTACCACCCCGCCGGCGATCGTCTCTCTCCCCGCGGTTCGACGACCATGGTCACAGCGAACACCTCGGCCGAGCGTTGCGTCAATCGCATCTGGCCGACCGCGCCCCCGGACCATGTGCCCAAGCGGAGCATCCACGACGAATCGCGCAAGGAAGAAGACCAATTCAAGTGGATCGAGAGCGAGAAAGTCGGCTACGACCTCGGCGAACAGGCGGTGCGGCGCTGGATGCGCGAACACTGGAACGGCTACCTGCGGGCGCGCTGGCTCGAACACCTGCAAGGCAAATGCTTCTGGATCGAACTCGATCGCGGCGACTTCGGCCTGCTCCTCTCGCAATTCCAAGACCACTCCGACCTCCTCGCGCCGATCGTCGAGCGCCTCAAGCACGGTTGGGAGAACCTGCCGATCATCATCTGGGCGATCGACAACGGATTGCCGACCTCGACGGTGCGGACCATCCTCGAAGCCCTCGACATGAACAGCATCCGGCTGCTCCACCGCTTCGACCATTGACCGGTTGCCTCCGCCTCCGGTTCGCGGTTCCCCTTCCATGAACGCGACCCCCGCCGCCGACCGCGCGATCGTCCTCTACGATGGCGATTGCGCCTTCTGCCGCCGCTCCATCCGCATCCTCCGCGCGCTCGATTGGTTCGGCCGGCTCGCGTTCCAAAGCGCCCGCGAGACCGACCGCCTGCCGGCGACCGAGCCGCCGCTCGATCCGGTCAAACTGATCGAGGAGATGCACGTCGTCCCCGCCGCGCGGGGCCGCGTCCGTGCCGGCTTCTCCGCCTTCCGCTGGATGGCGTGGCGGCTGCCGCCGACCGCGCTCCTCGCGCCGTTCCTCTACCTCCCCGGCGTCCTCTGGCTCGGCAACCGCGTCTACCGCTGGGTCGCCCGCAACCGCTTCGACCTCGTGCCGTGCCACGACGGCGCCTGCCAAGTGCCCCTCCGCAAGAAATCGTGAACTCCGAACGTGTAGGGGCGACGTCGCGAACGTGGGTGGCAAATGGGTCGCCCCTTCGGGGCTACGATTCACGGTTGGCCCGTTCCAGGGGTTCCGCTGCGCCCCACCCCCAGGCTATTGTCGGTGGCCCCGTTGGGGCCGAAAATCGACCGAGGGGAAAGCTCGCCGAGCCAAAACTCGACCAACGGGAAAGCTCGCCGAGCCAAAACTCGACCAACGGGAAAGCTCGCCGATCCGATGTCTTCCGCCCCAACGGGGCGACCCACAATAGCCAGGGGTGACGGAGC
>CAYVRB010000051.1:0-26198 GCA_964453375.1 uncultured Alcaligenaceae bacterium
TCGCCGAGGCCGGGGACGATGTAGCCCAACTCGTTCAAATGCGAATCGACGGCGGCGAGGTAGATGGCGACGTCCGGGTGGGCGGCTTGCAGGGCGGCGACGCCTTCGGGGGCGGCGATCAGGCCGACGAACTTCACTTCCGGCGTGCCGGCCTGCTTGAGCAGGCGGATCGCCTCGATGGCGGAGCCGCCGGTGGCGAGCATCGGGTCGAGCACGACGCCGAGGCCCATGTCCGGTTTCGGAGGGAGCTTGTTGTAGTAGGTGACGGGTTTGAGCGTGGCGTGGTCGCGGTAGAGGCCGATGTGCCAGACGGCGGCCTCCGGCAGCGCGTCGAGCATGGCGTTCGCCATGCCGAGGCCGGCGCGCAGCACTGGAACGAGGCCGACCTTCACCGCGAGTTCCCGGCCGACGCACTCCACCAGCGGCGTCCGCACTACCACATCCCGCAGCGGCACGTCCTTCGTCGCCTCGTAGAAGAGCACCTGCGAGATTTCGTATACGAGTTCGCGGAAGATCGGCGGCGGCGTGTCGACGGCGCGCAGCTTCGCGAGCTTGTGGACGAGCAACGGATGCGACGAGACGTGCACGGCGGCCATGGCCCGGTCCCTCATTTGATGGCGGGGCGGTTGCCGGTGCTGCCGGCGCCGAGCGATTTGCCCATCGTCTTCGCCTCGAACGCGAGCGGGATGAGGTCGCCGAGCTTGTAGCAGACCATCTGCTTCTTGTGGTTGAGGAGGTAGACTTCGATGTCGCCGCAGAGCTCCCAGAGGAGTTGGCGGCAGGCGCCGCAGGGGGGCGTGAGTTCCTCGGTCTCGGCGTAGACGGCGATGCGGGCGAACTTGCGGGAGCCTTCGGAGATCGCCTTGCAGACGGCGACGCGTTCGGCGCAGATCGTGAGGCCGTAGCTGGCGCATTCGACGTTGCAGCCGGTGTAGATGATGCCGTCGGAGGCCTGCACGGCGGCGCCGACCTTGAAATTGGAGAAGGGGGCGTGCGCCTTGCTGCGGACGGCGGCGGCGGCGATGAACAGGGGGTCCGCACTCATGTCAACTGCTCCAAAACCACGTAGGAATCCGTCGGGCGGCCATCCGTAAGAGTGTAGCCGGTTCGGAGCCGATCCAACACCTCCGCCAGCCGGGAATCGTCGCGATAGTGGATGCTCAGCACGGTATCGCCGGCGCGGACGGCGTCGCCGGGCCGGGCGCGAACGACGATTCCGACGGCCGGATCGACGGCGTCGGACGCCTTGCGCCGGCCACCGCCGAGAATCATGCCGGCGACGCCGAGCGCCTCGGCGTCGAGGTCCGCGACGAAGCCGGCGCGATCGGATTTCAGCTCGAAGGTTTTCGGCGCCGACGGCAGGCGGGAATAGTCGTCGACGATGCGCGGATCGCCGCCCTGTTGTTCGACCATGTGGCGGAAGCACTCGACGCCCCGGCCCGACGCGAGCGCCGCGCGGACCTTCTCGTCGGCCTGCGCATCCGTTTCGGCGAGGCCGGCGAGCCGCACCATGCGCGCGGCGAGGACGACCGACAGTTCGGTAAGGTCGGAGGGTCCGTTCCCCTTGAGCGTTTCGATCGATTCGACGACTTCCAGGGCGTTGCCGATCGCGCGGCCGAGGGGGCGGTCCATGGCGGTGACGAGCGCCTCGCAGCGGAGGCCATTGAGCCGGGCGACGCGGACGATGCCGTCGGCGAGGGTCCGGGCGTCGGCGCGGTTCTTCATGAAGGCGCCGCGGCCGCACTTCACGTCCATGACGAGCGCGTCGATCCCTTCGGCGAGTTTCTTGCTGAGGATGGAGGCGGTGATGAGCGGGATGCACTCGACGGTGCCGGTGACGTCGCGGAGGGCGTAGAGGGTCTTGTCGGCGGGGGCGACGTCGGCGGTCTGGCCGATCATGCCGATGCGCGTGGCGCGGAGGGCGGCGCGGAATTCGGCTTCGGACAGATTCACGCGGAAGCCGGGGATCGACTCGAGCTTGTCGAGGGTGCCGCCGGTGTGGCCGAGGCCGCGGCCGGACATCATCGGCACGTAGGCGCCGCAGGCGGCGACGAGCGGGGCGAGGATGAGCGAGGTCTTGTCGCCGACGCCGCCAGTGCTGTGCTTGTCCACCTTGGGGCCGGGCAGATCGGAGAGATCGAGCCGCTTTCCCGAGTCGGCCATGAGTCGGGTGAAGGTCGCGGTTTCGTCGGGCGTCATGCCGCGCCACACGATCGCCATGAGCAGCGCGGAGAGCTGGTACGGCTCCCAGTCGGCGCCGGTCGCGGCGGCGCGGACGAACGCGGCCAACTCGGCCTCGGCGAGTTCGCCCCCGTCGCGCTTCTTGCGGATCACGTCCACGGCCCGCATGGCTGGCTCCTTTCCCAACGAACGACTTTGTACCGGCGCGGACCGCGAACTACAATTCTCCCTTCCTGCAAAAGGATGAAACGTGGGCATTCGCCGGTCATTTCTGGTCGCCGTGGAACGGCCGCTGCATGGGGAGCTGGGCGGCCTGCCCGGCGCGGCGGCGGAGGCCGGACGCCTGGCGGCCGCGCTCGAATCGGCCGGGTACGCCAAGGAAAACCGCGTCCACCTTGCGGATGCGCACGCGACGCTCGCGGCGGTGGAGTCGCGCTGGAAGAAGTTCCGCCGGGGCGTTCGCGCCGGCGATCGCGTCGTCGTCGCTTGGCTCGGGCGAGGCCACGCGGCGAAGGGCCGTGGCCGGCTCGACTGCTGGGACACGCTGCCGGACGATCGCGCCGGCACGTCGTTCGCCGCCCGCGATTGGCTCGCCGACCTGCGCGCGACGCCGGCGGAGGAGGTGGTATTGCTGCTCGCGACGCCGGGGATGGATGAACAAGAAATCGCGGACGGGATCGAAGCCTCCGCGAATCTGGTCGCCCTGCTTGCGGGGCGGGCGGACGAGGAGCCTCGGATGCCGGCGGAAGGAGGCCTCTGGGGCGATCTGGTCGCCGAGGCGATCGCGGGTCGGAGCCGTGCCGCGCGAGACGAATCTGGCCGCGTCACGGCGCGTTCGATCCAGAAACTTTTGGATGCCGAGTTCCCGAACCGATGGAAGCGATACGGTTCGCCCGGCGATCGACAGACGCCGCACCTGATCGGCCACGCGCTCGGCGTTCTGCGCAACGCGCCGTCGAACGACGGCGGCGCGATTCTGGACGCGGCCCGGCTCCGGCGCGTCGCGCTGCGCTCGGAGTCGACGACGGCGGTGCGGGACCTCGCGGACTATCGCAAGTCGCACGCGGTGCCGGCGAAGGCCGGACCGGCCAGCCGGAGGTTCGTCCAGCGATTGGCCGCCGCCGACCTCCGCGCGGACGTGGAGCGCGTGGCGACGCTCTGCCGCGAGCGGTTCGGCCATCCCCGCCGGCAGCTCGTCGCCGCCGTGGGCCAGGACGGCACCGGCTCGCTCCGCACGCCGGATTTCGAGTACGCGGTGTCGGTCGAACTCGATCCGGCCGACTCGACGCGCCTCGTCTGGCGGCGGGAATACGGCCGCTTCTCCGACCTCGCCTTCGCCCGCGACGCCGACTTCGGCCCGACGTTCGATCAGCTCGTCTTCGAACTCGCCCGCCCGCTGGACGTAGCATCCTTCCTGGACCGATTGGAGGACGCGCCGATGCCCGGCCTGCGTGTGGCGGCCGCGTTCGACGGCGATTCGTGCGAGCTGGAGCTGCCCGGCGTCGTCGGGCGCGTCGAAGTCCGCCGGGGCGAAGTCGTCGTCCGGGGTCGCACGCCCGGCGCAACCGGCCTGTTCGATGGCCTGCTCGCCTTCCTGACGCGCTTCGGCCCGCTCGGCGACCCGCCGGCGCTGCCGCCGAAACGATAGGATGACGCGATGGTGGAACTGTTCAAATCGCTCATCGATCGGACCGCGCAATCGCTCGGCGCGTACCCGCACGAGGTGAACGCCGTCCTCGCCATCGCGCTCGTCGGCCTCGTGTGCGGCTCCGTCGGCACGCTCGTCGTCGGCAACCGGATGTCGTTCTTCAGCGACGCGATGGCGCACTGCACCTTCGCGGGCGTGGCGCTCGGCCTGCTCTCCGTGCTCCTCGTCGATCCGCTCAATCGCAACGTCGATGACTCGCCCTACCGATGGCTCGTGCCCGTCGTCATGATCGCGTTCGGCGCCGCCGTCGGCGTCGGCATCGCCTACTTCCGCGAACGGACGACGCTCGCCGCCGACTCCATCATCGGCGTCTTCTTCGCGCTCGCCATCGGCTTCGGCGCGATGCTCATCCCGCTCGTGAACAAGGCCGGCCAACGGTTCGACCCCGAAGCGTTCCTGTTCGGCAGCCCGATGTACGCCGACGCCGAGGACCAACTGCGCCTCATCGCGCTCGGGCTGCTGGTGTTCGCGTTCGTGATGTTCCGGTTCAATTCGGTCGTGTTCGCGAGTTTCAGTCCGAGCCTCGCGCGGTCCCGCCGCGTCGAGGTGCGGCTGAACCAGTACCTGTTCGTCGTGCTGCTGTCGCTGGTGGTGAACCTGTCGATCAAGGCGGTGGGCGTGCTGCTCATCAACGCGCTCCTGGTGGTGCCGGCGGCGGCGGCGGCGAACGGGGCGCGGAACGTGCGCCAGCTCTTCGCCGGCAGCCTCGCCATCGCGCTCGGCTGCGGCCTCGGCGGCTTCTTCATCAGCAAGAATTGGTCCTTGAACCTCGGCGCCGGGCGCGTCTTCGAGTTCCGCACCGGCGGCACGATCGTCGTCCTCACCGTGTGCTGCTTCTTCGCGACGGCGTTCTACGCCCGCCTCCGCGGCCGCCGCGTCCACGGCGCGGACTGCGCGTGCTGAATATCATTTTGGGTTTTTCATTCCTCGTTTCGAGTTGAGAGGAACTTGACCCCAACAATGCAAAACGAGCAACGAAAAACTCAAAACGGTCGAACGGAATCGCGGCCTGTCCGACCTTCGGCGGATTGCGACAATAGACGAACCGTTCGCCCCGCGACCGCGTAGGAACGGTTGGCGCTTCCCGCTTCCCGCAGCCCCGACGTGAGCCGTGGTCGATCAGATCCGCGACTTCCTCCTGACGTTCAGCTCGATCCTCTGGGAAGCGATGCCGTTCATCGTGCTCGGCGCGCTGATCGCCGGCATCCTCGAGGAATTCCTTCCGCAGCACTGGATCACGAAGTTCATGCCGAAGAATCCGTTCGCCTCCGCGGCGGTCGGCGGGATGCTCGGCCTGATCTTCCCGATGTGCGAGTGCGGCATCGTCGTCGTCATGCGGCGACTTCTCAAGAAGGGCCTGCCGCTCTCGTGCTGCATCGCCTACATGTTGGCCGGGCCGATCCTGAACGTCGTCGTGCTGCTCAGCACCTACTACGCCTTCAAGACCCACGAGATCGACGGTCGCAAGATCGGCTTCGACATGGTGCTGATGCGCGCCGGGCTGGGGTTCGCCATCGCGACGACCACCGGCGTGATCGTGTACCTGCTGTCGCGGAATGCGGGGCCGGCGTCGTTCGTCGCCGCAAGCGCGATGCCGAAGCCGTCGCTGTTGCCGATGGTCGAGGACGGCGCCGTCCCGGCGAAGCCCAAGCCGCTGACGAAGCGGATCTCGAACATCTCATCGACCGCGCTGCACGATTTCATGGACATCACGGTGTTCCTGATCCTCGGCGCGATCCTCGCCGCCTGTGCGAAGCTGTACCTCCAGGCCGGCACGATCGAGAGCATTTCGCAGGAGCAGCCGGTCGTCGCCATCCCGCTGATGATGCTCGTCGCGATCCTCATGTGCCTGTGCAGCGAGGCGGACGCGTTCGTGGCCGCGAGCTTCACGAAGATGCACGTCTCCGCGAAGCTCGCGTTCCTCGTCCTCGGCCCGATGCTCGACCTCAAGCTGCTGATGATGTTCACGCGGGTCTTCCGCCCGAAGCTGATCGGCATCATCGTGGTCTGCACCGTGACGCAGGTCTTCCTCTGGTCGATGATCGTGCACCATACGTACCGGCCGTTCTCGGAGTCGATCCTGGGTTCGGGCACGCCGGCCGCAACGGCGAACGAAGGGGGCAAGCCATGACCGCGACCCACGCGCACCCGCACGGCCACCATCACCACCACGATCACGGCGACGAGAACCTCGAGAACCTCTTCACCGTCGGCATCTGCGGCGCCTTCGGCACCGTCGCGGTCGCGCTCGCCGTCCCGGCGATCAACAACCCCGACCCGAACAATCCGTCGATCCTGACGATCATCCTCAGCCCGGACTTCCACCTGTTCGTGCTGATCGCCGGCATCGCGCTGCTGGCGCTCACGCTGGTGCGGGCGCTCGCGCTGTGGCGCGAGGCGGCCGAGCACGCCAAACTCCACCATCACCACCACGCGCACGACGACCCGAACCACGTCCACGACGAGACCTGCGGCCACGATCACGGCCACGGCCTTTCGCACGGCCACGGTCACGATCACGACCATTCCCACGGCGGCGTCTACTGGCGCGCCGTCGTGCTGCTCTTCCCCATCGTGCTCTTCATCTGGGGCCAGCCGAACAAGGGCTTCAGCGACGAGTGGATCAACGAACGGCTCGGAACGGCCGGCGAGATCGGCGAACGCAAGGCGCTCGCGGCCAAGGAGGGCGGGCGCCGGTTCAGCTTCGACGAGCTGAACGCCTTCGCCAACAACGCCGAGAAGCGCGAGAGCGAGGAAGGCAAGACCGCCACGGTGAAGGGCCAGTTCAAGAAGATCGGCGACCGCGAGGCCACGCTCTTCCGCCTCAAGATGACTTGCTGCGCCGCCGACACGATCCCGTTGAAGGCGCGCATCATCGCCGACAGTTCGCTCGGCACCATCGCGAACAATGCCTGGGTCGAGGTGACGGGCCAGTTGCAATTCGTGCAGGTGGCCGGTTCGTCGGAATACCTGCCGCTGATCGTGGCCGAGACGAAGAACATCAAGACGAAGGGCGTCGTGCCCGAGTAAACGGGAGGCGACCATGTCCACGCCGAAGCCGCTCGAAGGCTACCAATCCTACAAGGGCATCCCGCCGCTCGCGGGGCTGTGTTCCATCGAGGACGCGCTCATGCCCGGCCTCGGCGTCGAGGAGTGCGTCCGCCGGCTGAAGCGGTTCCACTACTGCTTCGTCCGGCTGCACGGCATCCTCACCGCGCGCATCACGTCCGAGCCGATCTACGAGTTGAAGACTGCGTTCGCCCACCACGCCTACCTCTGCGCCGAGCACGCGGCCGCCCTGCGGACGCGCGTCGGCGAGATGCGCGAACCGCCGCTGGGATTGGACTCGGTGCCGCACCCGGCGCTCGAAGCGTTCTTCGACGAGATTCTCGGCGTCCCGTTCACCGATCAGCTCGTGTATGCGGTCTACCTGGAAGCGGTCGGGACTTTGCAATCCGAGATCGGAGACTATCTGCGCGATACGCACCCGTTGACGGACGCGCCGAGCCGTCGAGTGCTCAAGTTCGCTTCGATCGAACTCAATGAGATGTATCAATTCGGCCTGAAGGCGATTCAATCGCTTGGCGAGCCATGGCCGACGCGCGATTGGGATGCTCAGGTCATGGGGCCATTGCTGGAGATGGCCAAAGCCGCGCCCGATGCAAGTGTTCCGTTTCCGCGCCGCTACTCCGCCAAGCCCTACGTCTACGACCCCGTCCCGCAGCGCGACGAGCGCTTCACCGACCGCTGGAACCAGGGCGTGAACGCCGAGGCGTTTCTCTACTCCGAACAATACACGGCCAAGGCGAAGGCACTGATGATGCTCTACAAGCGCATCCGCGAGATCGACGTGCCGGAGATGATGGCGTCGATCCTCGCGCAGACGCCGGGGAAGAGTTGGGGCTACTACCGCGACATGTCGCGGCAGCTTTGGGACGAGGCCCGCCACGCGATGATGGGCGAAGTCGGCTTCGTCGCCCTCGGCGTCGACTGGACGAAGGCCCGCATCACCTGGAATTGGTCGTACCGCCTCAACACCGAATGCAAGCCGGCCGAACGGCACGCGGTCCTCTTCTTCATCGAGCAGGGGCTGATGCCGAAGACCGGCAAGCGCTACGAGTTCGAGGTCGCGGCCGAGTCGGGCATCCCGCTGATGAAGACGATCCAGGATTTCGACTGGGCCGACGAGGTGCTGCACAGCCAGATCGGCCGGCAGTGGCTGGTGCCGGAACTCGGCGGCCTGAACGCCGCGCTCAAGTACGGCGACGAGTGCTGGAGCAAGATCCTGAGCAACTGGACGACGGTCCGCGACCAGGGGCTGACGAACCACGAGAACTGGTGGCCGGCGATCTATTCGCAAGCCTGCGCGAGCGCCGGCGAGGAACCCGATCCGATGGTGATGAGCTTCAACGAGACCTATGAAACGATGCGCGCCGACATCCACCGCGGCATCGTCGGGGAGTAAGGCGAGCGGCACGAGATGATTTTCCCGTAGGACGGACTTCTAGTCCGTCCGAGCCAGGAAAGACGGACTAGAAGTCCGTCCTACAATGGGAAGCTCTCTTGTTCCGAACACCTAAATGAAGACGCCCGCCGGGTTCGGCGGGCGTCTTCGATGGTTTTGCGATCTCAGGCGAGGCCTTCTTGGCCCTTGCGGGCGGCCTTCTGCTTGCGAAGGGCGGCGCGGCGGCGCTGTTCGCAGGGCTTCTCGTAGTGCTGGTGGGCGCGGAGTTCCTTCTGCATCCCGCTCCGCTCGATCAGTTTCTTGAACCGGCGCATCGCCTGGCCGATTGGTTCTTTGTCGTGAACCCGCATCCGCAGCCCCATTCGTCCTCCAGTTTCCGCAGCCGTGGCCGCCCGTGTGAGAGAGTCCGCCCGAATTTGGGCAAGTGGTTACTATAGTCGGCCCCGGCGGTCGGGCCATAGTGATTTTTCCACCGGTCCCCGGAAAAGCCCCCGCTTCTCATCGTTCGACCGCTCGACAGGTCTTCGCAACCGGTATAGATTGCTCAAATTCCCACCCGGAGCGCACCTCCATGTTCCGCCGATTCCTGGTCTGCGCCGCCTTCCTGGCCGGCGCGGTCGCGGTGTCCGCCGACGATCCGAGCGTCGAACAGCTCGAGAAGCAACTCGCCGAACTCCAGGCCAAGCTCGCCGAACTCAAGAAGAAGCCGGTCGAGACGGGCAAGAAGGTCCTCACCATCGCCGACGCCGACGCGTGGCGGTCGTTCCGCGGGCCAAGCCCGTTCGAGGTCGGTTACAAGCTTTCCAACGACGGCAAATGGCTCGGCTACCGCGCCGGCCCGGCCACGGGAGAGGGCGAGATCGTTCTCCGCAACCTCGTCGACGGCAAGGAGACGAAGTACCCGACCGGCTCCGCGTCCGGCACGTTCGCGTTCTCCTTCGACTCGAAATGGGCGACCTTCAGCACGACGCCGGCGATCCCGCGCGGCCTGCCGCCGTCGATGGCCGCCGCCCTCCCGCGCCCGCGCTCCAAGATCGTCCTGCTGAACCTCGAGAAGAACGAGAAGACCGAACTCGAAGGCTTCGCGAGCCTGCAATTCAACGGCGAGTCGACGACGCACGTCGCGCTCCGCAAGGCGACGGAAGCCCCGACCGGCGGGGCGCCGACGAGCCTACCGCCCGGCATCACGCTCCCGCCCGGCCTGACCGCGCCGAGCACGCCCGCGCCGACCTCCAGCGGCAGCGACCTCGTCCTGCGCGAACTCGCCACCGGTTCCGAATTCGTCCTCGGCAACGTCTCGGAGTTCAGCTTCAACAAGCCCGGCGACAAACTCGTCCTGCTCATCGACGCGGCCGGGCAGATTGGCAACGGCGTCCACCTGCGTGACATGAAGGCCGGCACCACGGCCGTGCTCGACAGCGCCAAGGCGAGCTACCGGTCCCTCGCGTGGCACGAGGACTTCACCGCCTGCACCGTCGTCAAGGCGATCGACGACAAGGACTACGACGGCAAGTGGAACACCGTCCTCGCGTTCACGGGCATCGGCGCGAACCCGACGAAGACCGTCTACGATCCGAAGGACGACAAGGCCTTCCCGAAGGACATGGGGATCAGCTCGAACCGCGGCGTGAGCTGGACGAAGAACCTTGAGGCGATCACGTTCAGCATCGCCGAGCAAAAGAAGAAGGACTCGGCCAAGAAGGAAGCGGCACCCGCGCCGACGACGCAACCCGCGCCCTCGCCGACGGGCGGGATCGGCCGGCGCCGCGACGGCGGCGGCGGACCGCCGGCCTCGACCGGCACGCCGTCGGGCGGCCAGGCGGACCTCGTCATCTGGCACTGGAAGGACGAACGCCTCCAACCGATGCAGCAATTGCAGGCCGGCGGCGACAAGGCGTACACCTACCTGAGCATCTACCACGTCAAGGACAAGAAGTTCGTCCGCCTCGCGGACGACGCGTGCCGAAACGTCTCGTTGCCCGGCCATCAGAAGTTCGCCGTGGGCCAGGACGCGAAGCCCTACGAGTACATGTCGAACCTCGACGGCCGGCGCTACTCGGACCTCTACGTCATCGACCCGAAGACCGGCGGCCGGCAGAAGGCGCTCACGAAAGTGCGCTTCGGCTTCGGCACGTCGCCCGACGGCGCGAAGTTCCTCTACCACGACGACGGGCACTTCCTCGTCTACGATTTCGCCACCGGCAAATCGACGAACATCACCGCGAACGTCTCGGGCGCCACGTTCGTGGACGCCGAGGACGACCACAACATCGCCAAGCCGCCGACCCGCTCGATGGGCTGGTCGAAGGACGGCAAGCACGTGCTCCTGTCGGACAACTGGGACATCTGGAAGGTCGCGACCGACGGGAGCGGCGGCGTGAACCTGACGGTCAACGGCAAGAGGGACGGCCTCCGCTACCAGCAGTTCAGCCAGTTCGAACCGGACCGCAAGGAGCCGGGGCACGACTTCTCGAAGCCGGGGTTCACCACGCTCTACGGCGAGTGGACGAAGAAGGAGGGGATCGGCCGCATCGAGCCGGGCAAGCCGGGCGTGACGGTGCTGCACGTGGGCGATTGCGACATCGGCTCGCTCGCGAAGGCGCGCGACGCCGAGCGCTACGCCTTCACGAAACAGACGTCGCTCGAATCGCCCGACTTGCACGTGACGGACGGAACGTTCAAGACGGTCGCGAAGGTGACGGACCTGAACCCGCAGCAGAAGAACTACCACTGGATGAGCGGCGTGAAGCTGATCGAGTACACGGCTCTCGGCCAGAAACTGCAAGGCGCGCTCTACCTGCCGGCGAACTACAAGCCGGGGACGAAGTACCCGACGGTGGTGTACATCTACGAGAAGCTCTCGGACGGCCTGCACGGCTACACGCCGCCGGGGACGGGCGGCTTCAACAAGAGCATCTACACGAGCAACGGCTACGCGGTGCTGACGCCGGACATCACGTACAAGGTGAACGATCCGGGCAAGTCGTCGGTGGAGTGCATCACGGCGGCGCTCGACGCGGCGGTCGCCACGGGCATCGTGGACGGAACGAAACTCGGCCTCCAGGGCCACTCGTGGGGCGGCTACCAGACCGCCTACGCCATCACGCAGACGAACCGCTTCAAGGCCGCGTGCGCCGGGGCGCCGCTCACGGACCTCGTCAGCATGTACAGCAGCGTCTACTGGAACAGCGGCAGCGCCAACCAGCCGATCTTCGAGAGCAGCCAGGGCCGCTTCACCGCCGGCTACTGGGACCAGCAGGAGGCGTACATCCGCAATTCGCCGGTCTACTTCGCGAAGAACGTGACGACGCCGCTCTTGCTCCTGCACAACGACAAGGACGGGGCGGTCGATTTCACGCAGGGGATCGAGTATTACAACACGCTCCGCCGCTTGCAGAAGCCAGTGGTGATGTTGCAGTACAAGGGCGAGAACCACGGCTTGGCGAAGCCGGAGAACCGCAAGGACTACGCGAAGCGGATGCAGGAGTTCTTCGACCACCACCTGCAGGGAAAGGCCGCCCCGGATTGGTGGACGGAGGGCGTGCCGCACCTGAAGATGGAGGAGCACCTGAAGGGAAGAAAGTGACAGTGGCAGTGGTCAGTGGATAGAAAAGAAGCCCCGCGACGAACGTCGCGGGGCTTTGTCGTTTCGATCAAGTCAATTACACTCCCGCGGCCTTCCTTAACGCCTCGGCCTTGTCGGTCTTCTCCCAAGGGAAGCCGTCGCGGCCGAAGTGGCCGTGGGCGGCCGTCGGGCGGTAGATCGGCCGGCGAAGGTCCAGCGTCTCGATGATCCCCTTCGGCGTCAGCTTGAAATGCTCGCGGATCAGGGCCACGAGTTTTTCGTCGGTCACGCCGGGGGCGCTCGTCTTGTTGGTGTTCACCCAGATGTTCAGCGGGTCCGGGTAGCCGATGGCGTAGCTGAGCTGCACCTCGCACTCGCGCGCCAGCTTCGCCGCGACGATGTTCTTGGCGATGTAGCGGCAGACGTAGGCGGCGCTGCGGTCCACCTTGGTGGGGTCCTTGCCGCTGAACGCGCCGCCGCCGTGCCGGCCACGGCCACCGTAGGTGTCCACGATGATCTTCCGGCCGGTCAGGCCGCAGTCGCCGTGCGGGCCGCCGGTGAGGAAGCAGCCGGTCGGGTTGATGTGGCAGGCGATGTCGTTCGGGCCCATCTTCGGCGAACCGCCGGGCGGCACCATCACGAGTTCGCCCTTCACGAGGTCGGGGCGGTCGGCCTTCAACACCGGCAACAGCAGCTCTTTGATGATCTGCTGGCGGGCTTCGTCCGTGAAGTAATCCTCGCTTCCCTTCTTCGTCATGACCGCTCGCGTGTGCTGCGTCGAGAGCACGACCGTGTGGATGCGGTTCGGCGTGCCGTCGGCGTTGTACTCGACCGTCACCTGGCTCTTGGCGTCGGGCCGCAGCCACGCGATCTTCCCTTCGCGGCGGAGCCGGGCGTGGAACTCGACGAGCCGGTGGGCCAGATCGATCGGCAACGGCATGAGCGTCGGCGTCTCGTCGCAGGCGAAGCCGAACATCATCCCCTGGTCGCCGGCGCCGCCGACATCCACGCCCTGGCTGATGTGGGGCGACTGGGCGTGGATCAGGCAGTTCACCTGCACGGCGTCGGCCGTGAAGCCGATCTCCTCGCACTCGGCGTCGTCCTTCGCGACGTAGCCGATGTCGGTCACCACTTGCCGCACGAGGGCGTCGACGGCCTTGCGCGTCAGCGGCGCCTTCGTCGTGATCTCGCCGGCCACGGTGCAGTGGTCGGTGGTGACGAGCGTCTCGCACGCCACGCGGCTCTTGGGGTCGTGCGTCAGGCAGAAATCGAGCACCGCGTCGCTGATCTGGTCGGACACCTTGTCCGGGTGGCCCATGGACACGGATTCGCTGGTGAACAGGTGACGGTCGGCGGACACGGCGTCTCTCGCGAAGGAAGTCGGATCGCTCACACGAGCGCGTTGCGATTGTTTTAGGCGGGAGCTTCCCCAAAGACAGCCGGGGCGCGCGAAAACGGCCGGGCGAGGTCTCCACCTGCGCCCGGCCGCTTCGGAACGGGGAGTCGCCGTTACTTCGTCGCCACCGTCGCGGGCTTGGCGGATTGGGCCTTCGCGATCAGGTCGCCGAAGGAGTGCTTGAGCGTTTCGCCGGCGGTCACGACGACGCGGATCTCCTGGCGGACGGCCGCGCCGTCGACGAGGATCTCGGCGGCCATGTCGTAGAAGAAGGTGCGGCCGGCGGGGAGTTCCGGCGTGGCGAAGGCGCGCGTCTTGCCGGAGCCGGGGACCGCGCGGCCATCGACGAAGAGCGAGGCGTCGGCGGGGAGTTCGAGTTCGATGCTGGCGGGCTTCTTCTCGTCGGCCTTCGGCGCGGCGTGTTCGGGCGCCGCCATCGGAGGCGCGACCCGCGCCGGCGTGGCCCAGGTCACGAGGCCGCCGCAGCAACCGCCGCCGCAGCAGCCGGTGCAGGACCAGGACGAACCGAAGCAGCCGGTGCAGGAGCAGCCGTGCCGGACGACCGGACCGGAGCAACCGCTGCAACCCGTACAGCCGTAGCAGCCGACGGTGTGGATCGCGGGCGCGGCGCGGACGACGACGGGGGCGCCGCCGCAGCAACCGTGGGAGCGCCAGTGGAACGACGCGGCGTCGCCGGAGGTGGCGATCGCGGCCATGAGGACCATGCTGTACATGGGGTGCGGCTCTCGAAGTGTGGGGTCTGAGGATAGATTATCTGGAGATTCTGGGCAGTCAAAGTAAATTGGGTGAATTGGAGAACGGTTCCCGTTCGGGACTCGGCGCAATGCGCGAGTCGGACACGACCGACGAATCGCGCCGACGGCTTGGGCGCCGGCGCGGGATCGGTTAGAATCGGCGTGAGGGGATTTCGCCATGCCGATCCACGATTGGTCGAAAGTCGACGCGGGGGTGTTCCACGGGTTCCATCTCCGTTGGATCGCCAACCTGACGGCCCATCTCAACAATGGTGGGTTGCCGCCGGGTTATTACGCCGACGCGGAGCAGTACGCGGATCGGAAGGAGGCCGACGTCCTGACGCTCCACGAATCGGAGGGCGTGCCGTTGAACTCGTTGGTCGAACCGGTCGACGGCGATGGGGGGACGGCGGTGATGGTCGAATCGGCCATCGAAACGCGCACGGCGCGAAAGGGTTTCAAGCCCCGCGCCCGGCAGCGCCGATTGATCGTGCGGCACGTGACCGGCCATCGCGTCGTGGCCATGCTCGAGATCGTGTCGCCGGGCAACAAGGATCGCCGTCGGCACGCGTTCGAGTTCGCGGCGAAGGTGGCGAACGCCGTCGCGGGCGGCATCCACGTGACATTCGTCGATCTGTTCCCGGCGACTTCGGCGGCGCCGAACGGCCTTCACAACATGATTTGGCGCGAGTTCGACCGCGAACCGGTGCCGGTGCCCGCGGATCGACCCCTGACGCTGGCGGCATACGTGGGCAGCGAGCCGCCGAAGATCTTCTTCGAGTTCCGCGCCGTCGGCGGGGACCTGCCGAAATTCCCGCTCGCGCTGACCGCGGACATCGGCGCGATGCTCCCGTTGGCCGAGACCTACGCCGCCGCGTTCGCGGGCAGCCCGCCGTACCTGCGCGAGAAGCTGACCCAAGCGGTTCCGGGGGCCTGACCATGCCGATCCACGATTGGTCGCGCGTCGAACGAGCATCCTTCCACGACTTTCATCAATCGTGGATGATCTTCATGAAGCAGGCGCTGAACGGCGGCTTGCTTCCCGAGGGATATTACGCGCATGCCGAGCGTCACATGGGTCGGTTCGAGTCCGACTTGCTGACGCTCGCCGCGCCGACGGTGCGTGGAACTCCTTCCAACGGCCATACCGCGGGACGAATGCCGAAAGGCGGAGTCGCGGTCGCCGCGCGGCCACCGATGGCGGCCAAGCTGCTCACCGCGGCTCCTTCCCGTCGAAGCACGGTGGCCGTGCGCGTCGTTGGTACGCACCGGCTCGTCGCGCTCGTCGAAATCGCATCGGCTTCGAACAAGGACCGTGCCGATAGCGTGACCGCCTATGTGAACAAGGCGAAATCCGCGCTGGAACACCGCGTGAATGTCGTCCACCTCGATCTCCTGCCGCCGACGAAGTTTACGCCCATGGGGCTTGGAGGCGCGATCTGGTCGGCCCTTGAAGGCGACGATTATCCGTTTTCGCAGGATCGTCCGCTCGCGGCCGATGCGTTCCGGTCCGGGGATGTGTTCGACCTCTACGCCAACCCTTTGGCCGTTGGCGGTGAATTGCCCGATATTCCCCTCTTTCTCGACGATGAACGCTATATCGACCTTCCGCTGTCTTCGACTTACCTGACCGCGTTTCAGAGTATCGCGGGCTCGGACCGCGAACTCCTGGCGTCGCAATAGCGCATGTTCGCCACTACGCAATGGAGCCTGATCGCGGCCGCCGGCGACCCCGCCGACCCGGCGTCGCGCGCCGCGCTCGGCCAGCTCTGCGAGGCCTACTGGTTCCCCGTCTACGCCTACATCCGCCGGAAGGGCCACGACCGCGCGAAGGCCGAAGACCTCACGCAGGGCTTCTTCGCGCGGCTGCTCGAAACGAACGATCTGGCGATGGCGGATCGGACGCGCGGCCGGTTCCGCTCGTTCCTGCTCGCGGCCTGCCAGCACTTCCTCGCGAACGCCCACGACGCCGAGGTCGCTCTCAAACGCGGCGGAGGCCGCGCGGTCCTCTCGCTCGACTTCGATTCCGCGGAGGGGAAGTTCACCCGCGAACCGGCGGCGAACCACGAATCGGCCGAACGGCTGTTCGAGCGCCGCTGGGCCGTCGAACTCCTCGACCGCGCCCTGGCGGAACTCCGCCAGGAATACATCCAGACCGATCGCGGCGCGCTCTTCGACCTGCTCAAGCCGACGCTCGCCGGCGAATCGACCGCCGGCTACGACGCCATCGCGAACCAGCTCGGCCTGACCGTCGGCGCCGTCAAGGTGGCGGTCCACCGGCTCCGCCAACGCTACCGGGATCGCATCCGCGAGGTGATCGGCCGCACCGTCGCCGACCCGGCCGACGTGGACGCCGAAATCCGCGACCTTTTCGCCGCCCTGGCGTAATTCCCCCGTAACCTTTCCCCACGCTCGCTTCAGTACCGGGTGACGCCGCCCCCGCGCGTCCCGGAGCCACCCCATGTCGCGCCACCTCGCGCTCGCCTACGGCCTGTTCCTCGCCGCCCTGCTGCTCATGCTCGGCGTCGGCGACTACCGGGGCGACACCTATTCCAAAACGATCTTCGGCCTCGGCAAGTTCAGCGTGAATGCCGTGTATAGCACGATCGGCATCTTCGGCCTCGCCGCCGGGTGGAACTTCGTCCAGTGGCGCAAGACCAGCACCGGACCGGCCTCCACCTCCATCCACTTCGTGCTCGCGAACGTCTGGTTCGCGATCGGCGTCGCCCTGATCCTCGGCACCTGGGCCCATCCGACGGGCCGCCAGCGCGCCAGCCTGTACGGATTCGGAATGTACGAGATTCCCCCGATCTTCATCACGTACGCGGTCGCCTTCACGATGGCGTTCGTGCACCTCCGCTGGTGGCGCAAGGCCGGCCGGCCCGGCGTCTCCGAATCGGTCCACTTCGCGCTCGCCAACGCCTGGTTCCTCGCCGCGATCGTGCTCCTCCTCGGCATCGGCGACCACCGCGACAGCCGGATGTACGCCACCATCTTCGGCTACGGCAAGGCGGAGGAATTCTCCTCCTATTGCGCGATCGGCCTGATGGTCGTGGCCGCGGTCTGGAATTTCCGCGCCCGTCGTTACGTCGCCGACGTTCGGCCGATGCCCATGCCCACGATCGAGGCCAAGACCGGCGGCGACTGGAAGCGGCCGCTGGTGTACGCCGCGACCGCGTCCGCGATCGTCGCGATGCTCGCGGCGACTTTCCTGGTCTCGACGCAGACGGAACGCGTGCCACCACAGCAGGTCGCGGGACCGAACGGAAATCCCGACTGGCAGGCGAATCCTTTCTTGCCTGCCGGGGAGCAACCGCCGCCTCCGGCCCGCAGGGTCATGTGGATCGTCGCGATTCCATTCCTGATCGCGATGCTGACGGCGGGATTCGCGATCGCGTACTTCCTGATGCGAAGGAGAAACGGAGCTCCGCCGCGTTCGGACGACTGGCTACCGACGCCGAACCCGAGTCCGCGAGTCGATCCCGTGGCAGCTCCTCGTTCGCCGCGCGCCTGCCCGCAGTGCCGGGCGCCGATCGCGGCGGACGCGCCGCAGGGGCTGTGCCCGCGCTGCCTCATGGCCGGGGCGTTTCAGTCGATCCTGAATCCGAACCGCACCAGCCCCTACGCCGGCTCGCTGGAGCCGCCGACGCCGGAGGAGGTGCAGGAGTTCTTCCCGCACCTCGAGATCCTCGGCCTGATCGGCCACGGCGGCATGGGCGCCGTCTACCAGGCCCGGCAGCCGAACCTCGACCGGATCGTCGCGCTCAAACTCATCCGGCCGCGCGAGGACAACCCGATGTTCGCCGAGCGCTTCGTCCGCGAGGCGAAGGCGATGGCGAAGCTGACGCATCCGAACATCGCCACGATCTTCGAGTCCGGCGACGCCGGCGGTTCGCTCTACCTGCTGATGGAATTCATCGACGGCATCACGCTCCGCGAAGCGATCCGCGCCAAGGCGGTGCAACCGGCCGACGCGATGAAGATCGTCGGGCAACTCTGCGACGCGCTCGAGTACGCCCACTCGCAGGGCGTCGTCCACCGCGACATCAAGCCGGAGAACATCCTGCTCGACCGCGCGGGCAAGGTGAAGGTCGTGGACTTCGGCCTCGCGAAGCTCGCCGACGACAACGCGATGTCCCTGACGCACACGCGCCAGGCGATGGGCACGCCGCACTACATGGCGCCGGAGCAGTGGGAGAAGCCGACGGAAGTGGACCACCGCGCGGACATCTACGCCCTCGGCGTGGTGATCTACGAGTTATTGACCGGCGAGCTGCCGCTGGGCCGGTTCGATCCGCCGTCCGTGAAGTCGCGGCTGGACGCCCGCATCGACGAGATCGTGCTGAAGCTGCTGGCGAAGGAACCGGACCGCCGCTACCAGCGCGCCAGCGAAGTGCGCACCGCGCTCTTCGGCATCGGCGACCTGCGCGTCGAGGGCGTCGAGCGCCGCCACGACCACGGGAACCGCCGCGTGAACTTCTACGAGTACCAGTCGAAGGGCGAACTCCTCGGCTGGCCGCTCGTCCACATCGTCCGCGGCATCGACCCGCGCACCGGCACGCGCCGCGTCGCCAAGGGGTGGATCGCCTTCGGCGACTACTTCGCCATCGGCGGCCTCGCCTTCGCCGGCCTCGTGGCGCTCGGCCCGATCGCCTTCGCGGGCGTCTTCGGCCTCGGCCTGATCGCCTTGACCGGCGCGCTCGCGGTCGGCGGCCTCGCCATCGGCGGCGCGGCCATCGGGTTCCTCTCGCTCGGCGGCGTCGCGCTCGGTTGGCTCGCCGTCGGCGGTTTCGCCCTCGGCAAGTTCGCCGTCGGTGGCAAAGGCATCGGCGAACATGTCTTCGACGGCGGACGCCGCGATCCCGCCTTCTGGGAACGGTTGAAGGAAGAAATCACCGGCTTTCTGAACTGAACTCTCTTCTGGAGACGACCATGAACGACGAACTCCTGGCCTATCTCGGCGGCGGCCTCGGCGCCGTCCTCGGCCTCGCCGGCGGCTACTACGGCGTCCGCGCCAGCCTCAAGAACTCCCAGAGCGAGACCGAACGCCGGCTCGTCTGGCGCTTCTCGGCCGCCATCCTCGGCCTCGTCGCGCTGCTGTTGGCGGGCCTGCTCCTCATCCCCGCGCCGTACAACCTGCTGACGTGGATCCCCTACGCGATCGTCCTCGTCGTTTCGATCCGCTACGCGAACCGACTCCAGGCCGAATTGCGAACGCGGGAAGCGGCCGTCGAAACTCGATGACTTACTTCTTGAACTGCGTTCGCAACTGCTTCAGAGCCGAATCGACCAGCATCTCCCCGCTGCCGATCCCGCATCGCGCCGAGATCACTTCGTAGTTCCCCTGCGGGTAGGCCACGCGGTTCGGCACGTAGCCGATCGCGCCGTTCGCCAGTTCCGCGATCACCGTGTTCTTGAACGGCGAGCCGACCTTGATGTCCAGGCCGAGCTGCACGAAGATCTCGCCCGGCAGGCTCACGAACGCGAGGTCGCCGCCCAGCGAGATCACCTGCACTTCCACGGCCAGCGGCTTGCCCAGGCGGTTCAACACGTCGAGCGCCTTGAACGCCTGCACTTGGTCGAGAAACTTCGGCGCCGGCTTCGTCTCCTTTTGCACCAACTCGAAGATCTGCTTCGCCGCCGCGGCTTCCGCATCGGTCACGGCGGCCAGCGGCAGCTCCACGGTCTCATGCGAGACGCGGATCGCGTCGACGGCCGCCGGTTCGAGTTTGTCCCACGCGCGCAGGAGTTCGCCGGCGAGTCGGGTGCCGATGCGCGCCGCCTCGGCGTGGCCCTTCTGCGCGACGGACGAGTTCACGTTGATATGGTTGATGTCCCCGGCCGTGCCGATCGTGAACAGCGTCACGAGGCCGTCCCCCTTCGCCTTCGCGAGCGCGTCGGCGACGACGTGCGGGTAGTCGGCGGAGTAATACATGCCGCCGACGGTATCGAGGTGCATCGCGTAATTCGAGTAAACCGCGAGCGGCTTGCCGTCGGGCGACTCGACGACGACGACCGGCACGGCCGGATCGACCGGCCCGGCGGGGCGCACGATCTTCGGGTTCTTCTTGCCGGGGTTCCAGCCCACCGTGCCGTCCGTCATGTGGAAGCGGCGATTGAACGCGAGGTTCTCCTCCCGACCGATGGCGTGGCGCACGATCGCCGGCTTGCGTGCCGCGTCGGCCTTCTTCACCACCTCGGCGATCTTCTTCGGCAACTCGGCCATGTACTCGACCGCGAGTTTGTGCGCCCCGCCGTAGATCGCGTTCCGCGGTTTGCCGTCCGAGAGCACCGGCCCGGTGTGCGAGTGCGTCGCCGAAATCATGACGTGCTTGCCGGGAATGCCGGTGCCGGCCGCGATGAGTTTTCGCGAGTCTTCGACCATGCCGAACGTGGTGCCGATGAGGTCGAGCGCGACAAGGGCGACGCGCGTGCCGTCCTTTTCGAAGACGAGCGCCTTGGCCATCAGCGGGTCGTGCGTCCCCTCGGCTCCGCGCAGCGAATAGTACCCGGCCATCGGGCAGCCGACCGGCGGCGTGATGTCCACCTGCGCGGCCCCGGCGGTGAGGTCGCCGGCGCGGGCGGACGTGGCGAGAACGATGAGCAACAAGACCGTACGCATGGTGATGCCTCCTGCCGTACCAATACGATCACCGCGCGAATTCGTCCCGCAGGAACGCCTGCGCGTCGTCCCACAGATCGGCCGCCCTCTCGAAATCGACCGCCATCGGCTTCGCCCGCCCCGGCACAAGCATCGATTGTGGGAGCTTCGCGGCCACCTTCGGATTCAACGGTATCTGGAAACCGCCCCCCTCGGCGAGCTTCGTTTCGGTCTCGGCGCGCAAGAGATAATCGATCATCCGCTTCGCACCGTCGGGGTTCGGCGCGCCCTTCAAGACCGCGAGCGTGTTGGGAATGTACAGCACGCCCATTCGAGGATATTCCTTGTGCCCGTCGCGATCCGGGAAGACGATCGCCACCGGCTTGCCGGCGTTCAGCTCGATCAGGGCGTCGTCGGTGTCGGTCAAACCGATCGCGAAGCGTCCCTCGGCCACCTGCACGGCCGATTGCTTGTTGCCGGCCACGAGCTGCACGCCGTTCGCCTTCAGGTCGCGGAAATATTTCTTCGCCGCGTCCGGTCCTAGGACTTCGAAGAGGCAGGCCGCCTGCGTCGCCGTCGTGCCGAACTGCGGCTTCGCCATCGCCACCTGGCCCTTCCACTTCGGGTTCGTCAGGTCGAAGAGCGACTTCGGCCGCTCGGCCTCCGGCACGATGTTCGTGTTCACGATCAGCACACGCGCCCGCGCCGCGAACGCCTGCCATGTCTTGTCCTTCGCTTTCGTCCAATCGGGAAACGGCGCCGTCGCCGACGATTCGTACGGTTCGTATAGCCCTTTGCGCGCCAGGCGAATCGTCGCGAGGATTTCGTTGTTCCAGTGGACGTCCGCCCGCGGCCGGGCCGCTTCGGCTTCCAGTTCCACCGCGATGCCGACCGACTTGTTCGCCTCGGTGTCGAACTTCGGCGCGACGGCGAGCTTCGACTCTCTCTGGAAATCGGCGAAGACCCCCTCCGCGAACTCGCGATCCTGGGCACAATAGACGACGACGCGCTCGGCCGGCTTCGTGCAGCCGGATGCGAGTAGGGCCAGTATCGCAAACTCGGAGAGGCGACGGTGCGCGTTCATGGCTTGGGCTTCCCGATCGACCGCTCGAATTCGATCTTCAGCGGCGGCGCCGCCTGAGCGGGCCGTGATATCAATTCGAGAGGATCGGTTTCCTTGCCGCTGCGCGTGATGGCGGCCCGCAAGCCCTTCTCGCCCGCCTTCGGCGCGAGCGTCTTGACGTTGCCGTCGGCGAAAAGCGCGTTCGCGCCGTCCGGGCCGACGCCGAGCTTGGGCAACGGTCCGACGGCAGAATAGGCCATGTCGTCGGGCCGGGTCCATTCGATCGGTTCCGCCGCCTCGACGAGCATCAGCGTGTTGGCGGTCCCGTCCTGGAAGTCCGCGAGCTTCGGGCCGCCTTTGCCGTCCGCTTTCGGCTCCAGCGCCGTGCCCGGTCCCGTGAACGCCCGGTAGTGCGTCAGGCCCGGCTTCTTGGCTTCGATACCCGGCATGAGATAGATTTTCGGCATCTTGGCGACCAGCGGTTTGTTCGTGGGTCCATCCCACGGCTCGTCCTGCTTGAACTGCTTGAACAGTTCGCCCTGCTCGACGTACGGAAGAATCGCGACGCGCCACGAGAGCCGGAACTTGGCGTCGGTCTTCTTCGGATCGACCGACCCGGCCGGCGGGAACGAACCGTGGACGGCGAGGTAGTTGTGCAGGGCGAGGCCGATCTGCTTCAGGTTGTTGATGCTGTGCGCGCGGTCCTGGATCATCAAGGCTTCCCCGAAGAGACCCGCGAAATCCAAGGTTAGCCGGCCGTCTTCGATCCGGTACGAGCACCGCACCGGAACCTTGGCCCCCGGCACATGCAGCAGGATTTCCTTCGTGGCGGCCTGGACCTCGAATCGGCCGGGGATCGTCCCCGTCGGCTTGTCGGATTCAAGGAGTTCGAATCCCGTCTCGTCGAACCGGATGCGGAGCGATTCCATCGCGCGGATCGCGCGCGGCAGCCGCTCGTCGGAGAGCTTCGCGGTCCAGATTCCGAGGAGCTTCGCGCGCTCCGCGTCGTCGAGCGCGGACGACTTCGCCTCGCGGGCCTTGTCCTTCAGCTTCGCGACGCGGAGCTTCAGGTCGGCCAGTTGCGATTCGATCCGATCGAGAGTGGACTTCGGCAGGATACCGGCTTCGACGCGCTTCTCGTATTCGTCCTGGAGCGCCTTCATCGTCTCGGCGGCCTCGCCGGTCAGGCGGGCCAGCTCTGCCGGGTCTTTCCGTTCCTCCGCCAGGGCGAGGCGCGCATCGACGTGGGCCAACTCGGCCGCCTTCAGCTCGAGGCCGCTGACGGTGCCGTTCTTGAAGCGCGCCGCCGCGTCCGCCGCCGTGCGACCGGTCGCATCGACCTTGAGCCGCAGCGCCTTCACGGTTTCGGATTCCGGCGCGGCGCGGGCCGCCATGCCGTTCGCGTCGAAGACGATCTCGCCGGCCGGATTCTTGGCCGCGCGGCGGAAATCGTACCGATCGGCGCCTTGGAAGGTCGTGTGCCCGAAGACGCTGCCGTCCGACGAAGCGAGCGAGAGGGTCTTGGTGGCGTCGTCCCACGTTCCGCGCAGGTCGTGGATTTGCCCGCCGCCGATGAAGGCCCACAGGCGGTATTGCTTCGTGGCCGCGTCGTACCAGTTCAAGGAATAATCGTTGCCCTTCGTGGTCTCGTTCGTCGCGTAGGATTCAATCATGTGGCCGGCGAGGCACGAGCGGGTCCTGGCGAGTTCGACTTCCTTGTTCGGCGGACCGGGCAGGGCGACGGCGATCTCGCTTCGCCAATCGCCGACGAGTTGGTCGAGCACCTTCATCTCGGCGGGGCGCTTCGGGTCGATGATCGACTTTGGTACGACGGGCGGATCGGTGGTGCGCGTGAAAGTCGCCCGCGACTCGTAAATCTTGTTGCCGTCCGCGTCCGTGTCGAAGTTCGTAGCCTGGACCGTATTGGCGTCGACGAAGATCATTTTGTGGAGGGATTGCGTACCATCGGGGAACTTCTCCAACCACAAAAAGGTATGGCTCGAAGGGTCGTATTCGCCGAAATTGGAGGCGCTGGCCTCGCCCTCGATCGAGAAGTACCAACTGCGGATCCGATCCTTGGCGGCGTCGTAGGCGTGCAGGATGAGGACGTTTTCACGGCCATTCACGTCCACCGTGAGGCCACGCATCACCGTGCCGTTGGCCACTGCGTCGAACGTCAGTTGGCCGTATGTGCGTGGATCGCCCGCCGGCTTCGGCATGATGACGACCCCCTCGCGCTTCCATGTACCCCGGATGAACTGGAGGATGTCGGCTGTTCGCTTCGGCACTTCGGGCGGCTTCAAGGCGGATTCCCGCGTGGAATACACGCCCATCGCCAGATTCTCGAACACCGGGTGGAACGCCTCCGTCGTGTTGTTCAACGCGATCAGCCCGACCTTCACGCGCGGCGGCATGGCCAGCTTGTCGATGGTCCGCCAATCCGTCCACCGCGACCCGTCGATGCTCCGCCGCAGGATCAGCGACCCGCCCCGCCGCTCCACTTGAAGGTGGTACAGCGGGCCGTCCACCCAGTCCCGCTCGTCGAGAATCCGCTCGCCGGCCACAAATCCTTCGGCGTGCCAGTACGGCTTGCCGTCTTCCGATTCGCCCAGCCCGGCCCGACCGAACCTCACGAAGTTGTTCTCGTCCACCCAGACGAGGAACCCGGCTTCCCGGTAGCTGTTCCCGTTCGGCCCGGCGGCGCTCGTCCCCTTCTTCGGCCACGGGAACCCCTGGACCGTCACCTGGTAGGTGAAGTCGCCGTCCGCATTCCACAGCCATCGCGGGGCGTCCATGTTGGATTTCGGGTAGAGGATGCGAGTCTTGTCGCCGGGGAGCGTGAACGCGGCCTGCTCGACCCGCGTCTCCACCTTGCACGCCGCGGTCGGATCGACGAGCGTGCCCCACTGATTCATGACGATGGAGCGCAGCGGCCGTGGGAGAACGATCGTCGGCTCCTCGACTTTCTCGGGCGAACTCGCCGACAGTCTCTTGATTTCGACCTTGCGATACTCGGCGCGGGCCTGGTTCCCGGTCAGTTCAAGGCCGATGCGTCCGCGAGCGAACGCGTCGTTGCGAACTTGAGTCGTGGTCTTTCCATCGACCATGACTGTCAGCGAAGCACCGCGGGCGATGATTTCCATCGTGAACCATCGGTCCGACGGAACGGGCGAGGCGACCGTTGTCAGGTTGGAAATCTCGCCGGCGGAGCGGCTCACTTGCAGGCTGCCCGTGCCCGGGACGGGGATCAAGGGGCCGCCGATCCCGGGCATGGGATCGCAGTTAATGATCGCTTGGTATCCCCGGTCGGCGCCGTCGGCATTCTGGCGGAACCAGATGCCCGAACGGGCCACGTCATTGACGCGCACTTCGGCGCGGAGGTGGAAATCGGAGTAATCGTCGAGTTTCGTGAAGAGCGTTGCCGGCCCGCGCCCGACGAGTACGCCGCCCTCGACGCTCCACTGCTCCGCGTTCGACGGCGTCCAGCCCGTCAAATCCATGCCGTTGAAGAGCTGCACCCAGGCGTCCGGCGCAGTGACGAGTGGCGGCGGCCCCTCGAACGCCGGGACCACGACGGTTTTCCCTTCCGGGCCGACATCGCTTTTCGAATGGAACGGACTGGCAACGCCTTCGTAGTAGGCGACGACGTTCCAATTGCCGACGCGCACGCGCCGGTCGAAGGGGACGCCGGCCGAGATATTGTCAAACACCGCCTTCGACTCCGGGTCGCCGGTTCGGAAGACTTCCAACCGCAGCCGTCCCGGTTCGCGGACCTCGACGACGAGGCGGCCGGTGTTCGGATCGGCGGGAGGATTGCCGAACCAGTGGCGGACCGGAGTGAACGCGGCGACCAGCCAGACGAGGACCGCGATCGCCGCCGCGGCTCCGACGAGCGCGGCCGTTCGCCCCTGCCGGGGCCGAGGCGAGGCGCCGCCAGGGATGCGAGTGTAATCCCTCAACGCCCCGTGCGCCTTCACCTGCTCCTCGCAGTCGCGCAGGACGTCGGCCACCTCGCGGGCGGTCTGGTAGCGATCGGCCGCGTCCTTCGCGTGCAGCTTGCCGACGATCCGACACAGCCACTCCGGCGTTTCCGGGATGATCTCGCGGATCGGGCGGGGTTCGTCCTCGGCCACGCGCTTCAGCACGGCGAGGGTGGACGACGCGCGGAACGGCGGCCGGCCCGTCGCCATGACGTAGAGCACGCTGCCGAGGCTGAAGAGGTCGGCGCGGTGGTCGAGCGATTCGCCCTTCGCCTGCTCCGGGGCCATGTACATCGGCGTGCCGGCGACGACGCCGCTGCGCGTCAGGCTCGCGTCGTCCGCGGCGCGCGCCAGGCCGAAGTCGGTGATCTTCACCGTCGGATTCGGGCCGGCGCTCGCGAGGATGTTGCTCGGCTTGATGTCCCGGTGGACGAGGCCCTGTTCGTGCGCCGCCGCGAGGCCCTCGGCGATCTGCCGGCCGATC
>CAYVRB010000052.1:0-26164 GCA_964453375.1 uncultured Alcaligenaceae bacterium
GAAGACTGCGATTCGTCGTTAAACATTCGTGACGCGCTCGGCTCCGAAGACTGCGCCTCGCGGCTAAACAATGTGGGCGTTTGATGACGTTCGGCCCGCGCTCGGCTCCGAAGACTCCGCCTCGCCGCTAAACGGGCGGGGCGCAGTTCCAACGATCGCCGTCGCGAATCAACCGCCAACGACCGGTGATCTTCGTTCCCTGCATCGTCATCGTCATCGCATCCGCGGATCGCTCGATCCAGTCAAATGTGCCCGCGTCCCAGCGCGTCACGCTCCCGCGGCCGCCGGAGACGGGGCCTTCGTAATCCAGATACAACCGCCGATGGTCCGCGGTCCGTTCGGCGGGAATCGAAGTTCCCAACTTCGGTTCGGCCAGCAATCGCCAGCTCAACAGCGCGTCGCCGTCCTCCAGGAGCAGGTCCCAGTGGGGCGTCGGCCAGTCGTGGTGGAGAATCGCGAATCGCGGCATGGCGGTCCCCGAATGGCCTTCGCGGCCGGCGATGTCGTATGGTACTCTCTTTGCCGGAGTTGAGCATGGCGAAGGCGGCAAAGGGCAAGACCCCCGACAAGGACGGCCTCGTGCACGTCTGCCGGAACCGGCGGGCGACGCACGACTACGAGATCGTCGAAGCGCTCGAGTGCGGCATCGCGCTCGTCGGCACGGAGGTGAAGAGCCTGCGCGACGGCCACGCCACGCTCGACGAGTCCTACGCGAAGCTCGAGGACGGCGAGCTGTTCCTCGTCGGCTGCGAGATTCCCGAATACTGGGCCGGCAACCGCCTGAACCACAAGCCGAAGCGCGAGCGGAAGCTGCTGCTGCATCGCCGCGAGATTGAGAAATTCGCCGGCAAGGCGTCGCAGAAGGGGTTCACGCTGATCCCGCTGCGGCTGTACTTCAAGGATGGCAAGGCGAAGGTGGAGATCGCCGTCGCGAAGGGGAAGCAATCGATCGACAAGCGCCACGCGCTCAAGGACGCCGAGGCGAAGCGCGACATCGACCGGGCGCTGGCGAAAAAGCGGAGAGGGTGACCGAGAAGGCCAGGAGGGCCGCGTGAAGCTCGTCGCGTTGGTGGATAGCGTCGACCACGTCTGCAGCCGGTACCGGCTGGCGGCGTTCGCGCCGTACCTCGTGGCGGCCGGGCACACGCTGGAGCTGCGCCCGCTGCCGGAGGGGCTGCTCGCGCGCGCCTCGCTGTTCCGCTCGCTGCGCGCCGCCGACGCGGTGATCCTCCAACGCAAGCTGCTTCCCGGCCTGCAACTGAGCCTGCTCCGCCGCTGCGCGAAGGCGCTCGTCTTCGACTACGACGACGCGGTCTGGCTGCGCGATTCGTATTCGTGGAAGGGGACGACGAGCCGGCGGCGCTATCGGCGCTTCGCCCGGACGGTGCGCGCCGCGGACCTCGCGATCGCGGGCAACGAGTTCCTCGCCGCCGAGGCGAAGCGGATGGCCCCGCACGCCGCCGTCGACGTGATCCCCACCTGCATCGATCCCGCCCGTTATTCCCTCGCCGCGCATTCCCGCGCCGAGCGGTTGCACCTCGTCTGGATCGGTTCGTCCAGCACCTTGCAAGGGCTTGAGCGCATTCGGCCGATCCTCGACGCGGTCGGTCGCGCCGTGCCGGGCACGCGGCTGAAGCTGATCTGCGACCGGTTCGTCGGGTTCGAGCACCTCGCGGTGGAACCGCTGCCGTGGTGCGCCGCGCACGAGGCGCGCGACCTGGCCTCCGCGGACATCGGCATCACGTGGATCCCGGACGACGACTGGAGCCGGGGGAAGTGCGGCCTGAAGGTGCTGCAATATCAGGCCGCCGGGCTGCCCGTGATCGCGAACCCCGTCGGCGTTCACGCGGACTTCGTCGAACCCGGCGTATCGGGGATTCTCGCGAATTCGCCGGACGACTGGATCGCCGGCGTGCGCGAACTGGCCGACCCGGCGGTGCGCCATCGGATGGGGGCCGCGGCGCGCGCGCGGCTGGAGGAACACTACTCCGTCGCCGCCGGGGCGAAGCGCTGGCTGGACGCGCTCGCCCGGCTGGCGGAGCCGCGGAAACGGGCCGCGTGAGGCCGAGGAGACTCCCGCGCATGTTGCAGGGATTGCTGCGCCCGACGATCGCGTCCGACGGCCTGCGCTGGCGCGTGCTGCCGGCGGGGACCGCGCTGTTCGGCGAGCCGGACCCCGCGCGCTGGCGCGCCGAGGGCCGGGCGCGCACGCTCAAGGCCGGACTCCAGCGCGACATCGAGCGCGTCGAATTGGTCGGCGGCGCCGTGATCGTGAAGACCTGCCGCGTGAACGGGCCCCGCGCCTGGTGGCGGGAAATCTTCCGCGGCCCGAAGGCGAAACTCGAATTCGACCACGCGCTCGCCCTGCGCGCCCGGGGCCTCGCGGCCGCCGAACCGCTCGCGTGGGCGAGCGCCGCGCGCTTCGGGCCGGGCGCGAGCGTCGTGATCTCCCGCGCCGCCGACGGCGTGCCGCTCCAGGAATTCCTCGCCGCCGAAACCGGCTGGACCTTCGACGACGGCCTCGCGGCGAAATCGCGTTCCACCGTTCCCTCTGGCTCCGCGCGCCTCCGCTTCGCCCGCGCGCTGGGGGCCATGTTCGCGCGCATGCACGAGGCCGGCGTCGCCCACCCCGACCCGCACCCCGGCAACCTGCTCGTGACCTTCGAGAACGGCCGGCCGGCGTTCACGCTCATCGACCTCCACGCC
The DNA here is from genome assembly GCA_964453375.1 of uncultured Alcaligenaceae bacterium. Classification (GTDB taxonomy): domain Bacteria; phylum Planctomycetota; class Planctomycetia; order Gemmatales; family Gemmataceae; genus Limnoglobus. The sequence goes on from CAYVRB010000052.1 coordinate 2,707, forward strand.
CTGCGCATCGGCGCGCCGCTGACCTGGGCCGAGAGCCTCGACAACCTCGTGCCGTTCAACCGCTTCTTCCAACTCCGCGCCGCGCGCACGGAACGGCTCGCGTTCTGGCGCGCGTACGTCGCCGGCCGAGCGTCGCTCGACGCGGGCGAAGCCGACGCGCGGGCGAAGGACGCGGAGATTCGCACGGCCGCGTCGAACGCCCGCTTCTGGCAGCGCCGCCGGGACCGCTACCGAAAGACGAACCGCCAATACCGCCGCGTGAAGGCCGGCGCCGTCCGCGGCTACGCGGTCCGCGAACTGCCCGAGGAGTTCGTTCAAAGGCTCCTTCGCGATCCCGACGCGCCGTTCCGCGATACGAGCGCGAAGGTGTTGAAGGATTCGCGCAGCTCGACGGTGATCGAACTGCCGGTGCCGACGCCGACGGGAACCGCCATCGCCATCTACAAGCGGTTCCGCATCAAGTCGGCGCTCGTGCTGCTCAAGAATCGCCTGCGATCCTCGACGGCGCTGCGGTCGTGGGACGCCGGGCACAACCTGCTCGATCGCGGCCTGCCGACGGCGCGCCCGCTGCTCGTGCTGCATCGCCGACGCTTCGGCGGAAACGCCGAGGGCTACCTGCTCACCGAGCGCGTGCCCGACGCGCGGGAACTCGATGCCGCGATCGCCGCCGGCCCCAAGCGCGAGTGGTTCGATTCGCTTGGCCGATTGATCCGCGACCTGCACGAGAAGCAGGTCGCCCATCGGGACCTGAAGGCCGCGAACATCCTGATGAGCGGCGACGCGCCGGTGCTGATCGACCTCGTCGGCGTCGCGACCGGGCGGCCCGTGCCGCGCGCCGTCCGCCTCAAGAACCTCGCCCGGCTGAACGCGAGCTTCCTGCATTCGCGGAACGTCTCGCGCACCGATCGCCTGCGGTTCCTGCGCGCGTATCTGGCGTGGGGCCTGCGCGGCCGGGCGGACTGGAAGGACTGGTGGAACGGCGTCGCCCGCGCGACCCTGGCGAAGGTGGACAAGAACCGCAAGACCGGCCGCGCGCTCGGCTAGAAGCGCCCTGAATTTTCCCGACCGGACAACCGATACACTGGGACGGACCTGCACCGCGGAGACGGCCGGCATGACGCCCACGCCCGAACAGCCCGTCGCCCGACGGCGGACCGCGATCGCCCTTCTCAAGGCCGTCGCCCTGTTCGGCTTCGCCATCGCCGGCTGCGAATCGGTCCGCCAGACCGGCCTGCACACCGCCGCCCCGGACGCCGACAAGGCCGCGCCCACCGCCAAGCGACCCGCCAAGCACTGGCTCCGCGTCGGCCAATCCGTCTTCTACGCCGACGTCCCGCTCGACCAGCACGATCCGCTCTTCCAGGAACTCGGCGAACTCCCCGAGCAGATCCAGACCGAACTCCAACTCCCGCCCGGCGACACGCTGGTGCAGGTCTTCCTCTTCGAGACGCAGGAGAAGTACGACGCCTTCCTGAAGGCGCGCTATCCGAAGTTCCCGAACCGGCGCGCGTACTTCGTGGCCGAGCCGCGCACGGGCGCCGGCGACGACCTGCTCGTCTTCACCTGGATGAGCGAGAACCTGCGGACCGACCTGCGCCACGAGCTGACGCACGCGACGCTCCACGGCGTGCTCAAGGGCGTGCCGCTCTGGCTGGACGAAGGCCTCGCGGGGTACTTCGAGCTGCCGCCGAACCACGACGGCGTGAACGCGGCGCACCTGGAAGTGCTGCGGCGCGGGCCGTTCCAACCCGACCTCGCGCGGCTGGAGAAGTTCGGGCAGGTGAGCCAGATGGAGAAGCCGGAGTACCGCGAAGCGTGGGCGTGGGTGCATTTGATGCTGCGGGGCGACGCCCCGGCGCGGGCCGCGCTGCTCGACTACGTCCAGCAACTCCGTTCGACGGCGACGCCGGGGCCGCTGCTGCCGAAGCTCCGCGACGCGATGGCCGACCCGAACCAATCGCTCGCCGACCACCTCACGAAGACCGACTTCCCCACGCGATAACCGTTTAGCCGCGAGGCGCAGTCTTCGGAGCCGAGCGCGTAACCGAAGTCGCGCGCTCGGCTCCGAAGACTCCGCCTCGCCGCTAAACGGGGTCGCTTTTTGGTCGTCGGTCCCGCGCTCGGCTCCGAAGACTCCGCCTCGCCGCGAAACGGCGCACACGGTCCGTATCCCATCGCGTACAATTCTCCCACGTCCACCCGCGATCGATTTCGATGAACCTTCTCATCACCGCCGGCAGTCCCAGCTCGCCCATCGACAAGGTGCGGCGCGTCGGCACGATCTTCACCGGGCGGACCGGCGCGCAGATCGCGCAGATCGCCTGGGCCCGCGGCCACACGGTCACGTTCGTCACCTCGAACCCCGAACGGCTGCCCGAAATCCCCGCCGACGCCGGCCTCTCGGAACGCCGCCTACAGCCCGTCATCTACGCCTCCGTGGACGACCTCGCGGCGCTCGTGCAGCAGCAGGTGCGCTCCAAGGCGTACGACGTCGTCATCCACGCCGCCGGCGCCACCGACTACCTCGTCGCCGGCACGTTCGCGCCGGAACTCGGCACCTATTTCAACGCGCGCACGAAGGAATGGGACGCGCGCGGCAAGCCGAAAATGGTGGAGCAGCCGGCCGACCGGATCAACGCCGCCGAGCCGGAGCTGTGGGTGCGGCTGGTGCGCGCGCCGCGATTGATCGAACGGCTGCGCGAGTGGGGCTATCGCGGCCTCGTCGTCCGCTTCACCATCGAGGTGGGCAAGAGCGACGGCGAGCTGCGCGGCGCCGCCGAGTTCACTCGCAAGCAGTCCGGCGCCGACCTCGTCGTCGCCAGCACCATGGATTCGTTCGCGCACTGGTCGCTGATCGGGCCGGTGGACGGGCGCTACGAGCGCGTGCCGCGGCGCGAGGTCGCCGACCGCCTCATGCTCGTCATCGAGCACATGCGCCGCACCGGGCAGGGGAGCTGGCACGACCATGAGTAACGTGTTGCTGGGGCTGACCGGTTCCGTGGCGGCGGTGAAGGCGCCGGAGTTGGCGGCGGCGCTGCTGGCGAAGGGCCACGCGGTGACGGCGGTCGCCACCGACGCCGCGACGTATTTCTTCAACCCGGCGGCGCTCGGCTGCGATCTGGTGCGCGACGCCGACGAATGGCCCGGCGAGCGCTACGCGCGCGGCGACGCCGTGAGGCACATCGAACTCCGCAAGTGGGCGGACCTCTTCCTCATCGCCCCGCTGGACGCGAATACGCTGGCGAAGCTCGCGCTCGGCCTGTGCGACAACGCGCTCGCGTGCGTCTGGCGCGCGTGGGACCCGGCGAAGCCGGTCGTGCTCGCCCCGGCCATGAACACGCTGATGTGGGAGAACAGCTTCACGCGCCGCCACCTGCGCTCGATCGCGGCCGACTTCGGCGCCGGGCACATCCCCGGCCACCTGGATCAGGACCAGCTCGTGCCGGTGATGAACGACCGCTGCAAGGGGCTGCGCGTGGTCGCGCCGGTGTCGAAGGCGCTCGCCTGCGGCGACGTCGGCGTCGGCGCGATGGCGGACGTGGCGACGATCGTGGCGGCGGTGGCGGCGATCTCATGAAACGAAAAACCGGGGCGATCCCGCCCCGGCATATCCTGCGATGACTTTTCTCACTTCCCGTCGGGCACGCGGAACTCGACGGGTTGAATCGCGTCCGGGGCCGGCGCCGCCGCCGGGGCCTTGCGGGCCGCGAGCCATTCGTGGGCGGGGGCGAAATTCGGGTCGGCCTTGATCGCGAGCTTCACTTGCTGGTCCGCCATCTCGGGGCGGTCGGAGTCGGCCAGCACCTTCGCCAACGTCATGCGCGCCTCGGCTTCGGGCATCACGCCGGCGAGCGTCGTAAAGCCTTCCTCGAAGTTGCCGGTGCGCGCCGTCAGGATGCCGAGCGTCTTGTGGTAGCGGCGGTTCTCCGGGTCGCCGGCGAGCGCGTTGCGGCACGCGGCGATGCCGTTGGTCCAGTCCTCGAAGCGGGCGTGCGTCAGCGCCAGTTCGTAGGCGATCTTGTGGTCGTTCGGGTAGTGCGATTGCAGCGTCTGGAGCGTGGCGATGGCGCGGTCGCGGTCGCCGATGCGCGTGTAGAGCCGCGCGAGGCCTTGCAGCGCGTCGCGGTTCTTCGGGTCGAGCTCGAGCGCCTTCTGGAACTTTTGTCGGGCGTCGTCGGCGAGGCGATCGAGGTTCGGGTTGGCCTTCCCCTCCTCCTGGAAGTCGAAGGCGGCGCCGACCTGGGCGTTGGCGAGCGCGGCGACGGTCTCCGCCTTGAGCGGGCCTTTCTTCTTCCCGGCGTCGGCGACGGCGGCGTCCACCGGTTGGAACTGCGGCACCGGTCCGGCCGGCTTCGGCTTGAACATCCGCGAGACCGCGTTCCCCGGAGCCGCCGCCGGCGGCGCGGGCATCCCCGACGTGGTCTTCGATCCGGTCCGGCAGCCGGCGCTGGCGGCGAGGAGCGACGTGGCCACCAGGGCCTTCCAGCATTTGCCATCCATGGCGCCGATCCCCGGAAACTTGAGGAAATCCCTATTGGAACTCCGCGATGAAACTGCTCGCGGCCTCGACCATCAGGTCGCGCGTTAAATGCACGGGTTGCCGTCTGTATCGGCAGATCGACTGCACGATTTCCAGCAAATCGCGACAATCGCTGGCCCGCGGCGACCGGCCCCGATTGTAATAGCGCTCGTAGAGGTACTCGATCGCCCCCGCGTCGTAGTTCATCCCCAGCTTCTTGCACACCCCGCTGAAAATCCGTTGGTACACGTCCTGCGTCGGCGCGTTGATCCCCACCTTGTGCCGGATCCGCCGCAGGAACGCGTCGTCCACCAACTGCTTCGGGTCGAGGTTCGTGCTGAAGATGATGAGCTGCTCGAACGGCACCTGGATCTTCTTGCCGCTGGCGAGCGTGAGGAAGTCGTGCCGGTCTTCGAGCGGGAGAATCCAGCGGTTGAGCAATTCCTTCGGGCTGCAGAGCTGGCGGCCGAAGTCGTCGATGAGGAAGACGCCGCCGTTGGCCTTGAAGTGGATCGGCGCCTGGTAGAAGTTGGATTCCTTGTTGAAGCGCAGGTCGAGCATTTCCAGGTTCAATTCGCCGCCGGTGACGATGACGGGGCGGCGGATGCGGATCCAGCGTCCGTCGGCGGAGCCGGTGTTGAGGAGGCGGCGGACGGCGGCGTCGGCCTCGTCGCCGAACTCCATCGGCGTGTCGTCGGCGATGTGCAGCGAGGGGTCGTACACCGTGACGATGTTGCCGTCGGCGACGAAGGCGTAGGGCACGTAGATGGAGCCGCCGGCGGTGTTCATGAACTCGCCGATGGAGCGCGCCATGGCCGTCTTGCCGTTGCCCGGCGGGCCGTAGATGAACACCGACCGGCCGCTGATGATCGCGGGGCCGATGGCGTTGAACATGTCTTCCTTGAGCACCAGGTGCGCGAACGGCGCCCGCAACGCCTCCGGGTAGCATTGCAGGCCCGTGACCGCCTGGCGGTAGCACTGTTCGACGTAGTCCTCGATCGGCACCGGCGCGGGGCCGACGTACGCGCACTGCTTGGTCGCCTCGTGGGCGCGGGCGCGGCCGAGGTCGGTGAGGCTGAAGCGGTAGCTCACTTCGCCGACGAGGTCGCCGCCGTCCACTTGGATGATCTTCTCGTCCTTCAACCAGCGGAGCGTGTCGCGGATGATCTTGAAGGGGAGGCAGAGGAACTGAGCGAGGTCGCGGCCGACCATCGGGCCCTTGGCGTAGATCGTCTTTTGGATCAGGTCCGCCAGAAAGGACTGCGTGAGGCCGCACTCCTTGAGGGTGTCGGGCGCGGTCGGCACCTCCGGCGCGGGGTTGCTCGATTCCCAATCGACGACGGGCGGTCGGAGCGTGGTCATGCTGCGGATCTCGGGGTGGGTTCGCGCGAGGGACTTCGGTCGCGGTGGTTATTTCTTCCACTTGCCGCGGGTGATGATGAAGAGCGCGACGGCGCCGGTGCCGAGCACCACCATCGTCACGGCGCTCTGGTTCTTGAAGGCGCCGCCCCAGTATTCCTTGAAGCCGTCCCAGTACTTCTGGACGGCGGTCTTGGCGGCGAAGAGGGGTTCGGCCGCGGGCGCCGGCGCGGCGGTGGCCGCGAACAACGCGAGCGCCAGCAATCCGGTCGACAGGGTGCGCGTCATGGTGTCGTTCTCCAGTCTCGTCGTCGCATCAATGGCCGAACCCGACCGGCGGCCGCAAGGCCTCCGGTCGGGCGGCGAGAATCTCGCATCGCGGATCAGCGGCCGCCGCCGGTCTGGCCGCCGCCACCGCCCTGGGCGCCGCCGCCACTTTGGCCGCCGCCGCCTTGGCCACCGCCACCGCCTCCACCGCCGCCGCCGCCGATGTTGGCGCCGTACTGCGTACCCAAGCTACGGACCGCGTTGCCGAGGAACTGGGCCGGGAAGCCCGGATCGGCGGGGTCGTGGACCTGGATCTCGAAGGTCGTCGGCGACCCCGCCGTCTGGGCGGCGAGGTACTTGTGGATCATGGCCGCTCGGCGCGTGTCGAGATCGCGGCGGGAGTCGGCGTACTTCTCGGGCGCGTTCGGATCGAATCCGACGTCGCGGGCGGTCTGCAGGTAGACCTTGCCTTCGGGCAGGCCGCGCTTGCGGACCAGGTAATCGAGCCGTTCGATGCCGGCGGCCGAGAGCTTGTCGGTCGCGGGCTCGAAGTGGTAGTTCCACACGGTCTGGTCGAGGTACATGCCGTTCTGGGCCTGGACCTGGAACGGCGCGAGGGTTTCCTGGCGCGCCGTGTGGTTGTAGCGTTCGGGCCACGAGGGATCGACCGCGTTGCGGTAGCGTTCCCCGAGGCCGGGGCGTTCGGCGCGGCGGTCGGCCGAGTGGCAGCCGGTCGCGGCCAGCCCGCAGGCGGCCGCCGCCACGAAGGCGATCCGGTGGTACTGGAACATCGCGTTTCCTCCTTGAAAAACCTTCGGGCGTCCTGCCCGGGATCGGGGTCGCATCAACCGGCCGGGGATCAACCGCCGCCCGGGTTGGCCTTGAGAATCAGGTTGCGGTAGATCTGGATGGCCGCGGGGCCGACCAGCACCACGAACACCGCCGGGAAGATGAACAACACCAGCGGGAAGATCAGCTTCACCGCGGTCTTGGCCGCCTTCTCCTCGGCGATCTGCCGCCGCTTGGTCCGCATCGAGTCGGACTGCACGCGCAAGGCCTGCGCGATGCTGGAGCCGAAGCGGTCGGCTTGGATCAAGATCGCGGCCAGGGCGCGCACGTCGTCCACGCCCGTCCGCACGCCGAGGTCGTGGAGCACCTCGCGGCGGGGCCGGCCCATCTGCAACTGCAGGTTCGCCAACGCGAATTCCTCCGTAATCACCTTCGCGTGGCCTCGCATCTCGTCCGTCACCTTCCGCATCGCGGCGTCCAGGCCGAGGCCCGACTCCACGCACACCACCAGCAAGTCCAAGGCGTCCGGCAGCGTCACGAAGATTTCCTTCTGCCGCGTGCTCTTCAGGAACGCCAGGATGATCTGCGGCAGGTAGAACCCGATCCCCGTGATCGCCACCACGTACTGCAGCGCCTTCATGCCGAAACCCATCGTCATGAAGAAGAACAGCGCCGACGGCACGAAGAACAGCAGCAGGCACGCCACCCGCAGCCCCTGGTAGATCGCCGGGGCGCTCTCGTGGCGGAACCCGGCGTTCGCCAGCGTCACCTTGAGCGAATTCTTCTCCAGGTCCGATTGCGGCTCCATCGCCGCCCCGAACTTGGACAGTTGGTCCTTCAACCCTTTAAATCGGTTATTCGACTCCCGATCATTGATCTCCAATTCCGCGAGCGACTTCGGCCGCCCGATCCGCTCCAGGCGCTCCTCCGCCTGGCTGTTCCGCTGCGAGATCAACGACAGCAGCCAGAACGTGCCGACCATGATGGCGAAGAACACCATGATGGGCGACGCGTCGCCGGCCGAGATGAACGCGAACAGGTCCACGGTGAGAACTCCAGGTGGCGGGAGTCAGGGGGGTTCGAGCGACCGAATCCCGAGTCCCATTAAACTTTGATGTCCACGATCTTCTTGATGACGAACGCGCCGATGAGCATCGCGACCAGCGCGCCGATCGACATCTTGATCCCCATCGGATCGGTCCAGAGCAGTTTTTCGTAATCGGGCTTCATGAAGAGCATCAGGAAGAACAGGCCGATCGGTAGGGCGATCAGCACCACGCCCGACAGCCGGCCTTCGGCCGAGAGCGCCTTCACCTGGCCCAGAATCTTGTAGCGCTCCCGGATGACGTAGCCGATCCGGTCCAGGATTTCCGCCAAGTCGCCGCCGGTCTGCCGCTGGATGGCGACGCTGGTGATGAAGAATTTCAGGTCGAGGTTCGGCACGCGTTCGGCCATGTTCTTCATGGCGTCCTCGAGCTGGATGCCGAGGTTCTGCTCCTCGTAGACGCGGTTGAACTCCTTGGCGATCGGCGCCTGCATCTCCTCGGCGACGACGTGCATGCCGGCGGCGAGCGAGTGGCCGGCGCGCAGGGCGCGGGCGGTGAGTTCGAGGGCGTCGGGCAGTTGCTGGGCGAACTTGTCGAGGCGCTTCTTCCGCTTCCACGCCAGCCAGAGGAACGGCAGGGGGAAGGCGACGACGAACATGATCGGCGCGACGTAGACGTTCACGGTCCAGATGGCCATGACGAAGGCGACGAAGCCGACGCCGAGGCCGATGCCGAACAGCGCGCTCGGCTTGATGTTCGCGTCGGCCTGCTCGACCATGCGCGTGACGTTGAAGAATTCGGGGGTCAACTTGTCAAAGACCGTCTTGCGATCGATCGTCATCAGCGTCTGCTTCAGGAGCAGATCGGCCGACGATTCGCGGCGGCTGCCGCGGCCCACGAGCGCGTCGAGGCGCTCGGTGGCGCGGCCGTCGTTCTTCCCGGCGAAGGCCAGCATCACGGCCAGCACGGCCCCGACCACCAAGGCCCCCACCAATACCGACAGCACCAGCGGACTCATGGCTAACACCTGAACGGGATGGTTCCCGCCGGCTCGCGTCCGGTCCCGGACCGGATGCGTTGCCCGAATCCCTGGGCGAGCGGGCCGTTCGGTCGCCGCTCGTCGTCCGCGCGCCCTCCTGGCCGCGGTTGATCTCCCGTCAATCCCGCAACAGCACGCGCTCGGCGAACATGTTGCTCGGCAGCTTCACGCCCTTCTGCTCCAGCCGCGGGACGAACGTCGGCCGCACGCCGGTGGCCTCGAACTGGCCGAACGCGCGGCCGTTCTGGTCGATCCCCAACTGCCGGTAGCGGAATACCTCCTGCATGATGATCACGTCCTGCTCCATGTTGTTCACTTCCGTGATGCTCGTGATCTTCCGCGGGCCGCCCTGCAGGCGGTTCGCCTGGATGATGAGGTCCACGGCGGCGGAAATCTGCTGCCGCATCGCCTTGATCGGCAGGTCGATCCCGCCCATCAGGATCATCGTCTCGAGCCGGCTGAGCGCCTCGCGCGGCGTGTTCGCGTGCAGCGTCGTCATCGAGCCGCTGTGGCCGGTGTTCATCGCCTGGAGCATGTCGAGCGTCTCGCCGCCCCGGCATTCGCCGATGATGACGCGCTCGGGCCGCATCCGCAGGGCGTTCCGCACGCAGTCCCGCGTCGTCACCGCGCCCTTGCCTTCGATGTTCGGCGGCCGCGTCTCCAACCGCACCACGTGGTCCTGCTGGAGCTGCAGTTCCGCCGCGTCCTCGATCGTGATGACGCGCTCGTCCGACGGAATGAAGCTCGACAGCGTGTTCAGGAGCGTCGTCTTGCCGCAACCGGTGCCCCCGCTGATGACCACGTTCAGGCGCGCCTTGATGCACGCCTCCAGGAGCATGGCGATCTCGGGCGTGAACGCCTTGTAGTTCAGCAGGTCCTCGAGCTTCAGCGGGTTCGAGCCGAAGCGCCGGATGCTGAGGCTCGCGCCGTCGAGCGAGATCGGCGGGATCACCGCGTTCACCCGCGAGCCGTCCGGCAGGCGGGCGTCCACCATCGGGTTCGTTTCATCGACGCGCCGGCCGATCTTCGACACGATCCGGTCGATGATCTGCATCAGGTGGTCGTTGTCGCGGAAGACCACGTCCGACCGTTCGAGCTTGCCGCGCCGTTCGACGTACACCTTCTTCGGCCCGTTCACCAGGATGTCGCTGATCGTCGGATCCTTCAGCAGGATCTCGAGCGGGCCGAAGCCGAGCGTCTCGTCGAGCACCTCCTCGATGAGCTTCTCGCGTTCGATCCGGTTGAGCAGCGGGTTCTCGGTGTCGCACAGGTGCTCGATGACCTTGCGGATGTCCTTGCGCATCGCGTCGCTGGACAGGTCCTTGATCCGCGTGAAGTCGAGCCGTTCGACGAGCTTCGCGTGGATCTGCCGCTTGAGTTCCTCGAGGTTCTTGCCGCCGCTGCTGCCGTTGGACCCGCCGAAGCTGGGGCTGGACAGGCGGCTGAGGCCCGCCAGCCCGCTCGAGCTTTGGCCGCTCAGGCTGTTGAGTTTCGAGATTCCCTGTTGCAAGCGCGACATCGTCCGTCCTCAGTGTCGTCCGTCGGTGCGAATCCGGTTGCGGTCACTTCTTCCCGAACGAGAACCAGCCCTTCTTGCTGTCGGTGGCGCCGGGGGCGGAGGCCGCCACGCGGCCGCAGACCAGTTGGGCGAGGCCCTGGATGTTCTGCTGGATCTTGCTCTTCGGGTTGTGCTTGACCATCGGCTGGCCGGCGACGCGCGCCTGGATCACCGCCTTCGAGTCGTTCGGCACCTGCCAGAAGATGTCCCGGCCGATGACCTCCTTGGCCTTGGCCAGGCTGATTCCCTCCTCCACCGCCTCCGAGCCGACGCGGTTCACCACCACGCGCACCCGCTCGCCGAGTTGCTCCTCGGTGTTGTTCAGCAGGTGGTTCAACCGCACGACGTTCCGCAGGCTGCCCAGCTCCAACTGCGCCACGAGCAGGATCTGGTCCGCCATCCGCAGCGCCATGAGGTCGGTCGGCAGGAATGCCTTGCTCAGGTCCAGCACCAGGTGCGTGTAGCTGATCTTCAGGAGGTTCACGATCCGCTCGACGTGCGACTCGTGGATGACGCCCATGTCCTGGATTTCGAGCGGGTGGCGCAGGATCGATAGCCCCGTGGCCTCGTGCTTGACGAGCGCCCGCTTGAGGAAGTTCATGTCGAGCCGCTGGATGTTGCGGGCCAGGTCGGCGATGGAAATGTTTTCCATCCCTTGCACTTCGACGGCGATGTCGGCATCGCCGAGCGCGAGGTCGAGGTCGAGCAGGGCGACGGCGTGGTTCGGATCGTTGGCGAGCGTGGCGGCGAGGTTGACGGCGAGCGTCGTGGTGCCGACGCCGCCGCGCGACCCGAGCACCGCGATGACGGACGACGGCGCCGCCGGCCGCGGGATCACGCTCGACACCTGGCCGTTCGAGACGGACGTTTCCTGCAGGCTGGTATTCTCGCCGAGCGCCCGCCGCAGCGCGGAGAGCAGGTCTTCGAGTTCCACCGGCTCGGTCAGGAAGTATTTCGCCCCGCGCTGCAGCGAGAGCAGGAGCGCCTGGTGGTCCTTGCTGATCGTCAGGATCGGGAGCTTCGGATGTTCGACGGCGAGCTGGCCGATCATCTGCAAGGCGCGCGGCTTGTCGGCGTCGAGCGACACGATCGCGAGGTCCGGCATCGACTGGGCGATCACGTCGAAGAAGTATTCGTACCGGGCGCATTCCGCTTCGAGCCAGACGAAGTCCACGCCCAAGAGCAGCGTGCGCAACGTCTCGCGGGACGACTCGGTCGGATCGACGATGGCTACTCGTTGCATGACGGCATCACCGCGGGGCCTGGGGTCGGCTCAATCGCTCCGTCCGGCGCCCACGGCGACGGCTGTCGGCCCCGGAACCTCCGGGGCCGACCACCGCGAGCCGCGCGGGCGCGATCGCGTTACTGCTTCGCCGGCTCCTCCACCGGGGGGAGCGGCACCGGCGTCTCGGCCGGGATCGGCGGCAGCGTGCCGCCGGTCGACGGTTGCGGCTCGGCTGGGGCGGGCACCGGAGCCGCGGGCGTTTCCGGCACCGGCGCGGTCTCCACCGGAGCCGGAGCGGTCGTCGGGGCCGGCGTTTCCACCGGCGTCTCCGCCGTCGCGGGCTGCACCGCCGGGAGCGGCTCCGGTTCCAGCGTCACCGCCGTTTCCAGCGGCACCGACTTCGGCTTCGCCGACAGCGCCCCGGGGAGCGTCGTCGGCACCGGGCAGCTCCCGGTCAGCAGGCCCGTCGTCGTCGTGCAACCGCCGGTCGCGGGGTTGCAGACATTTCCCTTGGCGGGGAAGATGCCGTACGTCGGGTCGCACTTGTAGGCGGCGTTGTAGCACCGGCCGTTCCAGACCTGGCGTTGGCCCCGGGGGGCTTCGATCAGGCCTTCCAAGAATAGTTCATAATCGTCCGGCGTGCGCGTCTCGCGGCCGGGAAGTCGGCGGGGCACCTGATTGCAGTCCAGGGCGTCCACCAACCGCGGCGTGACGAGCACCACCAGCTCCTGCTCGCGCTCGTCGTACCGCACGGTGCTGAAGGCCGCGCCCACGAACGGGAGATCCCCGATGAAGGGCACCTTCGTGTTCACCGCCTGCGCCGTCGTCTCCAGCAGCCCGCCGATCGCGAAGGTCTGCCCCGATTCCAGCACCACGGTCGCCCGGGTGGACTGTTCGGTGAACCCCGGCGAGAAGCCGGCCGAGGTCTGGATCCCGAGGCCGTCGTTCCGGGCGCGGATCGACGGGTTGATTTCGAGATAAATCTTCCCGTCGCCGTACACGATCGGCAGGACTTCGAGGGTCGTGCCGACGTTTTCCAACTGCACGCTGATGCTGCCGAGACCGCCACCGGTCGCGCTGAGCACCGCCTGCTGGCCGCCGGAGCGGATCACCGCCGACCGGCCCGATTGCGTCGTGATCTTCGGCTCCGAGAGGATCTTCGTGAGGCCCTCGGACCGCAAGGCCCGCAAGGCGACGAAGATCTGCGGCGACGCCAGCCCGACCCGCAGGTTCGCGTCCGCGGAAACCCGGCCCCCGTCAATGCCCGTGAAGCTCGCCGTCTGGGACGAAATCAGGTTGCTGATCAGGCTGGCGAACGAGCCGGAATTCCCGTTGATGAAGAAGTCCGCGCCGCGCGACCGCAGTTCCGACCGGTTCACCTGGGCGACGACCACTTCGATCATCACGTGCTGCGGGCCGCCGACCTGGATCGCGTTGATCACGTTGCTGCCGCCGGCGGCTCCGGTGCCGGCGGCGCTCTGCGTGATCCGCGTGATGATGTCGGCGTCCGACGGCTTGTTCACGTAGCCCGTCAGGATGATGCCGCTGCCGACGCCGGGGAGCACTTCCACGCTCGCCGTCGGCACCGCCCGCTGAATCACCTTCTTCAGCAGCTCGTAATCCGGTTGGACCAAAACCTCGTATTCGATTTTCGTCATGTTCGTCAGGGCGAACGTCAGCCGGGTCACCCCGGAGTTCTGCCCGACGATCAGGATCGCGTCCGGGTTGTCCGGATCGGGCCGCGTCAGCACGATCTGGTCGTTGCCGACTTCGGTCGTGGCGACGTGCACGCCGGGCGGCAGCTTCGGTTCGAACTTCACGAGGCCGGAGAGCGGCACGAGAAGTTCGCCGGTCTTGCCAAACCGCACGCTCGCGGGTTTGCCGCCGGCGTCCTTCGGGGCCGCGGCTTTGGGTTGCGCCTGGGCGGGGCTGGGCTCCGTCAAGGACAGACCGGCCGCCGCCACGAGTCCGCCGAGCAATAGCCGGCGGGTCAGTTTGAACGGGTGCATCCTTTCACCTCTCTCGCTAAAGGTCAGCGGGGTCCACCCGCCCGCACGTACAGTCGATCGGGCGGATCGCCTGGCCGGACGTCGTGCCCGCTGGGGGAGCGGGCCGCGCTCCCGCCATCCGGGCGGGAGCCGTTTCGTCGTTCGGCCGCGCTCCGCGCGGCCGAACCAGGTTCGTCGTTCTCAGCTGATCCGGCCTTCGCCCGAGGCGGGGGCCGGTTCGGCCTTCTTGTCTTCTTTCTTCTCCGCCGGGGCGACGCCGTTGACCGGCGTCACGCTGCCGTCCGGCTGCACTTCGCCCTGCAGCTTCCAGGTCTTGTCGTCCTGCTGCTCGTAGCGGAAGGTCTTGGTCCCGCTCGGCCCGGTGATGCTCTTGTCCAACGTCGCCTTCTTCTTCACTTCCTTCGGGGCCGGCTTCGTTTCGTTCGGCAGATCCGTCATCGGCTTCGGCGTCGCCGCGTCGTCCGTCGGCGCCGCCTTCACCTTCGGTTCCTCCGGCTTCTTCGGGGCCGTCTTGCTCACCGCCGACTTCGGCAGGAACTGGTTGGCCGACACTTCCTTCGCCAGGAAGTGCCCGATGCTCGCCTTCAGGTCGATCACCGCCGTCGTCGGCGCCTCCACGAAGTCCACCATGCGGAACTTCTGCGTGATCACGTCGTCGGTCAGTTCGGTGCCCGCGGGCAGGTCCTCGGTCGCCACCGGCACCTTCACGAACATCGGCGCCGGCACCGGCGTCGGGGTCGTCTCCGGCACCTTCTGCTCGCCGTTCCCGCCGCCGCCCGCCACCGCGTCGTTGATCCAGCCGATCACCTCGTCGATGTTCCACTCCGTGGGCGTGTTCGCCGCTTCCTCGGCCTTGCCGATCAGCACGAAGCTCATCGTCACGTTCGCCGTCTCCGCCATCCGGATCAGCGTCGCCTCGTCATTCGACACCGCCAGCGTGATCACCTGCACCTGCATGATGCCCGTCGGGGCGCCCGGCGCGGGCACGTAGTTCGTGTCCACCGCCATCACGTGCATGTTCGGGATCAGCACCCGGCCGCCGACCTTCCGATTGTTCTGGTTCGTCACCGTCCCCAGCAGGTTCACGCGGCTCGTCGGTTTGATGAACGGCGTCACCTGCGCCAGCGGCAGCTTCACCGACATCAGCCCCGATTTCCCGATCGGCGGCGTCAGCCCTTCGTTCTTGTTCACGTCCGTCTTCTGGAGGAAGACATTCGCCGTCACCGGACGGTGCAGCGTCATGTCGATCAGTTCCTCCTCCGTCTCGATCGCGTTGTCCGGCACGTCGGCCGCGTTCATCCGCTTCCGCTTCACCAGGTCCTTGAGCGCCTCCTTGGTGAACTTGGTCGGCGGATTCAAATCCTTCGCCGCCACCAGCACGTCCTTCTGCGGCACCTGCTCGGTCGCCGGCTTCGCGCTCATCCGGGAGGTCAGGAACGCGGCCGCCAATCCGCAGCCGACCGCGACGACCATCAGAATCAGGTTCTTCTGCTTCACGTTGTCCCCCTCGTGTCGGTTGCCGTCGCGGACGCGAACCCGTCGGGTCCACCGCGCGCCACGAGGGGTTGTCGCGCGGTCCGCTCGTCCGCCCGCCGATGTCGGCGGACTGCCACCCGAAGTGGCGTGTGTTGGGTTTGGAAACCGGTCGCGTCCCCTCGGCTCGACCGTTCGTTGGGCACGAAACCCTAGAACGAACCTCGAAGGACGCAAGGCGCGGTCCACCTGAATCGTTTTTTCGCGCCTTACCTAGTTTCCGTGTCGTAGCAAATCGTTTCCCACGACGATTACATTCGACCGGGTTGCATCGGTCCCTTCAGTTTTTCCGGCCGCATCGAGAGCGCCGGTTTTGACCATTCGTCGCGAAGCGCCCCACCGAAAGGATTTTCCGCGATTTGACGCGCCGGCGCGAAATATGAGGCGCACACTGGCAAAAGAGACTTCAGTTTTCGTGGGATCCTGTCGAAGCGGCGGGGAGAACGTGAAAATGACGGGTCGATGAATGCCTGAATATCCCCGGGTCAAAATGAGATTCGAGGGCTGGCGCACTCTTCTCGAGACGAATTCATCGCGATCAACGATTCGATCCGACCTGCCTGCGTACTTGCCCTGAATCGCTTGTGCTCGATCGACCCCCGCCGTACGATTCGGATATGAAGCCCCGCGCTTACATCGAGACGACTATACCGAGTTATTTGACCGCGCGGCCGAGCCGCGACTATTCGCGCGGCCGAACAGCAACAGACCGTCTTGTGGTGGGCCCGTCGTTCGGACTATGAACTGGTGGGATCGGAATTGTTGCTCGAAGAATGCGGTGCCGGCGATCCGTTGGCCGCATCGGCGCGCCTGGCGGCGTTGTCCGACCTGCCGATCTTGGAACATGGGGCGGACGCGGCCGCGTTGGCCGAGGCCCTCGTGAGAGATGTTCCACTACCGCCCAACGCGGTCGCGGATGCCACCCACATCGCTCTGGCCGCAGTCCACGGGATCGAGTTGCTGGTGACTTGGAACTGCCGTCACATTGCCAACCCGGTCTTGCGGCCGCGCGTGGAAGCGGTTTGCCGAGCCGCCGGATACGAGCCGCCATCCATCTGCACGCCGGCGGAGCTCCTGGGAGGAAACGACGATGAAAGAATTTGACATCCTCGGAGAAATTCGACGTCTTCGGGACGAGTTGGCCGCACGACACGGCGACGATGCGCATACTCTGGCCCGTGCCCTCGCCGAGCGATCAAAAGCGGCCGGCCGAATCCCCGTTAGGTTTCCCGCGCGACAACCGATGCCCCCGCGCGCCCTCGGTGTTTCATCTCCAGTGGCTCACCCGCATCCGAAGGAAGGAAATGTCACGGCAAAACCCAACATCGTCTCGGATCCCGCAGCTTGATTCGCTTCCCCCTTGACGCAGCCCCGCCAGCTTCGCTATTCCGCCGCGGATTCAAACTCCTACACCGAGCGATCCGTGGCCACGCCGTTCTCACCCGACGAACTCGCCGACCGGTTCGTCAAGCTCCTCCTCGAGCGCACCGCCTCCAACGACGCCGACGAGGTCCGCGACCGATTCCAGAAGACCTACGAGTTCCTCGAATCGGTCTTCCAAGCGCGCGACGATGCCGAGCGCAATCCGGTCTTCCAGGCCCTCGCCGCGCGGCTGCACGACCCCGAACTGCCGATCTGGGAGTTCTCCTGCCTCGCGAACACCTGCGGCATCGCCGTCGAGCACGGCGCCGATCCCGGCACCTGCGTCGCGCCGATCCTCGACCGCCTCGCCGGCCAGCTCCGCGGCGCCAAGGAGCTGAGCGAACAACTGACCGCCCTGATCGGCACCGCCAACCTCGAAACCATCCCCGAAGACCGCTGGGAGGAACTCGCGAACCGCTCGCCCGAGACGGCGCTGCGGATGCGCGAGTTCCTCGGCCTCGGGTTCAACGGCCGCGCGGCGATGACGATGCTCTGCCGCTCCGCCGAGCTGCGCGAGCGGGCGCGGACCCACGAGGAACTGGTGATCGCCGCCGTTGAGGCGCGCGCCTTCAACCCCTACGCGCACTTCCTCGCCGAGGTCCTGCTCGCCAGCGACAACGATGACGTGCTGGTGCTGGACCTCGACCGCGAGCTTGGTTTCATCGTCCGCCTCCACGCGGTGCGCAGCAACGCCCACTTCTTCACGCTGCTCCAGGACGCGCTGCTCGGGCACCCCACCGCCGCCGACTGGACCGGCGAGCGCGCCTACGAGGTGCTCGTGCGGATCGCCAAGGGCGAACGGATGGTGGATACCGTGACCGCCGCCGAGTGGAAGGCCGGCGACCTGATGAACGAGAAGGGCGAAGTCTTCGATCGCGCGATCTGGCAGTTCTACCAATGGCCGGCGCTCCAGCCCGACGGGGGCCTCGAGACGATGGAGAAGGCGCATCCGTACCATCCGTGGTGGGTCTGGGCGGAGCTGTACCCGCGGGACATCGTGGAGCTGGACGGGATGAAGGTGGTGCTGCTGGCGAAGCCGGAGATGCCGCGGCGCTGGGCGATCGGATTTTTGGCTCCGGTGCATCCGGCGTTGCGGTCGCGGGTGGAAATGCGGAGCGTGCTGAAGCCGGAATCGGTGGCGGGCTGGTTGCAACGGATCCGCGAGACGCCGCGCGAGGACAACCCGAATCCGCCGCCGGCGGGTTAGCCTTCCGAGCCGAAGAAGGCGAGCGCGAGGCCCAGGCCGAAGAAGATGACGACCCAAGCCACGGCGATGGCGACGGCGGCCTGCAGGCCCAGCAGATATTGCCCGCCCGCGAACAGGATGACGAGCGGGACGACGAAGATCATCGTCTCTTTCTGAAGGTCTCGTTTCGTTCCTTCCTGCTCGTCCTCCCAATTCCGCTTCTCCAGCTCGTCGCGGAGTTCGCCCTGCTCGGCCGGCGTGGGCACCGGCTCGCCGTAGTCGGGCAAGTCGTTCGGGTTCGCCACGTCCGCGGCGGCGCGGACGCTCAGCCCGAAGGTGTCGGCGCCGACGATGACGACCTCCGTACCCGACTCGACGTTGACGGCGCGCGAGGGCGCGAGCTTCGCCTCCAGGCGCGTGCCGTTCACTTCCACGTACCCCGTGGGCCGCAGGGGCGTCACCGCCCGGCCGCGCTCGCCGATCGTCACGGGCATGTCCACCCCTTCACCGGATGTCGAGGGCCGCCTTCAAGCAGAAGTCCAAACGGGCGAGCAAATTGGGGGATAATGCGCCCATCACTTGCGCGATCGTATGGGCGTCGATCGTCGCCAAGAGAAGTCCCGAAACGACCGAATCGCGCAGCAATCCCGTCGCGGCGCCGTCCGGAGTGGTGAGATCGATGAATAGACACGCGGGATCGTTCGCCATCGCCAGGTTGCTGGTGACCTCCGCCACGACGACCGTTCCGAGGCGGCCCGCGTAGAGATTCGATTGAACGACGACGGCCGGCCGCTTCTTCCCCCGCAATCCGGAGGGATGCGGGAAACGGACGAGAACCACGTCGCCCCGGTTCATGGTTTCTCCGGCAGCGCGTCGTACTCGTCCATGTCGTCCCAGCCGACACTGGCACCGGCCTTCCACGCCAGCGAAAGCCGTTCCTCGGCCGTCCACGGGGAATCGTCGTACGATTCGCCCGTGAGGCGTTCGTATTCTTCGACCGGGACCAAGACGAAGGTTTCGTTCGTGCGCGGGTTCACGAGGCGCGTCGGCGCGCCGGCCGGTTGGTTCAACGCCTGGATTTGTCGGTCGGTCAATTCCATCATTTTGGACTCCCCGAACCATCTTAATCGAAGGCCGGCGTCGTTGTCCATCAGTTGAAGTACGCCATGTACATTCCCATCGCGTTGCCGTCGAAGAGCCGCAGGACCGCGACCAGCTTGTTCAGGTCCGCCGATTCGCCCTTCTCCAGATACTTCGCGTCGACCCCCTTCGCCTGGAGCTTCGCGATCTCGATCGACGCCGGCGGATCGTCCAGCAGCGTCTTCACGTTCAGCCCCTTGCCGTCGGTCGGGAACAGCAAGCCGATCGGCAGCAGCTTCTTCCCCTCCAGAATCTCCTCGAATTCCGCCATCGCCTCCAGCCAGCCGTCGACCATCGCGGCGTTCACCGGCAGCCCGATGACGCTCGCCTGCTTCGGGTTCGGCAGCCATTCGTGATCGTTGTCCGTCTCGGCGCGGATGTATCGCCAGGTCTCGCGGTTGAGCTTTGCCACCTGGACGAAATGCTCGCGCACGCGCCCCAGCCGCGCCGGTTCCGCGAACCGCACCGCCTGGTGCGCGTGCCGGAGTTTCTCCTGCCGCTCGACTTCGGTTCCGGCGAACTTCGGCCGCACCTTCGGGAACGGCCGCCACTCGCTCAGCTCGAACTCGGTCTTCAGGTCGGCCGAAAGCCCGAGGTCGATCGCGCCGGCGGCGACGTGGCAGTACGACCGCAGCCACGCCACGTCGCCGCGATCGAAGTGGACGAGAAAGTCCGGGTTCTTCGCCAGGAATTCGGCCCGGCCGCCGAGGAATTTGAGGAGGATCGTGGAAAAATCGTCGGTCGCGTTCCCATCGCCGTCGAGGTCGAGTTTGATCTTGGCGAGGCGCAGCGGAAGCTTGACGTTGTCGTCGGTGATGCCGGCGAGCGTGGCGTCGATGCCGATCAGGCCGCGGCGCGCGTCGTCGAGCAGGCCGCGGAACTTCTCGTAGGTGATGGCGTTCGGTTCGGGGTTTTCGCGGGCGTGGATGCGGAGGAAGAGCAGATCGGTTTTCGCCCCGTATTCGTACATCGTCTGCGACATCCGTTCGATGCCGAGCGCGAGGCGGATCACGCCGAGGCCGAAGCGGAGCTGGTCGTCCTTCGGGTTCTTCTTGAGTTCGCGTTCGAGGACCTGTTCGCCGACGGCGAGCTGCCCGGAGTGCAGGTACTTCTCGACGAGCGGCGGCTCCGCGGCGGAAGCGGGCAGCGTCAGAATCAGAATTGCGAGGGGAAGAACGAAGCGCATGGAAGTTCTCCGCGATGGGATCGTGCGGAGGGAGTTACCCGCGTGGCGGAGCGAAGGTTTCGATTGATGGCTCTCGATCTGGGCTATACCCTGTCGCGGAGTAATGCGTCTCGCGCTACCGCAATTTCGGCCAGGCCCTTTTCTCACCCCCAATTTGAAGTGCGATGAAGAGAAGAATCGTCCCGCCAAAGCCGAGAGCCGCAGCGACGGCGCTCACTCCGCCGTAGACGTTCAACGCAAACACTGCACAGGCAACCAGAGCGTAGCCGAAGAAGCCCCACTTTCTCGAGTGAAACAAAGCTGCCGCGCAAAGCGCTGCGGGAATCGATAGGGCGGCGAAAACCCAGCCTGCCCATTCGGGGAAGTCCGGAATCGATTGCCGCCGAATCGACACGAACAAGAAGGGAGCGACGAAGATGCTGACGATGTTTCCGATGACCAGCCACCAGAGCATGAATGTGAGGAAACGGTGGCGCTGAACGTCTGTACTATCAACCTGAATTATCGATTCATCGGTACTCATCGCGCTTCCGATCCAATTAGTGGCGGTCGATCAATTCGATGATTTCGACGCCGCGCGATCGGCTCCGAAGACTGCGCCTCGCGGCTAAACGGTCACTTCTTCTTCTTCTCGAACAGCACGATGTGCTGCCACGGGAGGGACTTGTCCGTCTTCAGATGCGAGATCGACGGGAACTGCTCCATCTCCAGCATCACCTGCCGTTCGCTCATCTTGTGGACGAGCTTGATCGGCACCTTCGGATCTTCGAGGCGAAATTCGACGAACGCGATCCGGCCGCCGGGCGCGAGGGCGGCCACCATCTTCTCCGTCATCTCGTAGGGGTGCGAGAATTCGTGGTACACGTCCACGAGGATCATCAGGTCGACCTTCCCCTCCGGCAGCTTCGGGTCGGTCTCGGTGCCGAGGATCGTCTCGACGTTCTCGATCTTCTGCTTCTTCTTGCGGGCGTTCATGATGTCCAGCATCTCCTGCTGGATGTCGACGGCGAGGATCTTCCCCTTCTCGCCGACGAGCGAAGCCATGCGAAAGGCGTGGTAACCGCTGCCGGCGCCGATGTCGGCGATGGTCATGCCGGGCTTGATGTCGAGGGCCTTGAGGAGCTTGGCGGGGTCTTCTTCCTTCTCGCGTTCGGGTCGGTCGAGCCAGCCGGCGGCCTGGTGGCCCATGACGTGCGCGATCTCGCGGTTGAGGTAGAATTTGCCGATGCCGTCCGGGTCGTGGTCCTTGCGCGTCTCGTAGCGCGGCTTCTTCGGCTCCTCGGCCTGGGCGATGGAAGCGACACAAACGAGGATGACAAGAGAACGCATCGAATAGCCTCCCAGGAGATCACGAAAACCCGAAAGAACGGTACATCGAAAAAAGACAGCGTGTTATTTCGGGTTTTCGTCGTTTCGGGATTTCGTGATCCTCTTCCTGCTTAATATCTTACAGGCGCGCGATCCCTTCGCACGGCGACCTTGCGGCCCTTGATGCGGCTTTCGTGCAGGCGCTCCACCACGTGGTCGCACGCTTCGTCCACCAAGTCCACCAGCGCGAAGCGGTCCGCGATCTCGATCGGGCCGATGTCGCGGCTCGGCACGCCGGCCTCGTTGGCGATGGCGCCGACGAGGTCGCGCGGCGTGATGCCCGCCTCTCGGCCCAAGCTGAAGAACAGCCGCCCCATCGCCGGCCCGCGACCCCGTTGCATCGGCCGCGCATCGCGTTGCGGCGGCAGCGGCTTCCGCGGCAGCACGTCGGGAATCTCCACGTCGTCCTCCGCCGGCTGGCCCGCCCGGTGCGCGAGCTGGAGCGCCGCCAGCAGGATCGTCTCGTCCGCATGCGTCTTCCGCAGCGTGTCCAGCATCGCCTTGAATTCCTCGCCGGCGCCGCCGTCGATCGCCTCGGCGATGCGCTCGGCGGTGCGCTCGAGTTGGCGCTCCTTGAGCTGCGCCGCCGTCGGAATCTTGTGCACCGGGATCGGCGCGTTCGTCAGCCGTTCGATGAACTTCAGCGAATGCTGGTCGCGCGGCTCCAGCAGCGTAAGCACCACGCCTTCCCGCCCGGCGCGGCCGACGCGCCCGCTGCGGTGCACGTACACTTCCGGCGACTCCGGCAGGTGGTAGTTCACCACGTGCGACAGGTGCGAGATATCCAGCCCGCGCGCGGCCACGTCGGTCGCCACGAGGATCGAGAGCGTCTCCTCGCGGAAGAGCTTCATGACGCGATCGCGTTGCAACTGCTCCATGCCGCCGTGCAGGGCGGAGGCGCGGTAGCCCTTCTCGAGCAGCAGGCGCGTGAGGTCCTCCGTCTCGCCGCGGGTCTTGCAGAAGACGATGGCGGCGGTCGGGTCTTCCATGCCGAGGATGCGCGCGAGCGTGGCCGGCTTGAAGCCCCGGGGCACGACGCACGCCGTCTGCCGGACGCGCGGCTTCTCGCCGGCGGCCGTCTTCGCCTTCGCCACCGTGATCTTCATCGGGTCGCGCAGGAACTTCTCCGCGATCGTCGCGATCCGCGGCGGCATCGTCGCGCTGAAGAGCAGCGTCTGCCGTTCCGCCGGCAGCCCCGCCAGGATCGCCTCGATCTCGTCGGCGAAGCCCATGTCGAACATTTCGTCGGCTTCGTCCAGCACGACGGCGGCGATGGTGCGGTGCGGGAACGACTTGTTCCGCATATGGTCGGCGAGTCGGCCGGGGGTGGCGACGATGACGTCGACGCCGCGGCGGAGGGCGCGGTACTGTTCGCCGTAGCCTTCGCCGCCGTAGATGGCGAAGGCCTGGAGACCGATGCCGCGGCCGTACTTGCGGATGGCGTCGGCGACCTGGATGGCGAGTTCGCGCGTGGGGACGAGCACGAGGGCCGCGGCGTCGCGCTTCTCGGCCTTCGCCTGCGCGAGGCGGTGCAGCACGGGCAGGGCGAACGCGGCCGTCTTGCCGGTGCCGGTGCCCGCCTGGCCGACGAGGTCCCGCCCCGCGAGCACGTGCGGGATCGCCTGCTCCTGGATCGGCGTGGGCGTCGGGTAGCTGAGCGCGGCGAGCAACCGCTCGTCGAGGCCGAGCGCGGCGAAGCCGTTGGGGGTGGCGGGGTTGGTTTCGATCGACTCGGACATGAAAACGGCCTTCCGTCCGGCGACGAGCGCCGGAATCGCGTGGGTGGAACGTCAAGCCTTGGACCGGCTCGAC